>JAWUYI010000072.1:0-56083 GCA_034110885.1 Oleiphilaceae bacterium
TTTGCGGCAAAACAACGTGAACAACCACTCACGAGTAAACCGTCAGCAAATTCGCACTTTGGAGTGACCATGACAGAAATAACTAGCCCGACCAATATGATTCGTCTAACTGAACATAATGCAGTTCTGCAAATCACAATCAACAACCCACCGGCAAACACTTGGACTTTTGAAAGTCTAAACGGACTTAGAGACGTGGTTCTGGGGCTTAAGTCCCACCCTAAAATTGTGGCCTTAGTGATTCACGGAGAAGGCGAAAAGTTTTTCTCCGCAGGCGCCGACCTCAAACAGTTCGCCTCGGGCAATAAAGTCGCATCGAGAGATGTAGCCGAAGCTTTTGGTGAAGCATTCGAAGCGCTTGCCAATTTTTCAGGTGTTAGCGTTGCCGCAGTTAATGGTTATGCCATGGGCGGAGGTTTAGAGTGTGCACTAGCCTGTGATATTCGAATCGCAGAACAACACGCGCAATTAGCGCTTCCAGAGGCCAAAGTGGGCTTACTCCCCTGCGCTGGCGGCACGCAGCGTTTAACTTGGTTAGTTGGTGAAGCGTGGGCAAGTCGTGTGATTCTTTTAGGCGAGCGCTTGAAAGCGGACACCGCAGAAAGAATTGGTCTCGTGCAAGAAACCTGTGACACCGGCCAAGGACTAACGCGGGCCTTAGAGCTCGCCCAGCAAGTTGCTCAACAAAGTCCCGACGCGATACGAGCCTGTAAACGCCTGCTTTGCGCTCCTCGCGAAGCGGCTATTGCAGCTGGCCTTGCTAATGAACGCGATGAGTTTATCGACTTGATCGGCGAAGCAAACCAACTCGAAGGCACCAATGCCTTTTTAGAGAAACGAAACCCGAGTTGGACATAAAGAAAACAAGAGCAGACTATGAGCGCAAAAAAAACCAAAGACCTAGACTCAATCAAAGTTACTGAAGAATCTGCTAAGAGCGGACAAATTGGACGCATTCTTCTTAACTCGGAAAAAACTCTAAACAGCCTGACACTAGAGATGGTCGATGTACTGTTGGCCAAACTGAAGGCGTGGAAAGAAGACAAAAGCATTGCACTCATCGTACTTGAAGGCGCTGGGGAAAAAGCATTTTGTGCTGGAGGCGACGTGCAGAAACTGCATGAATCGGCGACACAAACTCCTGGTGGCCCATGCGACTACGCAGAGCAGTTTTTCTTACACGAATATCAACTAAATTATCTTATCCACACCTACCCCAAACCTATTGTTTGCATCGGTAAAGGCATCGTAATGGGGGGTGGTCTAGGTTTGATGGCCGGTGCGAGCCATCGGATAGTGAGTGAAAATACACGCATCGCGATGCCAGAGATCACCATTGGTCTATTTCCAGACGTGGGCGGCACGTATTTTTTAAACAAAATGCCCAATGCTCTAGGGATATTTTTCGGTCTAACCGGCGCCCCTATTAATGCGAGTGATGCACTACACACTCAGCTTGCTGACGCGTTCATCCCTACTGACAAACATGCGCAGTTCCTAGATGAGTTATTAGCCACTGCATGGTCTTTAGAAAACGACGCGAATACAACCTTACTAGACAATTGCATCGCTAATCACTCAGCGCCGCTATCTGTTGTTCATCATGAGGTACCATCTCACCTGTTACCGCATCTGCATGACATTGAGAACGCCTGCCGACAAACCTCACTTGGAGAAATCATTGCCCACCTCAAGTTACTTGAACTGGAGAGCAAATGGTTCAGTAAAGCGCTTGCGACGCTGTCAGAAGGCTCACCTGTTTCAATGTTGGTGATCTACGAACAACTAAAGCGCTTTCGTTATGCAGAGTTGCCTGCTGTATTCTCGGCAGAATTAATTCTTGGAACAAATCTTGTTCGTTATCCGGAATTTGCAGAAGGTGTCAGAGCCCTCTTAATTGATAAAGACCGCAAACCAAAATGGCAGTACCCTCACTTCAGCGCGATTCCTGCGTCAGTGCTTGAACATTTTTTCACCGCACCATGGGAGATAAACCCCATCAGCACTGCGCTAAGCGAACAGGCCAAACTGTAACACTAGAGCAAAGCGCTTACCCTTCGTCGCATGACAAGGTAAGCGCCATTAGATAATAAAGAACAATACGAACACACTAAAAAAATAAAAGGAGTGTCTATGTCTACGATCGCATTTATTGGCCTTGGAAATATGGGCAGCCCTATGGCAGCCAATCTGCTTAAGGCTGGTCATACGCTAAGAGTATTTGATCTTTTTCCCGAGTTAGCGCAGCCTCTTGTAGACGCAGGCGCATACTTGGCCAGTTCAGCCCTAAACGCTATCGAGGATGCAGATGTTGTTGTCTCAATGCTTCCAGCAGGCAAACACGTAAAAAGCCTTTATATCGGTGACGAAGGGCTCCTTCCAAAGCTAAAAGCCAATGCCTTGGTCATCGACAGCTCGACGATTGACGCAGAGACCAGTCGAGAACTTCATGCCGCAGCAAAAGAACATAAAATCCATTGTCTTGATGCACCAGTATCTGGCGGGGTTGCTGCAGCGCAGGCTGGCACGCTTAGTTTCATGTGTGGCGGTTCAGCAGAAGCCTTTGATCTAGGCAAAGCAATCCTTTCGGCAATGGGCGCCAATATATTTCATGCGGGGCCAGAAGGTGCGGGACAAGTAGCCAAAATGTGCAACAACATGCTGTTAGCCATCCATATGATAGGCACGAGTGAAGCCCTAAAGCTTGGTGAGAAAAACGGCTTAGATGCCAAGGTGCTCTCTGAAATAATGCTAGCAAGCTCCGGAAAAAATTGGAGTCTAGAAAAGTACAATCCCTACCCCGACGTTATGCCCAAAAGTCCTGCATCAAATAACTATACGCCCGGCTTTATGGTCGACCTCATGGCAAAAGACCTAGGTCTAGCAATTGACAACGCACGAGCGATTTCGAGCGCCACGCCCTTGGGTGAGATGGCATTGAATCTGTATACCGAGAAACAAGCACAAGGCGACGGTAAGCGAGACTTCTCAAGCATCATTGAGCTCATTCATGCTAAGTCAAAGTAAGCGCTTAACGAAGAACGCTTTTGTGAGAGAGTTTTGGCGAGTTAATGCAGCCTTCGGGATGTTGGTTCGACTAAGAAGCGTACCAACATTTCTTCTTGCATGGCTTTGTATTTGTTCGACCTCGCACGCTCAAGAACATGACCAAACAGAAGCTAAGACTCGAGCCGACGTAACAGAAACCCATGCGATCGCGCTTCACGGCGAACCTATATATGCTGAAGACTTTAAACACTTCGACTGGGCTAACCCAGATGCAAAGAAGGGCGGCACTATTCGCCTAGTCGGGTTTGGCACCTTTGACTCACTGAACCCCTATACATTTAAAGGCATTAGCCCCATCAATACACCGGGAATGTATTTATATGGATTTTCGGAATTAAACGAAACCTTATTAATTGGTACGGGCGATTACTCGCCTTCTGCCGATGAAGCTCAAACTGCCTATGGTTTGCTTGCTGAAACCATCCGCTACCCCGACGACTTTTCTTGGGTAGAATTTGATATCAACCCTGCCGCTTATTTTCACGACAAACACCCTGTCACAAGCGAAGACGTGGTCTATTCCTATCACACCCTTATCGAAAAGGGGCATCCACGATTTAAGCAAAACCTCTTAGCTGTCGAAAGTGTTGAGGCAATTTCTGAGCGTACCGTTCGATTTTGGTTTAAAAGTGGTTCCAACAAGCCTGCACTATTCCGTGTGGGAGAGATGCCCGTCTTGCCTAAACATTATTGGCAAGATAAAGATTTTGAACGTTCGTCTAGCGTGCCGCCACTTTTAAGCGGCCCATATGCTCTAAAAGCACATCAGTCTGGTGCATGGATCACCTACGAAAGGCAAAAGGACTTTTGGGCGAAAGACCTTAACGTATACCGAGGCCGCTTCAATTTCGATGATGTGCGCATCGATTTTTACAGAGATCAAACCGTCGCATTCGAAGCCTTTAAGTCAAACGACTTTGACGTTTACCACGACTACACCGCTAAAAACTGGGCTTCTGGATACACTTTCCCAGCCATAACCGAAGGGCTTGTGGTTAAAGAAGAAGTCGAGCACAAAATCCCTTCTGGCACACAGGGCTTCTTTTTTAATACTCGGCGCACACTGTTTAACGACTCTCGTGTCCGGCAAGCCATCAGCGAAATGTTCGATTTCGAGTGGACCAATGAAGCGCTATTTCACAAAGCCTACAAACGAAATAAGAGCTACTTTCCAAACTCCGAATATAGTGCAACAGGTTTACCGACTAGCGAAGAACTTGCCCTTTTAGAGCCGTATAAAGCGCATTTACCCAAAGAACTATTCACACAGGCGTTTGGAGAAGAAGCGTCACCAAAAAGCCTCCGTACTCGAATGCGTAAGGCATTGAATCTGCTCAAAGACGCAGGTTGGAACCTTTCTGGTGACCAACTAATACATTCCGAGACAGGCCAGCTCTTTGAGTTCGAATTCATCTATCGCCAAGCTGGATTAGAAAGAGTCATTATTCCGTACATTAAAAACCTTGAGCGCATTGGTATTCATGCAAAACCGAGACTCATAGAAGCCGCGCAGTACAAAGCACGACTAGACAACTTCGACTACGACATGATGACCTTTGTGCTTTCACAAGGCATGTCACCTAGTTACGAGCAGCGCGATTATTATCATTCCGAGTTGGTGTCTGTACTGGGCAGTCAGAACTATGCAGGCATCAATAGTGTAGCCGTAGACGCCTTAATTGAGTACGTTATTAACGCGAAGGACAAAACGCAACTCGCCACCGCCATGCGCGCATTAGATCGCGTACTACTTTGGCAGTTTTATATTGTCCCGAACTGGCATATCGACCACCATCGCCTTGCATATTGGTCAAAGTTCGCAAAGCCAACACTTACCCCAAAATACAAACTCGGCACTGAAAACTGGTGGATTGACTAAAACGAAGGGCTTTATTGACCGCCTGGACGCAACATTTCTATGTGCGGGATCCCATCTTCGTCATACGGTTCCGAAACGCGTTCATAGCCAAGGGCATGATAGAATTCGTACAAATGCTCTTGTGCCGAAATGCGATTACCTTGACCAGAAAAAAGCGTATCGCTCTCGTCAAGACATCGACGAATCAGCTCAGAACCTAAACGATCGCGGCGAAAGTTCGGCGACACCACAACTCGGCCAATTGCGGGCTCTTTGTACTTAACGCCGGGCCATACGACCCGCGCGTAACACGCCAATTCAGAACTGCTTTCGCACAAAGCAAATACATGACGCGATTTTTTATCATAATCATCTATATCTGGGTAAATACACGTCTGCTCTATGACAAACACGTCTTGGCGCAATCTAAGCAGAGCGTGCATTAACGTACCACTAATCTCATCAAAATCTAAAGTGTGCCAAATGTACATATTACTAGCTATCCAATTGAGAAAACAAAACCGTAACACAAGCGACATTACGTCAAGATCAAGTATTCTAAATGTTAAGTGGCAAAGCAAAAGCTTTATGGAATAATATGCTTGAACAAGTCCAAGCGCTGCATCCCGCATATAAAGAATAACGACAAGCAAGACCTGCAAAATCGGAAAGACTATGAAGTTAAAGTCATATTTAAAACGCATGTTCGTGTCTGAAGAGCTCGAACAAAAAGTAAACCGTATAGAAAAGCCTTTAGGCTCGTTAGGCTATGATCCTTGGGGGTTCAATACTGACACCAATAAGATCGCGCTGTCATTATTCTCAGGCATTTATAACAAATATTTTCGTGTGGAAACCCATGGCATCGAAAACGTGCCAGACTCGGGCCCGGTTCTAATCGTTGCTAACCATAGCGGACAACTTCCAATCGACGGGACTCTCGTTGCGTATGCGCTTGCAAATCGCAAGCATGCGCCTAGATCACCTCGCGCAATGATAGAACGTTTTTTCCCAACAGTACCCTTTGTCGGGAATGTACTAAACCAGATGGGAGCCGTATTGGGCGACCCTACTAACTGCGCCAAAATGCTCGAAAATGGCGAAGCAGTCATCGTATTCCCTGAGGGCATACGCGGATCTGGGAAACTTTACAAAGACCGTTATCAATTACAGCGCTTTGGTAGCGGCTTCGTGCGACTCGCAATGGACCACAACACCCCCATTGTTCCTGTTGGCGTTGTAGGCTGTGAAGAAACGATACCCGCGATTGCAGACATCAAGCCCTTAGCCAAATTGCTCGGCATACCCTATGTCCCTGTGGCACTGCCAGTCGTATTCCCAGCAAAGGTACACTTGTGCTTTGGTAAGCCTATATATTTCGACAACCAAGACCTCACTGAGGAGCAAATTGTTCGACGAGTCGAGAAGGTTAAAAAATCGATCAACGACTTAATCGCCAAGGGCCTTGAATTACGAGAAGCGATATTCTAATGACAACACATAAAACAGAATTAAAGACCGCCACAAAAAAAAGGGCCCCTAGAAAAGCTGCAACGACATCTACCAAGGCACAAAAAGATAGCAGCAAGACCCCTCGCAAGAAGCCTACCGTGCTTATAACCGGCGCTGCAGGCGCTCTAGCACAGCAGGTAATTAACCGCCTACGAAAAACCTATCAAATTGTCGCTGTCGATTTTCGTGAACAGACATTCTTAAGTGATGATATTGCGTGTTACAAGCTCGACTTTAATAAGCGTGTTTTTGAAGATTTGTTCAAGACCTATAAATTCGATAGCGTCATTCATTTAGGGCGCATTCAGAGCAGCGAAGAAACACGCCTGCGTCGTTATAACGCGAACGTTCTTGGTACACAGAAATTAATGGATCTAAGTCACAAGTACGGAATACGTCACGTCATTATTCTTTCGACGTATCACGTCTATGGCGCAGACGCATACAATCCAGCACTTATCGACGAAGAAGCTCCGCTCAAAGCGGCCGAACTTACACAAGACTTGGTTGACTCCGTAGAGCTTGAAAATCTCGCAAACATATACCTCTGGAAGTTCCCTGACCTAAACATCACCATTCTTAGGCCATGTAATATCGTGGGTCCAGGCGTGAAAAACACGATAGCACGACTACTTTCAAGCTCTTATCCACCGTGCCTACTTGGGTTTTCACCAATGATGCAGTTCATCCACATAGATGATATGGCCGATGCGATTGAACTGGCACATAAGAAGTTCCATCGCGGAGTCTATAATGTTGCGCCGAACGATTGGGTCGCATTTCAAGATGCCCTAGAGCTTTCAGGCTGCACGCCGCTTCCAGTGCCTTCCATCCCGCCAATGCTTCCTAGACTGATCGCACGTATTCTTAACTTAAAATCATTTCCAGCGTATCTCGTCAATTATTTCAAGTACCCTGTTGTGATTGACGGCAGAGATTTCGAAAAAGCATTTGGCTTTAAAGCTAAGCGCCCGCTTAAAGAAATCTTTCGCAGCTACCGTGACCTGAAAGGAAAATAACAATGGAGTGCAGCACTGAATGAGTTTACTTGAAGAAAAGCATGTTCAGTGCCCTTATTGTGGAGAGCAGTTTACGGCTCTATTAGACCTAAGCACGCCCTACCAAGAATATGTCGAAGATTGTTTCGTCTGCTGCCGCCCGATTGTATTTACGGTAGAAAGTGAGGACGGCGAACTGAGTAACCTAAGTATCAGGTCCGAGAACGAATAAAGCCCCCTTTCGGAGGCTTTATAAATTGAGCAAAGCTATAAGCGTTTACTCTTTGCCGTAAACGTTATTCTCTTGTTCTTGAACACGGATAAAGGTCGTTCGCTTAGAAAGCTCTTTTAAGCTAGACGCACCGACATACGTGCAGGTCGACCTAACGCCACCTAAAACATCTTGCACCGTGTTATCAACGGGTCCTTTGTAAACCATCTCAACCGTCTTTCCTTCAGACGCTCGGTAATTTGCAACACCACCCGAGTGCTTATTCATCGCCGTTGACGAAGACATACCATAAAAAAGTTTGTAGGTTCGTCCGTCACGCTCCACTAATTCGCCGCCCGACTCATCATGCCCAGCCAACATTCCACCAAGCATTACAAAATCTGCACCCGAACCAAAAGCTTTAGACACGTCGCCCGCACACGTACAGCCGCCATCGGAAATAATGTGACCACCAAGACCGTGCGATGCATCCGCACACTCAATCGCTGCAGACAACTGAGGATAGCCCACACCCGTCTTAACACGAGTCGTGCATACAGAGCCCGGACCAATACCCACTTTAACCACGTCTGCGCCAGACAACAAAAGCTCTTCAGCCATTTCACCAGTTACCACATTACCAGCAATAATTGTCATCTCAGGCAATTCGGCGCGTGCACGACGAACAAAATCAACAAAGTGTTGAGAGTAGCCGTTTGCTACATCAATACAGAGAAACTGCAGTTTAGGGTTTTGAGAAATGATGATTTTCACTTTCTCGAAGTCTGTGTCTGAGGTACCAGAAGAAATCATCACAGAGTTGTAAATAGAGTCATCTTGAGCGTTCAACCACCCAGTCCACTCTTCTACCGTATAGTGTTTGTGCACAGCAGTTAAAATCTTGTAGTTTGCTAACTTTTCAGCCATCTCAAAGGTGCCAACAGTGTCCATATTTGCCGCGATAATCGGCACACCCGTCCACGTTTTACCACTATTCAAAAACTTGTACGTTCGTTCAACACTGACTTGTGAACGACTTTTTAGAGTTGAACGTTTTGGGCGAATTAGGACGTCTTTAAAGCCTAACTTAATGTCATTTTCAATATGCATAAAACAGAGCTCACTTGATTCAAACGGAGGGAATACGGCCATAGCCAAGCTATTTAGCGGGATTATAGTGGTGATTTTAGAAAAAAGGGAGGAAAATGAAGTTAAATTTACACTGCTTATAATTTGATCATATTACGCCGCACATACTTAGAGTTACAAAATAGACCAAATGGTTATATTTTATCTTTCCTTCCCTCCATTATCTTAATTCGAACTTGCTCAGTATCCGAAAACGAACTCGACCTCAACTCACTTACCGCAGTGTCTAATTCAGGCCCTGACAAGCCCGACCCCTGAATCAAATTGCCCTTCGAAGCAAAGTAAGCGTCTACACGGCCCTTCCAATCATTTCTGTCTGTATCAAGTTGCTCTAACCTTTGTGCGGCTTCTTCCCCATACATGCCCGTGCGGAGCTGACGGACATCTTCTTCTGAACCACCTGATTGACGCAAGCGCTCCGTTTCTTGGTGCAGAATCTGAACAGGCATGCTTGCCCTTCTAGAGGCTATAATTTCTGGATCTGCGTTCATCTCTGACTGTTCAAGCATTTCCTGCCGCTGCTCTGGATCAAGGTTCTTGTTCGCCTTAATCTTAAACTGCTCCAACATAAATTCGTCATAGGCTTCACTCCTTGCGTAAAAGGCTTCGTGCATCTCTGGGCTTAAAAGCTGTGCTCTGAGTTCATTACGCTGTCGTAACTGCTGCTCGAGCGAATCTAAACCTCCTGACCCAAAAATATCACCCGACGATTCCATCACATCCGTATTCGCCCCTAGCTCTTGTTCAAGATCAAACAAAGCGAGCTTTAGGTTTATATAACTATCAAGCGCTGCTCTAGCCTCGCTCAGTGCTGGCTCGTCTAATTGATAGTCCAAATATTCATCGATGCGAGCGAGAATCAACTCCAAGTCTTCATCGTCAATTGCCGACAAGAAAAAGTCCATCAAGTCTTTTAAATCACTTGAAACCCTTAAATGCCCGGCTTCGTCTACAGCAAGCTCCATGCGCATTTGTGCGCCATCGAGGGAGCTAGGCAGATCCCCTAAATTCGAGACATATGGCAACTCGTGCGCCATGTCTCGGTTCAAAGTGTTGTCTTGGTGACGCCCCGGTGTTTTATTAAGTCCACTGACAGATAGAGAGCTTTGAAACTCACTTTCTTGAGCAACGCCTGGGGCTTCATTAAGTACAAAGTAAATCGACACCAGCAGCGCAATTGCAACGTAAAGCGTCAGCATAGGAACTGAGAAAAAACGAGAGTTTGTGCTGAGCATACTACTTCCTGCTGAGACGCCTTAATGGAACATCAAATCCGTTGGATACACCTAAGATATAGAGTCGCAATGTGCGCCTTCTTAAGTAATTATTGTGCCTGTAAAAAAGCCCTCCTAAGAGGGCTTCAAGACCTTATAGACCTGCGCGCTTCAAACGAGAAGCATGGTTCTCATAAAGAGCAACCGGATCTACCTCAAATGCATTAGACAGACCAAACACTAAGTTAATGCCGTCTAAGTGATTTAAGTTGTAATCCGTGCTAATTACGTCACCCCAGTTTTGCTGGCATTGACCAACTAAACCATCGTTCTGACCTGAAATAGTCAAACCGGTAAAAACGAGGAATGGGTCTGAAATATCAAACGCGTTCGTCGCAGTCCAGTCTCCACCCCATGAATAGTAACGAATACCATTTACAACAGCCGCACCTTCACCGCAATTTGATGTCGGAGCACCCGCTGGGAATAACGCATTAAACTCTTGCGCACCAGCAGTTGTTAGGAAGGTTACTGCGTCTAGAGCATTCTGAGTATATTCGGGGTTACCAGCCAAGGTATCGATAACGTTACCTAGTAGATTCAACGCACCTTCAATTAATGCCTCTAAGCCGCCGCCAACAGGCACAAGCCCACGAGCCGCATCAGCGAAACCAGAACCACCGTTTGCACCGTGAACAGAGGTTACCGAAGCCACCAAATCTGGGCGAACGCCTGCAACATATCGCGTAGTAGGTGCACCCAAGCTATGACCAATTAGATTAAATTTCTGAGCACCCGTAATTGCACGTAATTGATCCAAATAATCAATTAATTGCTCGCCACGATCATATGCGTCTTCCCAAGATGTTACGTTTGGAACATAGACACGTGCGCCACGCTCCTGCAACTCCCCCTTCACGCCGTAGAAATAATCCACACCTAAAAGTGAGTCAAAGCCCGACAAGCCATGAACCAAAACAATTGGGTTTTTTGTTTTATAAGCGGTGCAGTCCTGCCACCACCAACAATACGCGCTAGCTTGCGCACTTTGAAACAAAACAACTAACAGAAGCGCATACTTAAGCTTCGAAAGAATTTTCGTGTAAGACATAATACTGATCCCTAGATTTTTTTATTGTTTGGGATTCACTTATGTAACTAGGATAAACCTAGACAACTGACATAGACAACTGAACCAAAAACTCTGTAATACAGAGCGGTTAGAATGATAAATGAGATGCGATATGCATCGCTAGAGAAACACGAAACTTCTTGTTAATGCTGTGAACTAATCGTTAAAGATGAGAAGGCGCAGTGCACTCACACTGCGCCTTTAACTGACTATATCAATGGAAATTGACTAATGACATGAAACATAACCGCCGCCAATCCGGCTGAACAAGGTACCGTAATTACCCAAGCCGCCAATATCTTCTTCAGAGCATCACGCTTAACCAAATTTTCTTTATAAATAGCTTTCAGAGACTTACGCTCTTTCTTAGTTAAACCGAGTGTCTTCTTCTTGGCTTTCGCTTCTTTTAGAAGGTCTTCCATTTCTTTTAGCGACGCTGACTGAAAGTCACGCAAAAAGTTTTCTAGGCGTTCTTTCTCTTCGCCTTCATGCTGCTCGGCCATTTTATGCAACTGAGTCACATAGCTTAAACGCAGATACTCGCGCAGAAAACCAACACCAAAAATACCACCTACCGCAATGTGCGTCGAGCTAACCGGCAGCCCCAACTGAGACGCAATAATGACAGTAATAGCGGCCGCCATTGCCACACAAAATGCTCTCGATTTATCTAGCTCGGTAATTTCTGAGCCTACCGTTTTGATTAACTTAGGCCCGAATAAAAGCAGACCCAAAGCGATACCTAAGGCACCAATCATCATTACCCATAACGGAATCGCCGCCTTTGAAGAGATGCCTGAGTTTTGAACCGAGTCAGCGATAGCCGCTAGTGGGCCTACAGCATTTGCAACATCGTTCGCGCCGTGTGCAAAACTTAGTAAAGCCGCTGCAAAGATTAAAGGCACCGTAAACAGGTCATCTACACCTTTACGCCCATCGGCCATATTCTGAGATGCACGAGCGATCATAGGCCGAGTAATTACTAGGATAAATATCGCTACCCCCAGACCGATCAACGAGGCTTCCATGAACGACAAAGGATAGATTTTCTTGAGCCCTTTTAGAGCCAGATAAGTAGAAAAGGCCCAAGCCATAATCGCCAGCAAGAACGGAACAAAAGACCGGGCCGCCGCAAACATGTCATCCTGATGAATGATTTTGCGCTTTATAAACAGTTGAAAGCCGGCCGCTATAATGCCACCTAGCAATGGGGATATAACCCAGCTTGCTGCAATGGCGCCCATTTGGCCCCAGTTAGCAATACCAAAACCACCAGCCGCAATACCTGCGCCCAGTACACCACCAACAATAGAGTGAGTCGTTGAGACAGGCGCACCAAAGTAGGTTGCAAAATTAAGCCAGACTGCGCCGGCAAGAAGCGCCGCGAGCATCAAGGCTATAAACACTCGACTGTCTTCAATACTGCTCGGGTCGATAATACCTTTTTTAATGGTACTTACGACTTCGCCGCCGGCAATCAAGGCCCCAGCGGCTTCAAATATCGCCGCTATTAAGATTGCGCCGAATAGAGTCAAGGCTTTCGAGCCTACAGCAGGCCCCACATTGTTTGCGACATCATTCGCACCAATGTTCATTGCCATATAGCCACCTACCGCAGCAGAGACAGCTAACGTGAAGCCACCAGGCAGGCCGGCGGATTTAACGAGCACGTACACCAAAACGCCGAGCAAAAAGCCAACGCTTAGCCCCATCCTGACAAGTTCTCGGTTGTAAGAGCCCAGAGCTGACTCTATTTGATCAACATTTTTAAATTCCATATGCGTGCTCATTAGTAGTAAATAAAACTGGTGTCATAGAAAACGATTGCGACTTGTAACATTTTTAAAAACCAAGTTGAACTATTTTTCCCAGTTAATGTTCATATCGTATAAAAAAACCCCAAGAAAAAGCTCCGTGACCAATATACACGCTTAAATAAATTTGCCGGGCTGCGGACAGCAGATTAGCATAGCCGGCGACCAATTCAGCGACACAGCGTAATACTAACCATGAGCAAGATTTTCTTAATACGACACGGGCAAGCCTCTCTTGGCAAGGCCAATTATGACAACTTATCAGAGCTAGGCATTCGCCAAGCACAATTGCTCGGTACATACTTCGCCAAACTCAATGTCACACCAGACATTATTATTCAGGGTGCGCTGCAGAGGCATGCACAGACCGCGAAAAACATACTCAGTAATCTGAACTCAAGCTCTGACAAAACTATGACGCAGGTTCAAACCAGTTCACATTGGAATGAATTCGACTTTGAAAGTATCGTAAAAGCGTTTATGGCAGACTTCAAAACCGAAATAACACCACCAAAAACACAAAGCGACTTCTTTTCTTTACTAAAAAAAGCGCTCTTCGCATGGTCTGAAAATAGAATTGAAAGTTCGCTACCAGAAACATGGTCAGAATTTGAGAGCCGTATTCAAAGCGCGTTAAGCGATCTATATGAGATTGCTGACAAAGCCGAAAATCAAACAGTTTTTGTCGTCAGTTCTGGTGGCGCCATATCGATGGCTCTCAAGCACATACTTGGCACAAGCAACCAAACCATGATCGACTTAAATCTGCAAACGCGTAATACCGGAATTACAGAGCTTTTCGCCAAGCGTGACCGCTGCTATTTAAGCGCCTTTAACCATGTAGCTCACCTTGCCGATATTGAACATGGCCAACTCATCACTCATGCCTGACAGCACGCGGCAAAAGCCCCTTCAGATGCCACACCTTGTCAGAATAGACTGCAACAACTATAAAACTTACCGTCAATTTCACTTCAACATACATAACTGCTGAGGAAACCCAAATGAAAGAAGCCGTAATCGTATCGACAGCACGCACACCAATTGGCCGCGCTTTTAAAGGCGCCTTCAATAACACAAAATCTCCGACTTTGATGGGACACGCCATCAAACATGCCGTAGAGCGCGCACAGATCTCGGGTGATGAAGTCGAAGACGTTATTATCGGAACAGTATTGGCGGCTGGCAGTGCCGGCATGAACATTGGGCGGCTTTCGGCGCTGGCAGCCGGACTTCCTGTTACCGCTTCGGGCCAAACAATCGACCGCCAATGCTCTTCAGGTTTGATGGCGATCGCAACAGCCGCCAAGCAGGTCATTGTGGATGGCATGGACGTTGTGGTTGCTGGCGGCCAAGACAATATTTCTGAAATTCAAAAGGCCTACTTCGACTGGGTGGGCAAGTCACAAGACGCAAATGTTATTGCTCATGCTGAACATGCCTATATGCCGATGTTACTAACAGCCGAGCATGTAGCAAAGGTCTACAAGGTATCCCGAGACGAGCAAGATCGGTATGCCTTCGAAAGTCAGCAGCGAACGGCGGCAGCGCAAGAAGCAGGAAAGTTTGACGATGAAATCGTCGCCGTGACCACAACGAAAGCAAACTTTAATAAAGAAACCAAAGAAATATCCTACGAAGAAGTCACATTAGCTAAGGACGAAGGCAATCGCCCAAGTACCACACTAGAAAGCCTTCAGGCTCTTAAGCCAGTAATCGAGGGCGGTGTGATTACTGCTGGCAATGCAAGCCAGTTAAGTGACGCGGCTTCTGCGTGCGTGGTTATGGAGCGTTCTCTTGCCGAAAAGCGTGGCCTGCAACCCCTAGGTATATACCGAGGCATGACGGTTGCCGGCAATGCGCCAGAAGAAATGGGTATTGGGCCGATTTACGCGATTCCAAAACTCTTGAAGCAACACGGCTTAAGCATTAATGATATTGGCCTTTGGGAGTTAAACGAAGCCTTTGCTGTGCAGTGTCTGTACTGTCGAGATTACTTGGGTATCGACCCTGCCCTATACAATGTTAACGGCGGCGCCATTTCAATTGGGCACCCTTACGGCATGACAGGCGCAAGGACTGTTGCGCATGCGCTAATTGAAGGCAAACGCAGAGGCGCAAAATATGTCGTTGTTGCGATGTGTGTTGGCGGCGGAATGGGTGCAGCTGGGCTATTTGAAGTCGCTTAAGCAAGAAACTAGTCCAAACTACTGACAAACTGTCACATACTCGCGATGACAGTTTGTCAGAATTCAGTATAATGCGCGCAATTCAATTTTATTCAACTTGAGGGCTTACCTGATCCATGTCCATTAAAAATGCTTTTTACGCACAGTCTGGTGGTGTCACTGCCGTTATCAATGCCTCTGCATGTGGCTTAATCGAAACAGCTAGACAACATAGCGATAAAATAGGCAAGGTCTACGCAGGCCGTAATGGAATTATTGGAGCCCTTCGTGAAGAGTTGATCGATACAAGCCTAGAATCCGAAGAATCAATTGCAGCCTTGCGCCACACACCTAGCGGTGCGTTCGGCTCATGTCGCTACAAACTCAAAAACTTCGAAGAAAATAAACGCGAATACGAGCGCCTTATCGAAGTTTTTCGGGCGCACGATATTGGTTACTTTTTTTATAACGGTGGCGGGGACTCACAAGACACGGCTTATAAGGTTTCTCAACTTAGTGAGAAAATGGGCTACCCAATTACCTGTGTCGGCATTCCAAAAACCGTCGACAACGATCTGCCTTTCACCGATTGCTGTCCGGGTTTCGGCTCTGTAGCTAAGTATGTAGCAATTTCCACGAAAGAAGCGGCAATGGACATCGCATCCATGTGCGAGTCTTCTACAAAAGTATTTATTTTAGAAGTGATGGGGCGACACGCAGGCTGGATCGCCGCCGCTGGCGGCTTAGCTGGTCAAAACAGCAATGAAGCACCGCATATCATATTGTTCCCTGAAGTGCCTTTTCATCGCGAAACTTTCTTGGCTCGCGTAGATGAATGCGTTAAAAAACATGGTTACTGCGTAATTGTTGCATCAGAAGGCGCGCAGTATGAAGACGGTCGATTTGTAGCTGACGCCGGCGCAAAAGACGCATTTGGTCATACTCAACTTGGTGGCGTTGCTCCGACTCTGGCTAACATGGTTAAACAAGCCTTGGGCTACAAATATCACTGGGCGGTTGCAGACTACCTGCAACGCGCTGCGCGACATATTGCTTCTAGAACTGACGTAGAACAAGCGTATGCAATGGGTAAAGCTGCGTTAGAGTTTGCAGTAAGTGGCAAGAATGCCGTTATGCCGATCATCGTGCGCGAAAGTAGCAATCCATACAAATGGAGTATTGGTGAAGCGCCACTTAGCCAAGTCGCAAACCAAGAAAAGAAAATGCCAATCCACTATATCACTGACGATGGGTTTGGCATTACGGCAGAATGCAGAGAGTATTTAGCTCCCCTAATCAAAGGCGAAGACTACCCTCCTTATGACGAACTAGGCATGCCGATGTACGTTAAATTACAGAATAATTTGGTCGAAAAGAAGCTGCAAACAGAGTTTGATATTTAAACCCAGGTTTAAACAGCTTGATTAAAGTGCTTTGCTTGCTACGCAGAAGGCAAAGCACTTTTCTCCCTCTCTCTTGCCAAAGATAAGGCAGGGCGAACACCCATCCTACCGATATAAGCCTTAAGGTTTTCTTGATCAATTTTTTGTTTAAAGCTCAAGCCCCAAAACAGGGTATGGGCCAGCACGATATCTGCCGCTGAAAACTCACTACCCAGAATATAATCGTTCGCGCCTAAACCTGAACTCAAAAGACTTAGCGCTAGCTGGAATTCGTATTCCGCTGTTTTTTGAATCTCTGACACACGGTATTCTGCTGGCAACGCGAATTTACTCTTGCCGATCGTCCATAAAGGCTGCTCCAATTCTGCTAGGGCAAAAATGCTCCACTGGTCATAACAGGCTCTTCTATAAGGGCTCGCTCTAGGTATTAACTCAGACTCAGGCTTAAGCGCCACCAAATAATTAATGATCGCCAGAGACTCCGTAATCGCGCCTCCTTCGGTGACAAGCGTAGGCACCTTCCCTCCCGGATTTAGCGCCAAGTATGGCTCACTTTTAGTTTCACCCTTGCTCAAATCGACAAGGTGATAATCATAATCCAAGCCCAATTCTTCGAGCGCCCAGGTCACACGCAGAGTTCGTGTATTCGGGTAGCCATAAACAGTTAAAGACATGTGCTCTCCTATTTTTAGTTATTCTGTTAGCGTTCTTTCGCTCTAGCTTAAAAAACTAGTTGTAATCTAATTCCCAAAAAAACAAGCCTACTTTAGGCTGAATACATCCAATATCGCAACACCCGAGTTCCCGCTATCTCTAGGTTCAGGTTATACTGCTCGCATTATCTTTCATCGACATTGTGGTAATTCCCATGGCATTTGCTCATTTAAGTAGCGATCAATTAGCCTATTGGCTAGAAATGAAACCCGGCGAAATTAATATTATCGATATTCGTGATAAGGCCTCCTATAACCAAGGTCATATTGTTAGCGCTGTGCATATAGACAACAGCACTGTCGGAGCGTTCGTTGACGCAAACGAAAAAACCAAGCCACTCATTGTGTGCTGTTATCACGGAAATTCAAGCCAAGGCGCTGCAAACTATATGAGCGAACAAGGCTATACAGATACCTATAGCCTAGACGGCGGCTTTGAAGAATGGCGAGCTAAACCGTTCTTTAACACGACAACAGAGTCTTCTAGCGAATAAAAAATACAAAGGGAAAAAGCATGACAGATGCAATAACAGGCGGAAGTGCAGGTACACCGATCACCTTGGTAATGAGTAATGACTTCAACCAATGGCTATCTTCACAAGCGGATTACGCCAAGGCTTGGGTTGGTGCACACCAATACCAAGGTAAAGGCTTTTTTATTATTCCCGGTGAAGACGGCGCTATTCGCCAAGTCGTTCAAGGTTTAGACAACTTAGAAGATTTCTATTTGGCGGACGATTTAGCGCAAGCGCTGCCAAACCAGAGTTATCAGTTAGACCTTAGCTCATTATGCGACGACAGCGGTTTACCTGAGGACCAACTTGACCTAATCGCGTACCGCTTTTACGTTAGTTGGGGACTGTCTGCCTATAAGTTCGACCGTTATTTAAATGATAAAAAGGATACAGCAACTATCTGTATCGACAACGAAGGACTGCTCCTAGAAGTGAGCAATACCGTTGTAGCCATCAGTTTAACTAGAGACCTAATCAACACGCCTGCGAGCGACATGATGCCGCAAGACTTAGCATCACAAACAAAAGCGTTAGCAGACGAATTTGAAGGCCGTTTTTCAGAAATAGTCGGCGATCTATTATTAGAGCAAAACTACCCAATGATACACGCAGTGGGCAGGGCTTCATGCAATACCCCGCGCCTATTAGACTTGCGTTGGGGCGACGAAAACGCTCCAAAAGTAACATTGGTTGGAAAAGGCGTTTGTTTCGACAGCGGCGGACTAAACATCAAGGTTGGCGGCTCTATGCGTCAGATGAAAAAAGACATGGGCGGCGCAGCACATGTGCTTGGTCTCGCCAGACTGATCATGTCGCAAAACTTACCGATTAATCTCCGAGTGTTGATCCCTGCAGTCGAAAATGCGATTTCGGACAATGCATTCAGACCTGGGGATGTCATTCCTACTCGCAAAGGGCTGACGGTTGAGATAGACAATACTGACGCGGAAGGACGCTTAGTACTCTGTGACGCACTGTTCGAAGCCAGCGAAGAAGAACCCGAGATGATTATTGATTTTGCCACCTTAACCGGCGCCTGCCGCGTTGCGCTTGGCACAGAATTGCCCGGCTTTTTCTGTAACGATGAACCGCTAGCGCAAGGACTGAATGAGAGCGCATCTGCAAGCGCCGACCCGATTTGGCGTTTACCCTTGCACAAACCCTACCTAAGCATGTTGAACAGTCATGTAGCAGACATTGCAAACAGCTCAGAGACAGGTTACGGCGGAGCGATTACCGCAGCATTGTATCTTGAGAAATTTGTTAGTAACGAGGTGCCTTGGGCGCATTTTGACGTAATGGCGTGGAACATTAGAAAGCTTCCTGGTCGGCCAATAGGCGGAGAAGCACTAGGCTTGCGCGCAGTATACGAATATCTCAAACAACGTTTTGCATAAACAGGAGTAACACATGGCGGCCAAGAAAATAAAAAATGAAGCGGACGTGTTAAAAGAAGCCATTCGCATCGGCGTAATTTACTGTGAAAAACGTGGCGTTGCACAGTTTGAAGCAACAGACTCCCAAGACATTAAAATTGAGTATATCTACAAACTGCTCGTTCATGACAAGCAGATTCAACCGCTCGCAAAGTCAGATTTAGAGCTAGCAAAAATGAAGCACAAACTGGTTATGTGGCTCTACAAGCAGCTACCTGAGACTCACGCGCTTAAAAAAGCCAACGCTTAGAGAATAATGGTTTAATGCTATTTTATGTGTATGACCCAATGTGCTCATGGTGTTGGGCATATCAACCAACTTTAGTGCGCTTGAGAGAGATGCTAAACCAAGCGGACATCGTGCATACCGAGTTACTGGGGGGCCTAGCCCCCGATACGGACCAAGCAATGCCGCATCCGATGCGGCAGCAAATTCAGTCATACTGGCACCAAATAGAAGCGAAACTCGGCACTCCCTTTAACCACGATTTCTGGACAAATAACACGCCTCGACGCGCGACCTACCCTGCATGTCGAGCGGTTATCGCCGCTCGGAATTTTGATAAAGCCATAGCAATGCATGAGGCAATTCAGCGTGCATATTACACGCGTGCTCTAAACCCCTCTGATGACGCAACTCTCATACAACTTGCGGACGAGATCGGTCTTCCAAAAACATTTTCACTATTACTTAATAGCGCAGAAACACACCAAAGCTTGCTAGACGAAATCTGCCGAGCAAGAGAGATTGGTGGGACTAGTTTCCCATCATGGATTTATGTCGACAAAGGTAAGAACACACCTCTTGAACTAGACTACACGTCAGCTGACACTACGTTTCGGGATATCGTGGCGATCGCTGATAACAATAGACCTAAATTAGGATCAACCGTAACAAAACACGATGGCTAACCTGCGCAGTTCAAAAAAGTAGATCCCAGTACGGATCATCAAATGCGTCCCGGTTAACAATGACATCATGTTTTGGCGGAGTCGCTAGATTTTGACCTGCAACCGCTTTGCAAGACGCGCCAGATTGGCGCGATCCAAACCAAGTTCCTGAGCAGAACGAGACCAGTTTCCCTCGCTTCGGTTTAATGCTTCAATGATCATCGCCTTCTGATAGGCTTCTGTTTGTTCCTTTAATGTTAAGTGCCGGTCAAAGGCCAATTGACTACCTGCGTGTTCCGCTCTATGTTCTTGATCTCTTGCCTTACTTCTTGAATCAAGAAGTATATCTGACGCGTCAACATGCAACACTTCGCCATACTTGTTTTTAAGTGTAACCAACAGTCGCGCAACGAAGTTTTCAAGCTCTCGGACGTTACCTGGCCAATTGTATTCCAAGACAGCTTTTTGCGCGGCAACCGAATAGATCACTTCTGCCACACCAATTTTGCTTCGCCAGTACGTTGTAAAATGTTCAAGAAGAACCAAAATATCACCTTCGCGAACTCGAAGCGGTGGAGAGGTAATTGGGTAAACGTTTAGTCGGTGATATAAGTCTTCCCGAAAGCGCCCCTTGCCGACCTCGTCACTTAGATTACGATTCGTAGCCGCGATAATGCGGCAATTGGTAACAATTGTTGCCTCAGAGCCTAAACGTTGAATTTCTCCTTGCTGTAAAGCTCGGAGAAGCTTCGCTTGCATAGCGAAAGGAAGCTCTCCTATTTCATCTAAAAATAAGGTGCCGCCATCGGCAAGCTCAAACTTACCTCGCTTGGTTTTATCTGCGCCGGTAAATGCCCCTTTCTCGTGGCCAAAAAGTTCCGACTCTGCAAGCTCCGATGGCATCGTTGCGCAGTTCAGCGTGACATATACAGAATCCTTTAGACGAGAGTTTTGATGTATATTTTGAGCAATAAGTTCTTTACCTGTTCCACTCTCACCTAAAATCAACACGCTCAATTCCGTCTCTGCTACAGCGCGAATACTATCTCTCAGATTATCCATTATATTACTTGCGCCAAGAATCTCGTTCGACTGCGGCAAAAGCGATTCTCGGGTTCGAGACAAGGAGTCTAAGTTGCGCTCCAATCCTAGGCACAAGCTTGCAAGTTCTGTAACGACATTAAGCAGATTCGCGTCGAGACTATCAAAAGCTTTCGGTGTTAAGGTGTCAAAGGTAAGCGCACCCCAGCAATTCCCACTAAGGTCATACAGCGAAGTACCCATGCAGTCATGTACAGGCAAAGGCCCTTGATAATTTTCTACTAAATTATCATAGGGGTCAGCAAGTTTAGAGCCTGCATCAAAGCGAACCCACTGTTTACTCGACATGATTTTATTTAGTCGTGGCTGCTCAGAAATTGTAAAACTTAGAAGACGGCTATCTTCGTTCAGCCCCTGCTGAGCCTCAACAACGAGCTTATCGCCGTAACGCTGCAATAAAACAGCTGCGTCACAAGGAAAAATAGCCTTCACCATATCCACTAACGCAGCAAAGGCCTGAGCTTTGTCTCCTAATGCAATACAAGATAATACGCGGTTTAATTTTACAAGAACGAGAGCGTCCATTGTCATTATGACTCCATGTGTCGATATGACTCACATAAACAGTAGTCTATCTGACTCTATTTTTCATGGGTATTTGCAGGCTATTGATTTTAATACGTATTTTTTTGGCCTATATTTCGCTTAAGTTAAAGTGTATTCAATAATGAGGCTTAAACAATGAAAAACAACGCGTCAATTTCAAAACTTGGTGGTGCTATGATGCTATTCAGCGGATTCATACTTATGTTGAGCCTTCTGATCACCTTTCCTTTTGCATCAGCATTTTCGATCGCCATTCAGGTAGGCGGGCATATACTTACCATTGTTTCTGCTGCGGTCTTCAAAGTAGGTTACATTGTTTTTGCAGTTGGCCGCCATGAACGTGGCATGGATTTCTAAAACGCTTTGATGAACACGCTTCGCAGAACGCGTTCACGTTCCGTCTTTGCGCCATGAACACTGTTACACATGACGCAAGAAATACACAGTCATTAAACTAGTCTACACTTCTGCCTTAGCTAGATTTAGGTATATAGCGGCGATTAGCTAGACAAAGCAAACGAACACTTAAATGCTCTAGCACTAAGTCTGCTTGAGGGCTGTCTCTCGCTATTCATGCCATCCATGCAACGCTGAAATGCAGAATCACAGCTCTACTTTTGGCACTCAAACCTCGATAATTGCTAAAAAATCATAGTGAAAACGCTGATGACTAAGCTCTAATGACAAAACAACCAATAGACTCCGAACAAGACGCGGCGCCATTGCGGCGCAAAGAACTATTCTCAATGACATGGCCTATGCTGCTTGGCATTGTGTCGCTGATGAGTTTTCAGCTTGCTGACTCGATGTTTATAGCGCGACTAGGCATCGCTCCGCTAGCTGTAATAGGACTTACGATTCCTATTTACCAAGTTTTTATTGGCGTCCAAGTTGGCATAGGCATAGCGACCACTGCGCTCATCTCGCAGTTACTCGGTGCAAAAAAAAATGAAGAAGCGGTCCGCCTTGCAGGTGTAATTGTCGCAATCGGCGCAAGCGCGATTGCTATCATAGCGCTTTGTATTTGGCTTGCCCGCTACCAAATCCTCGAATTTCTTGGTGGCGAAGCATCTCTTAGACCTTTAGTAGACGCTTTTTGGAGCGTTTGGTTGATCAGCGCGTTTACCGGAGCGTTTCTCTACTTTGGCTATAGCATATGTCGTGCTCACGGCAATACCATGCTGCCTGGCAGTTGCATGGTATTAACGAGTCTTTTAAACATCGCGCTAGACCCCTTATTCATTTTCACTTTTGAGCTTGGCTTGGCCGGCGCTGCGTGGGCATCTATCGCGTCGTTCGGTGCAGGCTGGTTATTGGTGTACCCCAAAGTTTTCAAGAAACACTGGCTGACTTTTACACACATCAGCGTTGGATTGGTTGAGCAATGCTTAAAAGTAATGAGTATTGCCTTGCCGGCCATGATGAGCCAATTACTTCCAGCTCTAGCCTCTATTCTTGCAACCAGTCTGGTCGCTCAATACGGCACCGAATCTATTGCAGCATGGGGACTCGGCATAAGGGTTGAATTCTTTTCTCTTATTTTGGTCTTAGCGATGACGATGTCACTGCCGCAGATGATTGGCCGTCGATTCGGTGAGAAAAATTTCGTAGAGATTCAAGCGCTTCTCAAACTCGCTATACAAGTCGTGTTTCTATGGCAGATAATCCTAGCTGCCTTGCTCTACTCATTTTCAGGGCAAGTCAGCCTTCTTCTCGCCGGCAATGAGGCCATTACCGAAGAATTGTCTTGGTTTATCATTTTCATCCCAATTAGTTATGCGCCACTTGGAGTGTGCATGCTTCTAGTGTCTTCAACAAACGCGGTAAGCCAAGCATTTTCAGGTTTGTTTATTTCTTTTGTCCGGCTATTTATTTGCTATCTTCCATTCCTTGCCTTAGGCGCGGAACTTGGTGGTTTAAAAGGACTTATGATAGGTGCGGCAGTAGGCAACGTGATCGCTGGCATCTGTGCTTGGTTCCTGTACAAGAAAGCATTTGCTAAGGCACAAAAAAAGGCTCTGTATCTCTATAGATAGAAATACCAGAGCCTTTTACTCTCGTTACCGCTTTACTTGATGAGAGTCTTATCAAATAAAGTGCGTAACGCTAAGCAGATCTAGCAAAGCTTATTATTTCGGTATACAAGCTTTCAGGTATAGAGATGATCGTTTCGAAACCACGATAATCGACATCCTGAGTACCTTCCGTATTCTCGATACGATCTTTCAGAGCAAGCTTGATCGAACCGCCTTCACGCGCAAGAAATTCTTTCACTGCGTCCATACCAACACCGCGACCAGAAAGATCACTCACTGCCTCGGCCGTTGAAAACCCAGATGCAAAAATCAAGTTAGCAGTTTCCTGGTCGCTAAGCACTTGTTCAGTGCTGATCAAACCTTTTTCAACCGCAAGATCGCGAATTTTGGCCAAAGCAACGCCTTTGCCATCATCACTTACCGAGAAGTGCGCAAACCCGCCAGAAACCGTGGTACAAATTGAGATCGTACCCTCTGGTGCCTTACCTTTACTCACCCGCTCAAGCTCTGACTCGATTCCATGATCAACGGCGTTTCGCATCACATGCATAAACACATTGTTGAGAGTGCCATGCACAGAGCCATCAATATACACACTGCCATCTTCGATATTCACCTTAGGCTCAGGCTTACCAAGTTGTTTCGCCATAGACTGCACAGACTCAGTTACATCGCCAATGACGTTAGAAAGCGGCTTGGATTCAATCGACAAGAGCATATTGTAAGCTTCAGAAACAATGCTCTTAACATCACTATCAAGATCAGTACGTGTTAGCCCTTTAATACTATCTAACCAAGACGCCACGCGCTCAGGGTCAAGAGAAACTCCTTTCGAAGCGTCTCCGTCCCGGCCAAGCTTGTCGCGGAATATGAAGTCGTATTTTTATAAAACTTCTTGAGCTTCTTCTAGCTCTTCAAGCAATGCTTGTTGATCCCACTCTATCTCTGCACCGCCACGCAGCACATCGTAGGTCGTTTCGACATCGTGAACGACATTCGTCAGGTAGCTAAGACCGTACGTTCGCGCATTGCCTTTCACTGTATGGATATTTCGAAACAGCTCAGCAATAACATCGTGCTCTTTTGTCGTATTATTTCGAATTGCTTGATGGCAGGCAGCCATAAATTGTTTTGAGCTTCGCAAGAACTCTGCAAATTTTCCGGCATCAACTGCCAGAACTTCACCAATTAGCTCGAGCTCTTTCTTCTGGTCTTGCGCGGCTGCTTCAAGCTGGCGCAGTTCGGTGACATCACGAACTGTAATCATAAGCTTTTCAACAACCTCGTCGTCACTTGTAATCGGATCCCAATCTAACTCGAGAATCTTGTGACGACCGTCCTCCATAACAATGGTCAGTTCACTTACCAGGCAATGCGAATTAAATTCATACATCATTGCGTCTTCGCCAACGATGGCATCAACCGCTGTAATATTTTGGTCTTTCGCGTCTGAACCCAAAGTCGTGTTCGCAAACAATAGGTCGTTTACGTTGCGCCCCGCGATACGATCGGTCTCAAAAATCTGTTCAAGATAAGCTGCGTATTCTTTATGAACTAAGCCGCCTTCAGTGATTGTAAATAAGCCCTGATGCATATTTGCCATCATGTTCGCAATGTCTTGATTCTTCGCGCGAAGCTCAGAGGTGCGCTCTTCTACTTTCGCCTCAAGGTTGCGGTTTTGCTCTTCAATTACTTCCCGCATACGGATATTTTTAATGGTCGTAACTAAAGACTGAGCGAGCGAAGAAACATACTCATAATCGCTATCCGCAAAAGTCACATCCTTTACATCACCAGATAAGTTAATAACGCCGACCAACATATCTTTATCAAGCAAAGGCACGCATAACAGCGCTTTCGCAGGGGCGTTCAATTCAGTGCTAATAAATGACTTATCTCGTTCGGTGTTAGGAACAAAGATAATCTTCTTAGTTTTAGCTGCTTTCCCAAGAATCCCCTCACCTAAACTAAACTTAGTGGGTTCAGTTTGATGTGAAATCGACTTTGGTGGAAAGTGTGCCTTAACGACAAGTTCTTGATGTTCGTTGGCAAGGAAGACCGAGCCTTCACTCACACCCATCTTTTCATGCATACTTTGCAAGACTTCTTCCAAAGCACTGTGCTGGTTTTGGGCAGCGGCAAGCGTCCCACCAATTTTGTTCAACTTAGCCAAATCTGCCATCTTCTTCGCAATGGCAGTGCGCATCGAGTTGAAGTTGCTCGTAGCAAGCAACACCAAAACAATCAGCATACCAATAGAAACTTTGAAACCGATATCCAAGCTGCCAAGCACTTCGTCTTGGAGCGCTGTAAACTGATGATCAGCAGCTTCCAACAATTCATCTAATCCAGAGATAGATTGTGTCACTGCTGCATCTGCTTCTACTAGCTTCTGTTTAGCAATCGCAATTTGTTCAAGTTCCTTTGTCTTCAAATCTACAATAGAAGGTTCAACATTAAACTGTGCACTCAAGCTCATATATGCAGTTTCGCCGGCTTGAGTAATTTCTGGACTGCCAAATTGCGTGAACAGTTCAGCACCTTTATTAAACCAACGCTGTGAGTCGTCTAAGGCAAAACGGAAGTCATCCATCGAACTGATGCGCGTAAGATCGGAAGTACGCTGTACTTCCTCGATCGTTTTAATAATAGATAAAGCATTCGCATCGGCCTGATTAGCAAAACCAGCGATCAATTCCATTTGCTCCGAATATTCTTCTGGAGCCATGAAATACTGCATCTCGACTAAAGCCCCACCAATTGCATCCGCGAGCGAATATAATGTATCCGCTTCAGCTAGCATCGCTTCGTGAGAATTAATAGTGGTAAGTTTTGCCTCAAACATTTCGTCGACGGCATAACGGTAGAAGTCGTAGTTACTCTTTATGCCAATAACTAGGGTCTGCATATCCGAATCATTCTCGGCAAGCGTTTGAAGACTCTTGTAACGAGCATCAAACTCCTCAATGCCAGCATCAAACTCGCGCTTGTAGACTCTTATTCTCTCTTTGTCTTCAGCGTTAAAGGCTAAAGTACTCAACTTGGCGAGCTTAAGTAACTGTATTTGTACCTGGTTGCTTTCTTTTACCACTGGCACTGCTGTTTGATTTACTCGCGAGGTCGAACCATTAATATCATTAAGGTTCCACAGGGAGGTAAATCCTGACGCTAGTAATAAAAGGATTATAAAAGCAAATCCTAGTCCGACTTTCTGATTAAAACTCAACTGAAACATTTTATTCTTATGCCTCTTCATTATTTTTTGGGCTTACATTTTCACTCTAGATCATAAATATGAAATATTGCAATTTTCGTCGAAATCATGCCCAACTTCTCACTTTCACTACGCATTAAGCCGACATTTTAACGCGCTTCACGTAAAAGTTTACAGCCGGTAACACACTTACATATAAGCGCTACATATCTAAGTTGGCGTTTTTTCCAGAGTCACTGCTAGGCTTTTAATAGAATGTAAAAAAATTAAAAACGCATTGTCTCAGACAAGCAGAAAAATAAAAGCGAGTAACATGACAAACCTACTAATTCTTTTCGCAGCAATGATTGCGTCTTTCGCGGTTGGCTATGCATTAAAAAGCACGTTTAGCCGCAAGGCAGAACATACTCTAAACGAAAACATTACTACCCTGCGTTCCAAACTCGACAGTTCGGTGCCTATAGATCTGCATCAAGACGAGCTCGAGCTTGCTGAAAAACAGTTCCAAAGCGTTTGCACTCAGAAATCGGATTTAAAAGCTGAGCTAACTCTCTCTCTAAGCAATAGCGAAATGCATATTAATGACCTCACGCAAAACTATGAGGCTCGTCTGAGCGCCGCAGCGCATGAGCACGAGCGCCAAACCTTTTTCCTAACAGAAAAGCTTGTTACCGTTGAAACAGACCTCGCAGAACTAACGCACCTGCTTGTCACGTTCGAACGTTGGCACGAAAGCCTTACTCAGTTAATGCACCATAATGCTGAAATGCACAAGCAGAACCAAGAGTTCTTCAATATCGTGAAGCAAATCGTCATTCTAGCGCTTAACGCTGCGATAGAGGCAGCGCGAGCAGGCGAACACGGCAAAGGGTTTGCGGTTGTAGCAGAAGAGGTTCGCAACCTAGCAATGCGCAGCCAAGAGCTAAGCGAAAGCTATAAAGAAAACCTAAACAAGAATGACTTTTTAACGACATCTACCTTCCAAGACATTCAAGCTGGGGGAAAGATGATTCTCACTGACGTCACAGCGACTAATGAAATCGTTAAAGAGCTTTTAACTCGCTTAGATTCATCTCAGGCGGCATAGGTACTATTCGATGAGCCAGGCAGATTTTAATCGCGAAGTGAAACGCCTAACAGCACTTGCGAACGACGAAGCATTTACGCACACCGCATCTAACGACGATGTGCTTGTTGAAGAAACGGCTTCGATTGAAAGCTCGAACTATCAAGAGTGCATTGTGCTTACTATTTCGTCTCAAGTGTTTCGCTTAATCACCATTGTCCATTTGAACAACGATTCGTCTAGTAAAAAATTCGTTTCTGAAGCCATAAAATCTACCGTAGCGTCAATTGATGACGAAGCTTTCTACGACTATATGGGAGAGCTAGGCAATACGCTTTGCGGGTCAATCAAGCGTCACTTGAATAAATTTGTGCCTAGCCTTGGAATGTCGACACCCCATCGGCTCAATGCAGAATGTTTGAAGTTTATCGAAAGCCAGTTGCCTTCTTATGCTCAACATAGTGTTGTATCAAGCGGGGAAGCTGAACTATTTGCCACCAGCGTATACCTATGCGCCGACCAAGAACTTAATTACGAAATCCCTATAGTACGCGCACTTGAACAAGCAGAAGAGTGCGGCGAACTCGAATTTTTCTAAATATAAAAGACAAAAGCTAGAGGCTGTAATGACGAAAGAAACTCAAATTGTTAGTAAGGTCCTCGTACATGAATGTAACGAGGCGGCACTCAATGTGCTCAAGGACGTTTGCACACAAAACAATCTTGTGGGGCTAAAGGTTTGCACCGGTAACAATACGGTTGGACTCCGCGATGCGTCAAACGAAATTGATGACGTAATGAACTCCAACGTCGATCTCGGTGCCGTATTTCTTGCCGAGGAAGAAGATCACAACGGCGTTTCAGGACTAGAACTATGTGAAAAAATTCACCGCTGCCGTCCTGAGCTGCCAATTTTCTTGCGCCGCGCGAACAGCGACAGCGCAGACGATCTGCCCGAAAGCGTAAAACAAGCTATTGCTGGGTGTTACAGAGCTGAGGATATCACTGCGTTAAACAAGCTGGTTCAAGATTATATCTGCAGCATGTACTACCCTGTTGAGCTTGCTCAAGGAATCTCAGATATTTCCAAAGAAGCCTTCGCTAGCGTCATTCCTGGCCTAAAAGTACGGAGCGACTTGCCCTACTTAGTAAAAGACCAAATCATCTATGGTGAGCTGTTTAGTCTCATACCTTTAGAAAGCGAATGGTGTCGCGGCTATATGATGCTGCAAACCACAGAAGGCGAAGTGCTCGACTTAATTCGCTCGGGGCGAACGCATATCAATAAAGACCGCCCAGACTCACGCGACAGCAATGGCATTTTGAATGAAGTAACCAACCTTATTTGGGGTTCGATTAAATCGCGTTACTTTAAAAACGAATCCCAGGGAAACGAGCATCGAACTCAAGTACCGATCATGGTTAATCACCATCGTAAGCATATTTCATTTGGGTCAACCGAGCCTCAACTGTGCTTTAAATATACATTGCACGACCCTGAGCATCGCTTCCCTGACATTACCCTGTATCAACGCCTTATTTTCAACCTCAGCTGGGATCCTGAAAAATTCGCAGAGAGTGAAAAAGCGGTTGATGAGCTTGTAGACAACGGCGAACTAGAGTTTTTTTAGCTCAAAATTTGCACTTTCTAGATGATAGCTATAATCAAAATATAAGTAGTAGAAGTTAATTATAATCAAAAAATTCGGTCACAACCGATACGTCTCAGCAGAGACACATGCGAGGAAATAATCATGGCACAGATATTAGTAGTAGACGATTCAGCAACAGTACGTAATGAAGTAAGCGCTTTTTTGGCGGCAAATGACCTTTCGGTAGAGGTTGCGGTTGACGGAAAAGACGGTTTAGAAAAGCTTCAGCGAGACAGCCAAATTAAACTGGTGATTTCAGACGTTAACATGCCAAACATGGACGGCCTGACAATGGCAGAAAAAGTTCGTGGCGACCTTGGAAACCAAGCAGTGAACATCATTATGCTGACCACTGAAAGCGACCCACGCATGAAACAACGCGGCAAAGCAGCCGGTGTAAAAGGTTGGATCGTTAAGCCTTTCAAAGGCGACAATGTTGTAGGTAGCATCAAGAAGATGGTCGGCGCTGCTTAAGCGTTGCTCAAAAAAAACCGGCTCATTTCTACTGATGTGAGCCGGTTTTTTTACGTCCTAAAAACGCCTATCTACTATGCATAGTTGAGACTATGGCGTTAAGGGGTAGAATTGAAAGTATAGAAGCGGCCCGAAGGCAACCAATGCGAGTGTCGTACCCATTACCAGTAATGGCAGAATAATTCGTTCGTTTCGATAATAGAAAGAATCGCCGCCCTCTTGCAACGCAAGCAGAACCTCCTCGTCACCAACAACTTGCCGCGTTAATAGGTGGTTCAGTGAAACAGGCGGGCTTAGATAGCCTAGCTCAAACGCCATCAAGGCCGTCATCCAGAAGTGAACAGGATGAATACCCTGCGCATAAGCAACAGGAGCAATCGTTCCGGTAACCAAAATCAAAGCGCCAAAGGGGTCCATGATCATTCCAATTATCACTAAGAACAATACTAAAAAGGCCATTGCCGCATAGGTAGACGTGAACATCTCCGGAATACCAATTTCACCGCCAGTACGTTCGATAATTCCGCCCACGGTAAATGAACACGCCATCAGCATTAGCAAGGCACCGATCTGAACAGCCGAGTTATCTACAGCCTTATGAAATGCTAATGGAATGGTTGGTGCAGCTTTAGCTGTTTTATTTCTCTCATGAAAATCACGACTAAAGGTCCGTTCAAAAATTAGGACAATAGCAACCAAGGCTGGCAACACTATCGGCGCAGAAAACTCATCTAAGTAGGTATCTAGAACATAGGCATAAAACACCAAAGTACCGGCTAATATCGCAAAGTATGGTAGTAACGGTTTTACCAGTCTCAAAGATGGAATTAATGCTTCTTTTGCGGGTGCTGGGTTAAGCGGCTCTTTTTTGGTAATTAGGGCAAATACTGCAAACACCACCATACTCAAAAGAAAGACTCTAAAGCCCCAAAAGAACAATTCATCGGTGACCACTTCTTTGTTAAGGATCGCGATGCCCACTACCAACAAACACGGTCTTAGTACGACACCCGACCCCGTCATCGCGGTTACGGCCAAAGACAGCTGACGACGCGTTCCCACGCGACGCATCTCTTGGTATACCACTGCACCCATTGCAATAATGATAATGCCGGAAGCACCTGTATACGCAGTTGGAAAAGCCATCAATGCAATCGCTACGAAAGCCAACATTTCAGGAGGAAGCCTCCATGGTTTAAACACATCAAATATCTTTGCACCGAGCAAGGTTTCTTTAAGCATCATCCCAGACAAAATATACAAGCCAATGGCCAAGTGCAGATTGGTAAGTTGGAAAATCTGAGTAAAGTAGATAGCAATGCCTGGCAAGTGCCCCTCGGTCACGAAAAAGTGGAAGGTGGCAGCCAGCAACATAAAGGTTTGTATTGGAATTGTTAGTAACGCGCTGAGGAAACCGCCACCCTGTTCCAAATTACTATCAGGCGTAAAAAATTGATAAAGGTTAATCGCAACGAGAGTTGCACAACCGCCGATGAGAATAAAGAACAGCTCAGGATGCGTCACGTCAGTTCCCGAGTTTAGAGAGCCCACATAGAACGCAAAACCCGATATACCCAAGCCCGCATACGCTAACGTTTGAGCGCTACTCGAAACATAGTGGTCTTTAACATGATGTACAGAACGGAAAGCAATATGACTCTTGCTTGCCGTTGCAACAATTGACGCAATCATTAACAAACTAATAAGCGTCGCTTTCTGCTGAGCAATCGCAAATAAACTAATATCTGCAAAAACGTGTTCAAAGCTTCTGAATAGCTCAACCGCGGGCGTAAAGTTCTGATCATAAACCGCAGCCTCGTCGTGCTTCTTCTGACACACCCTCACCTGACTAATCAAAGAACCACGCGCGGCCTCACGATCGAAGTCTTCTGCCAACAGCGCAAAGTCAGCGTTTTCAGCAATATGCTCTTGCTCAAGCGTAATTAGACGGCTTTCAATATCAGGTGTGGGATTACACGACGTGATAGGTCGCTCGCCACGTAACACAAAGTAGTCATCCCAGATGAACGCACCTAGTTTCAGCATCTGAGCATGAATATTTTCACTGGTTCCGCTGATAATGGTTCCGAGCAAAAGTATTAATATGATCGTCGTAAGACCACTCTTGCTATACCGCTTAGCTTTATCGAAAGACCCCGGAGAGATGTTAGACCCAGTGACAGGCAAATCACTCATATAAACCCCATAGTTTATTATTTTGCTTATTTTTAATTATCGACCGCTCAGGATCCTGGCCGCCATTGTGCCAAATCTGAGAGTGAATTGGCGACATAATTACACGATCGTGTGCTTAGTCACGTTTTTTCTTTCTTCAAGGTAAGTGGCCGTTTATCATATCGACAACCTTCCTTTGCCGATATGCTAACAGCCACACATGAATCATCGTCTCTTTAACTCGGTTGAACAAAATATTCTGCGCGACATTATGCGGCTACGACGCGATGTGCGTGGCAACCGTTTTTTAGAAAAAGAAGTCGGTGATTTCCAGTTGGACGCCATTCTAGACGCAGCGTTAATGGCGCCATCGGTCGGCTTTTCTCAACCCTGGCGCTTTGTAATAATAAGAGAGGAACACACCAAGCAACAAGTAGCAAAGGTTTTCCATGAAGAAAACGAAAAAGCCATTGAGCTATTTAAAGACACAAAAGCCAATTTATACACAAAGTTAAAGCTTGAAGGAATAACGGAAGCCCCAATCAATATTGCTGTGTTTTACGAAGCCAGCGACACCCCTGTTCTGGGTCAAACTAGTATGCTTGAGGCAGGACAATATTCGACAGTGTGTGCCATTCAGAATATGTGGCTGACCGCCCGAGCCTTAAACCTCGGTATGGGCTGGGTAAGTATTCTTGATGCGAACAAAGTCTCTACGATACTTGGCGCCAACGCCAAGCAATCACTTGTCGCCTATTTATGTCTGGGTCATGTTGATACGTTTTACGATCGCCCCGAACTAGAGACTTTAGGCTGGGCTGACGCAAAGTCTGCAAGCGATGTCGTTTTCTGTGAAAAGCTAAGTTAACTTGGTGAGTATGAAACGATCAAGACTTGGCTTGCTTAAACAGACGCACAAATTCTGGATAATTACTAGTCACCCGCATTGAGCCTTTGTAAAGGGATTGGTTGACTTGATGTTTACTCGCTGTTTTAACTCTTCGACTATTTTCGTGGAACTTAAAGCATCCAGGTTCGACATCAAGCCCAATAAAGTCGAAAAGATTGGCTAATTCCAGCTCTATATCGGAAACAAGATTTTCGTATTCCAACGAGTAAATTCTCTCCGGAAGAACCTGATCCCAATAAGCCATCATCCTTAGGTATTGTGAATAGTAATGTCTTAAGTCGGGCACGCTATAGGAATAATTGTGTTGGCCAATAAAGCTTTGTCTATATATCGAGAAACAAGTTTCGATTTCGGATCTACGGCAATGTATAAACTTTGCGTTTGGAAACGACTCCGCCAAAAGACCAACATGCCAAAAGTTCATTGGCATTTTGTCAACACAGTATAATGTTGATTTATCGACTGGTAATTCTCTAACGTAAACTTTACGAAATATCTTTAAAACCTCATCACTTATCTGTTCCTTTCCATTCAATTTCTTTTCAATTTCTCTTCTAGCTACATTCGCTGCCGGCAACTCTCCATGGCCAATGACCATGGAATGACTATCTAAAATTTGTTCGACCAAACTTGTTCCAGACCGAGGCATACCAACAACAAAGATTATGTTTGGTCGCTCTTTCAAGAAGTGCATTGGTTTTTTGCTGTAACGACTCATATTATACGCGACTGTTGTTTCATAATAACGTTCCATGCCTAAAGCGTTATAGCTTAAACCTTTCCCAAGACACTTGTTTCCGAGCTCTAAAAAATAGTATGACTCATCATAACGCTGCAAGTTATCTAGTAATTTAGACAAAGATAACGCTAACTCGCCCTTAGCATCTTGGGCTAAAGTGTCGTCAGCACTTAGTGCATCTATCATTTCATCAGCTAGTAATTCTAAATCGATATTTAAATCCGACTTGTTAGCGTAAGTTGCGAGCAGCGGAAAGCAACAAAATAGACTCTCGGTACAATGCGGAACTTTTTTTAACGCTAAACTCAAACCATGACGATAATTGCCGACCCTGCAATAGGCTTCAGCAATACTCGCCGTGATTCGTGGGGTCTCCAATAAGGCAGGGGCACAAGATTTTGCAAACTTGATGATTTCTTGGTCCGCATACAGCCTCTTAAGTAACGATAGGTACAACACGGTTAATTTAAAGGATGATATCTTTTCTGTTAATGCAAACTTTGTTATCGCGGCACCTTCAACATAAGCCGACGTTTGAAGACACTTTTTAGATAGCAAACAAAGCGCATCTTCGGAGATATTTTGAAGGGACGGTAGCTGCCGTAAGTACTGCTCTGCAGCTGGGGTATCTCCACTGTGGATGTGGCAAAGGAGAATTGCTTGATCGGTAGCAACTAAATCAGCCTTTATTGCTCTGGCTTTTTTGTATGCCCTAACTGCAGCTTTATAATTTTTGGCTCCAAACAACGCACTACCATAGTTATAATATACAGGAGCATTACCAACTAAAAGTTTACTTAATTTTTCATAATCAACCGCAGCAAGTTCAAACTTTTTTAAGGCGGAATAGGTCTTGGCCCGAATCATTAAACCATCAATTTTCAATTCTGGTTTTTTAATCATGGACTGTAAGGTGTCTAAACATTCCTCATAACGTCCTGTTTGGAAAAGCAACTTAACAAGGAATTCAATTAACTTTTTATCTGCCGGATGCACACTTAAAGCTCTTCTAGCATCCATCACAGCAAGGTCGTACTTGCCTAGATGCGCTAAGATCTGTGATCTAAATGCTAAAGTATCAAAATCTAACTCAGCGCCCAAGTCCGACAGATTGGATAGCGCCTCTTCAGACCTTCCGGAATTAAAAAGGGCTTTTGCCGTTATTAAGAGCTGACTCATTTTTCACCATACGATTTATACAGAAACTATTCTAACATCTTAGAAGTGCAGGAATCTGTAAGACATCACAGTAATGGCTCTGGGCATTGGACAAAGGCGGTGTCAGATCTATCTAGTACAAAGCGACCCGCCCTCGTCTAAGTATTAGCTGCACTTACACTGGTGATTATTGCAAGCCATGCACTCAAAGTAGCACCTATTTGTCTCCGAGAATTGAGTTCCTTCAGGCGTTAATGCTACGCGACCAAATAGGTAACTTTTAAGATACGATAACTAAACTACGCAGTTTAGCGGCAATCCTGAAGCACGCAGAAGTCTAGCTTTAAATTTCCACCGTACAATAAGAGAACTAAAAAAACGGTGGTGGGAGTGCGTTAAACATCTCTCGTCACTTATGTTAGTTCAATAAGTGATTACTGAACGGGAATGACAAAACTATGTCGACCGCAATCTATTGGCTTAGCAAAGATTTTCGCTTAGAAGACAACCTCTCTCTTCATAGAGCAATAGGCTCAGAAACTGAGCTAAGCTTTGTCTACTGCCTTGATCCCAAAGACCTGACGCCACATAACTTCTATAGCAAGTCTTTAGGAGAATTCAGGCTCCGTTTTTTAAGCGAGACGCTGTTGGATTTGCAAGCACAGCTTAGAACATTCGGTCAGCATATAAATGTCGTCTACGCCCCCCCGATCGACACCCTAGACCGCCTGACCAAGCGCCATAACATCACACGTATTTACCGCAGTAACAACGCAGATTGGAATGAGCGCGCGCTGTTCAAGCGTTTCAAAGAATCACACCCAAAGGTTGATGTTATCTGCTCTCAGACCTCAACCTTATTTGAGACGGCAGACCTGCCGTTTGAGCCTGAAGACCTGCCCAAGACCTTTACATTGTTCAGAAAACGTATGGAAACCCTGCCTGTACTTATTCGCCAGCCTTTACCCTACCCGACTCATCTTCCAAACCACGTACTCGACATAGAATGGCCACAAAGTCTTTTCGATAAACATAGACGCAAAGGTTCTCTCTTTCGCGGCGGCAGCGCTGAAGCAAGCAAACACATGAAAGCCTATTTTTCTGGAGACCTTCCCCAAACATATAAAGAGACACGAAACAACTTAGACACCTGGGAAGATTCAACGAAGCTATCAGCGTGGCTTGCGAACGGATGCATTTCACCTCGACAGGTTTGGTACTCGATACTTGACCATGAGCACGACAAGGGCGAAAACGAATCGACCTATTGGATAAAGTTCGAACTTCTTTGGCGAGAATATTTTCAATGGTACGCCTACGCCTATGGGTCGCAGTTATTTCGTTTTGACGGAATTAACGGAAAGAAACCCATGACTAGTTTCTATAGTGAACGCTTCAAGCGCTGGACTAGCGGCAATACATCGTTCCCTATCGTCAATGCCTGTATGAAGCAACTCAACGAAACCGGCTACATGTCTAATCGAGGCCGGCAATTGGCGGCTAGTTGCTTGATTCATGAATTGCAGGTCGACTGGCGTTATGGTGCAGCCTACTTTGAACAACAACTAATTGATTATGATGTCGCCTCAAACTGGGGAAACTGGCAGTACTTGGCAGGAGTTGGCGCCGATCCGCGTGGGTCTAGACGCTTTAATCTGCAAAAACAAACCGAAACCTATGATCCAAATGGCGAATTTATCGCTCGTTGGAAAGGCGAAAGCGGTGCAACAAGTAATGACAGCGTTGACGCAGCAGACTGGCCTATTATGCCTACGGATACGCCGAAAGGAGCGCAGTGATGAGTTCAGAAACAGGCACTAATTTCGATCATAAAATTCACCAATTGGTTGAGCGTCATCGCTCTGAAATAGGTGACAAAAGCAGGTATCGGCGTTTACGGCTCATTTTAGGCGACCAACTTAATGAAAAGCACTCTTGGTTTAAGACCGTCGACCCCGATACCGTGTATGTGATCGCGGAACTACGTCAGGAAACAGACTATGTCCGTCACCACGTCCAGAAAGTGTGTGCGTTCTTTGCAGCAATGGAGGATCTCGCAGAGAGGCTTTCGAGCCAAGGTCACCGCGTCATTCACCTTACACTTGATGACACTGCGCCTTATATAGACCTACCGGAAATTATCGAAACTCTATCAAACAAGCTGCAAGTCGCCGAATTCGGATACCAGCGCCCTGATGAATTTAGGCTTTTAGAGCAATTAAGATCGACCCACATTGAAAATGTTCAAATCGTTGAGTGCGACACCGAGCACTTCATCCTCCCGTTTGAAACTTTAGATAAAGAGTTTAAACCTAAAACGCACGTCAAAATGGAATTCTTCTATCGCCGAATGCGAAAACGCTTCGCGGTTTTGATGGATGGCGACCAGCCCATCGGTGGGCAATGGAACTATGACGCGAGTAACCGCAATAAATTCAATGCAAAAGACCTTAACCAAATACCCCAACCACTATGTTTTAGTAACGACATAAGCCCTATTTTGAAACGCATCGAAAAGCATCAACTAGATACCATAGGTATGGTTGGTCAGAAATTGCTGTGGCCCATTAACTCTTTCCAAGCTGAGTCTTTGTTGGCCTTCTTCTGCGAGTATTTGCTGCCTTTCTTTGGGCAATACCAAGATGCCATGACAGAGAACAGCGCCAGTGCATGGAGTCTTTACCATTCGCGCCTATCCTTCGCGCTCAACGCAAAAATAATAACACCAATGCGCGTGATTGATCGCGCCCTTGAGGCGTGGGGGAACAACCCTCAAGGCATCAGTATTGAACAAATAGAAGGCTTCGTTCGCCAAATACTCGGTTGGCGTGAATATGTGCGCGGCATGTATTGGGTCAATATGCCGGATTATGCAGAAAAGAATTTTTTCGAGGCTGAACGTTCACTGCCTTCGTTTTACTGGACTGGAAATACGAAAATGAACTGCTTAAAACAAAGTGTCGGGCAGTCATTGGAGTACGCATACGCGCACCACATACAACGCTTAATGGTGACCGGAAATTTTGCTCTGCTTACCGGCATCGACCCAAAAGAGGTTGATGAGTGGTACTTGGGTATATACATAGATGCGATTGAATGGGTTGAGCTTCCCAACACAAGAGGCATGAGTCAATTCGCCGACGGCGGTTTGGTCGCCACCAAACCTTATATATCAAGTGGCAGCTACATCAACAAAATGAGCGACTACTGTAAAACCTGTCATTACAAAGTAAAGCTGAAAACTGAAGACAACGCCTGCCCTTTCAACAGCCTGTACTGGCACTTTATAGATAAGCACATCGATACCCTATCCCAAAACCAACGAATGAGTATGATGGTTAATTCGTGGCGTAAGATGCCTGAGGAAAAGCAACATGCATTGCTATCTAAAGCGTCTGAACTATTAAACACCATTGAAGAGCTTTAGCCAGAGACAGTAACAAGTCACTTCAAAGCGTAAAAGACTAAAAAACATTCAATTTTTGATCGACCCAAAGCGGTCACTCATCTATAGTGCGCGCTGCATTTTGGGCACGGTGACGGTTTCTCCCTGTCACATTCGCCTCATTATCTTATCTTTTTACTCATTTAGGGCCTCATTCTTGATTTCTACTGCCAATATCACCATGCAGTTTGGTGCGAAACCTTTGTTCGAAAACATTTCCGTTAAGTTTGGAGACGGTAACCGTTATGGTTTGATCGGCGCCAATGGTTGCGGAAAATCGACCTTCATGAAGATTCTAGATGGTTCACTTGAGCCTACATCTGGAAACGTTTCGATCACACCCAACGAGCGTGTGGCCAAGTTGAATCAGGACCAATACGCGTTCGAGCAATACTCGGTTGTAGACACTGTCATCATCGGTCACAGCGAGATGTGGGAGCTTAAGCAAGAACGAGAGCGTATTTACAGTCTTCCTGAGATGAGCGAAGAAGACGGCATGCATGTGGCAGAGTTAGAAACGCGCTTTGCAGAACTCGACGGCTACGCGGCAGAATCCAAAGCTGAAGAACTGCTGACTAATGCTGGCATCGACCCAAATCTATTTTACGGCCCAATGAGCGAAGTTGCTCCGGGTTGGAAATTAAGAGTCCTATTGGTTCAAGCATTATTCTCAGATCCAGACATTCTGTTACTTGATGAGCCAACCAACAACTTGGACATCGACACTATACGTTGGCTAGAAGAGCTGCTAAATCAGCGCACTAGCACCATGATTATCATCTCGCACGATAGACACTTTTTGAATTCAGTCTGCACACACATGGCTGACATTGATTATGGTGAACTACGTTTGTACCCCGGCAGCTATGATGATTTCATGATCGCTTCGACTCAGGCGCGTGAACGCATGCAGAGTGAAAACGCCAAGAAACAAACTGAAATTGCAGAACTTCAGCAGTTCGTTAGTCGCTTTTCGGCGAATGCCTCGAAGGCAAAACAAGCAACGTCTCGTGCACGCCGCCTTGAGAAAATTGAGCTTGACGAAATAAAGCCATCAAGCCGAGTAAGTCCGTTCATTCGCTTTAATCAAGAGAAAAAGCTACACCGTCAAGCCTTAACCCTTGAAGGCTTAGGTCATGGCTTCGAGGGTGATCCATTATTTTCTGGCGGTGATCTAATACTCGAAGCAGGAACTCGCCTAGCAGTCATAGGTGAGAATGGTGCAGGTAAGACAACGTTATTGCGTTGTCTCATGGGTGAGTTACAGCAAAATGCCGGTACGATCCAATGGGCTGAAAGCGCCACACTTGGCTACTGTCCACAAGACAGCACGGGTGATTTCGCTAAAGACCAAACCTTGTTTGATTGGATGTGTCAATGGCGTAAACCACAGCATGACGATCAGTATATTCGCGGCACGCTCGGCAGAATGCTGTTCTCATCGAACGACATCGGCAAAAAAGTAAGCGTCTGCTCAGGTGGAGAGAAGAACCGTCTTCTGTTCGGAAAACTCATCATGCAAGAAACTAATGTATTGATTATGGATGAGCCAACCAACCACTTAGATATGGAGTCGATAGAGGCGCTTAACCTTGCCTTAGAACACTACCCTGGCACGCTCATCTTTGTAAGCCATGACAGAGAGTTTGTTTCTTCTCTGGCAACACGAGTGATTGAAATCAAAGACCACAAACTGGTCGATTTCCAAGGTAACTACGAAGAGTATCTTGCACGTGAATTAGCACTTGGTAAGAAGCACGCATAAGACTGCCTCCTACAGTGGGCACCTTTAAAGGTGCCCTTTATTTTTTCCAATCTCGTTTTTTAGCACGGCAAGTTCCCCTCGCCCTAACCCACCTTCGCTAACGCACCATCTCAATCCTATAGAGATACGCTTTGGTGCAAACTTCACATTCAAACTCTCCAATACAAATTATTTTTTGCGTTTAAAAAATCATAGGCCTTTGTTTTTAATGAGCTTTTAAAGCTTTGGCGCGTTTAGCGCAATCTAAGAGCTTGCACGTTATCAATATATCAAACCATAAAGATTTACTACGCAGTATGAAAAAGGGACGAGAAGACAATGGCTTATATAGAACCAAGTGAATTTGTAACCAAAATGGTTGACTCCGGTGAACAGAAAATATTCATGTCCACCAAAGACACACTCGTAAGAGCATTCATGGCTGGCGCGATTTTAGGGCTAGCCGCATTTTTTGCAATCACCGTCATCGTAAAAACCGGAAGCCTATTAGTCGGCTCGCTGCTTTTTCCAGTCGGTTTTATTATGCTTTACCTAATGAAGTTTGACTTGCTAACGGGCGTATTTACCTTAGTGCCGCTTTCTATCTTAGATAAGCGTGCCGGGTGTACCGTCCCTGCAATGCTGAGAAACTGGGGCTTGGTGTTTACAGGCAACTTTGCTGGCGCACTGACAACGGCTTTCTTCGCATCGTTTATTTTAACCTATGGCTACAACACAGATGGTGGAGCTTTAGCAGCTAAAGTAAGTGCGATTGGTGAATCAAGAACCCTAGGTTACCAAGCGCATGGTGCTGACGGTTGGTTCACGATCTTTATTCGTGGCATGCTTTGTAACTGGATGGTTTCTATGGGAGTTGTTGGTGCAATGATCTCAACGTCTGCAGGTGCGAAAATGGCAGCAATGTGGATGCCGGTTATGCTGTTCTTTTTCATGGGCTTCGAACACTCTATCGTTAACATGTTCTTATTCCCATTCTCTATGATTATGGGTGGTGACTTCGGTGTTTATGAGTATTTCATGTGGAATGAAATCCCGACTGCGCTGGGTAACCTAGCAGGCGGTTTCTTACTTGTTGGTCTACCACTATATTGGACACATGTTAGAACTAACCCAGAACGTAAACGCGCCAAACTTGAAGCAAGTACGGTTGCTTAACAACAGTGAGCAAACGGAACATGAGCTCAATTAACTCTAAAACAACTGCTTTATGAAAAGGATCCTCGCTTTGAAAAGAGCGAGGATTTTTCTATATGAACAAACATCTAAAACTTTCAATTGGCCAGTATTCAAGCGCTGGCTGCAAGCCGATCAATCAAGACTTTCATGGCTTCGCTTCACCTAGCGTGCACCAAGCCAACATGAAGGGAGTTGCCATAGCACTTGCTGATGGCATCAGCAGCAGTGACGTCAGCCAAATTGCGAGCGAAACCGCTATTAAAAGCTTTCTAGATGATTACTATTGCACGCCTGAAGCATGGAGCGTCAAGGCGTCTACGCACAGAGTTTTAAAATCTATAAATTCTTGGCTAGTTGCCCAAACACAAAACAGCCCGTACCGATACAACAAAGATAGAGGCTATGTTTGCACATTCAGCGGCATTATTTTTAAGTCTAGTACGGCACACATTTTTCACTGTGGCGACAGCCGAGTGTTTCGCCTTGCACAAAACAGCTTAGAACAACTCACCACAGACCACCGCCGCATAGTTGACTCGCACACCAGTTATTTAACCCATGCCCTTGGCATTCAGGAAACACTCGACCTAGATTACCTAAGTGCATCCGTTGCGCAAGGCGATGTTTTTATACTAGCCACTGACGGTGTATACGAATTTCTAACGTCGCGAGACATCGCACAAATCGTAAATAGATCTATCGAAGCATACGATACTAGGATCATCAATAACGATCGGAAAGAAACAGAAAACGTCGTCACCGAGGCTCTAAATGATACAGCCAAACACATTATTGAGGCAGCGTTTGCTGCTGGCAGCAACGACAATCTAAGCATCCAAATTGTCCGTATAATCAGCCTTCCGGAAAGCCAGACCCATGAACTACACCAACAAGCTACGATGCTCCCCGCGGCGCCTACTCTGTCTCCGCGCAAAGAATTTGACGGCTATTTAATTTTGCGAGAAATTTACATCAGCAGCCGCAGTCATGTGTATCTAGCGAAAGACTTAGAAACAGGCAAACAAGTCGTATTGAAAACGCCTTCCACCGAACTTAGAGACGACAAGGCATACTTAGAACAGTTTCTGATGGAAGATTGGATCGCAAAGCGCCTAAACAGTGCGCACATCATGAAAGCCTATCAAGCCTCGCGAGAACAACATTATCTATATACTGTTAGCGAGTTTATTGAAGGGAAAACGCTGGCACAGTGGATGAATGACACCCCCAAGCCAAGCCTCGAGAAGGTTCGGCTAACCGTGGCCCAAATAGCAAAGGGGCTTCAGGCTTTTCACCGTCAAGAGATGATTCACCAAGACTTGCGTCCCAATAATATCATGGTAGACGAACAAGGCGTGGCGAAAATTATCGATTTTGGCGCAACTTCCGTCGCTGGAATAGATGAAATTAAGGGCGCAAAAAATACCATTTTAGGCACGGCACAGTTTACTGCACCGGAGTATTTTCTAGGCCTTGGTGGCACAGCACAATCAGATATTTTCTCTCTCGGGGTCATCACGTATAAAATGCTCTCGGGCAAGCTGCCATATGGCAACCAAGTCTCACGGATCCGCACCCAAAGAGACCTTAGTAAGCTTAAGTACAAATCATTGCGTGACGAAAACCAAGCTATTCCTGCTTGGGTAGACGAGGCAATCAAAACAGCAACACATCCAATCCCTCACAAACGCTATTTAGAAATTTCTGAGTTTGTTTATGACCTTAGCAAACCGAGCACAAAGTACCTTTCCAAAGCCAAGCCACCGCTAATTGAGCGCGAACCGGTAAAGTTTTGGCAGGGGCTGTCGTTAATTTTAGCCTGTATCGTCATCTACCAATTTAGCCTAAATTTCTAGGCTTAGATAAGACGAACGCGATACACCTCATCTAGGCTCGTCAGCTTAGCACGAGCCACGGTTAACGCGTGCTGAGTCAGTGGCTTCATGCCATTTCTTACAGCTGCCAACTCTATGTCGCTTGCGTTCACATTTGGTTTAATAAGATCTCGTATCTCGCCAGAAAGGCTCATTAACTCATAGACTGCCATCCTCCCCTTGTATCCGGTTCCATGGCATTTATCACAACCACACCCTCGATAAAAAACCTCAGACTGCTCCAAGTCTAAAGACTCCCGAACAGAAACTGGCACATCTTCCTCAACCAGGCAGTGCTCACAGTTTCGCTTTACCAAGCGCTGGGCCAAGACCGCTAACAAAGTCGAATTTAATAAGTAGGCAGGCACACCAATTTCTAGCAAGCGCGTAACCGTTGCCGCTGCGCTATTTGTATGTAAAGTCGAAAGAACAAGATGGCCTGTTAGAGAGCTTTCGACAGCCATTTTCGCAGTTTCTTCATCACGGATTTCGCCAATCATAATGGCGTCTGGATCATGCCTCAGGATATTCCTTAAAGCCCTCGCAAAAGAAAAGTCTATCGCGTGATTCACCTGAATCTGCAATATATCATCGATATGATATTCAACGGGGTCTTCAACCGTGACAATATTAATGTCTCGATCCTTAATTGACTGCAAAGCAGCGTAAAGCGTTGTGCTCTTGCCGGACCCTGTAGGCCCAGTTACCAAAACCAAACCACTGCTTTTGTTCACCAACTCACTAAAAGTCTGCGCGTCCTTATCGCTGAAACCAATATCCGCAATACTCTTCAAGCTCATTGAGGTGTCTAACAAACGCAAAACGACACTCTCTCCGTGAATAGTAGGAATAATAGACACTCGCAGGTCGACCGTATTTTCTTTGTTACTGATCTTTGTGCGCCCATCTTGCGGAAGTCGATGTTCAGCAATGTTCATCCCCGAGATAATCTTAATTCGTGCAACCGCAGCGGGAAGCATCTGGCGATCAAAGCTACGAATTTTAATTAGACTGCCGTCAATACGATAAAGAATATCGACCGTGTGCTCCTTGGGTCGGATGTGTATATCCGACGCACGTCGCGTGACGGCATCCGCAATAAGATTATGCACGAGCCTAACAGTTGGCTTGTCAGACGCTAATTTTATCGCTTGTTGCGCTTCCCAACTATTAGCCCGCGTATTCGAAGGCATTGACCTAAGCACTGCTTCGATATCTGACGAACCATAGTAATTAGATATGGCCAATTCAATGTCTTCGGCCGAACTTATAACCGGCTCGATGACGCGTTCAGACAAGAAATTTAGCATGTTAATTGTTTCGCTATCCGCCGGGTTCTCCATTGCGACAACCAAACGATCTTTATGCGCGTAGATTGGAACAACTAAGCGTGTACGTGCAAATTCGGCGGGGATACACGAGATGAGTTTTTCATCCAAGTCGAAGCCACTGAGCTTTACATAGGGGATTTCTAGACACTGCCCTAAGGCCGTACGAACCTGATCATCCGTCACATAGCCGAGTTGCTGCAGTATGTGCCCTAAAAGCTCTGTTTTTCCGTGTTTGATTTGGTACTGCAAGGCTTCTTTTAATTGTATCGCACTAATAACCCCCGCTTGATACAAGGCTTGACCAATATGCTTATGTACAAACCCACTCACATTGCTGAGGGATTCTTCGAGCTGCTGAGGGCTTGTGATCAACATTCCGAACTCCTTTAACATCTAAATAAAATTATCTCTTTATTGTAGCTAAAGGAAACCGAAGAATACGGATGATGTTAGGGGAAGTTGACGGGGATCATGAGGGAATTTTATGTCAAGCAAAGGCGAGACCGACTAGAGAAGCATTGCTTGCTCGTATGGGTCGGTGTCGCCCAATAAACACTACCAAGTTTTGTATGGAAGGAACTTACCATTCATTGTAACAATGACTCTGTCACCTTTTGGATCTTCTTGTTTTTCGACATCCATACTAAAGTCAATCGCACTCATAATGCCGTCACCAAATTTCTCTTGAATCACTTCTTTTAGAGTATCTCCATACACACCGACGACTTCATATAAGCGGTAGATGAGCGGATCCTGAGGAACGGACTTCTCCCAGGTTTTAGTGGGATAGGCCATCAAAGCGGCCTTCGATCCATCAGGCAAATCAAGTAAGTCGCACAATTTGTCAGCTGTGTCCTCAGGCATACTGTTCATACCAAGGCAAGCCGAGGTTACCCAGACTGTGCCGAGCCCTAGTTCAGTCGCAATACCTTCCCAGCTTAGCCCTTTAGCGCTCTTCGCTAGAACAACCGCTTCTACCACATCTTCCTTTTTCATGTTCGTTCCTCGCAGATTAGTAAGCACTGAATCAACCTGCCCATGAAGGCAGTTTCTACAGTTAGTTTTATAAATTCCTGGCGGATTCGTGTTTCGAATTTTCAATATAATTTTCAATATAATTTTCAATATAGGTATGAGCAAGCGATGTGCCAGTCACTGAAGCAAGTGGAATGAAAAATAAAAATAAAGGGAAAAGTATTTAAAATCAGTACTTTGAAGAAACAAACGAACTAATTTTGAGTTTGAACGAACAAACAGCGTGAAGAGAACAAAGGAGAACGAAAGTAGCGCGCCCTATTGCAGAGCACACTATTAAAACGGCTGCACCAAAGCGAAAACACCTTAGCGCAGCAAGTTCTGCAGAAATTACATTTTTTCGACAGCAATCGCCATGGCTACAGTACGTTGGATAACAACCTCACGACCAACATGCGACTCAAGTAGCTCAACGTCTGGACGTACCTGATGCACTTCAGACGCGCCGTTTGAGAACGTCAACGTTGCCGTATGGTTCTCCAAATCTACCGCAGTAACTGTCGCTACAATTTCGACCATTTCAGCCACGACACCACCAGGCATTTCACCTTCAGGTGTTTTTGCAGCGACAACAGCTGCACCCTGCTCTGCGTGTTCTTCAACACCATTCAGGTAAACAACTTGCTCTTCCATAAACTCAATGGAAACACTATCGCCTGCAGTGATTTGATCAAAGTTTATCGCCTCTGGGCCAACCGTAATGGTTTTTCTATGTCCCTTGTCGTCTTCCAAACTTACCGAGCGCTTTTCATAGTCGATGCTAGCAACCTTCGCTTGCATTTTAACAGTACGAATAGCTACGCCACCTGGCACACCATCTACGGTAACAACCGTTTCGTTTACCTTTTTATCTAAAGGCATCGCCGTGTCTTCTTTTGTATCGCCACACCCTGCAACTAAGCCAAGAACTAAAGCCGTCGCTCCAAGAGTTTTTATAAGCTTGATACCTGATTTCATTCTGTATTTCTCCAATTGTTTTTTAACATCTTAACTTAGTCTAGCCACCCATTACTCAATAGCGATGCGTAACAGAAATTAAGTACATTTCACCATCAATGTCGAATTTTCCGACCGACTTTGAAAGGTTTAAATTTGATTCAATATGACGAACATTGAGACCGACCCACGTGTCTTTAGTAATCCCTAAATCGACCCCTGCACGCGCATACCAGCCGATGCTAAAGTCATTATCACTATTTTTACCTTCATCAGACGGCTGGGTATTTGAAGTCGCATCATCGTCAAGATCTTCACTTTCAGCCCGCGCGTACAAAAATAATGGACCGGCCCCTGTATAAAAACGTAAGCGTTCTGTTGGCTTGAAGGCGCCATAAGCACCTAAAAATGTCTCGAATAAGAAAAACGAGTTATCGACTCGAATGCGAACTGTAGTTCCATTACTTCCGCTAGTCGCGAGATAACTGACCTCATCATTTTCCCACGAAACAAAGCCACCCGCTTCGTAGCCATAACCAAATATGTCATTCTTCGTGGGCATCTGCACCGCCCCACCAAGATAAGGAATGCTATCAACGGAGCCTTCATACTCGAGACCTCCGCGATCGATCACGACGTTGTCATCACTCATATGAAGTTCGCCAACTAGTAGCTGTATATAGCCAGGTAGAGGTTGCGCAGCGGACGCAAAAAAACTTGCTGTGGCCAAAGCTAAGACAAAGATTACTCTCATCTTTATATTTATATTCATTCCCACTCTCTTTACTGTAAAAAGTTACTTAAACTATTTATTTTGGAAATAGGAACGTTAGCTGCATCCGCCAGCCCAAGCCCTCTGGGCCAGAGTCTGTCGAGTCTACCCAGTAACGCAACCCGCCACCGGCGCTCACGGTCTGATTCCCTAATTTGAGAACTTGGGTTGCCAGAACATTCACAGGAATTGCCCAGTCTTTGGCTTTCCAGTCATAGGTTGACTCAGAGTTTACTGTCAAAGTAAGTGCTGTTGGCGTGGTAAACGCTAAGAAAGGCTGCAGAAACGTTGCGCTAATGTCCTTTCGCTTTCCTTCTCCCGCAAACGACCAAATATGATTACCTACCCCTCCACCCGTCCACCCACCAGTTTGCTTCAACACCACTGCTGTCGGACCCAGGCCCCATTTTTCCGCGCCGAGTTGCTCGTCACTGGCGGTAGGGAGCAATGCTACGGGGCCAGCCCCCCAAATCCACCCGCTTTCGGTTGCAGCTTTCGGGGAGAAGAAGACACTCTGAACAACATCACCTATGCCAGACTGACTTCCGGAACCAGGAGAAAGCTCATCCTGAGATATGATCGGTAATATTGTTCGTGAAATAACGTTTGTATCTTCGTCCAACGAAAACGGGATCACAGGTTGAACATTCATCACATAACGTTCGCCCTCATCTTTCGGGCCAATATTTTGGTCATAGTTCAATTGTATAGGAGCACTAATCAGGGATGCGATCGGGTTTGATAGCTTCTTGGCTAGCTCTGCGTTGCTTTCAGAAAAAGCATCGCTCGCAAGCAAGAGTGCACTGATAGAAAGAGAAACTCGAAAACACGTATTTAATCTTTCGTTTAATCTTTTGATCATGATGATCTCCATTTCTTATTCTAAGTGCAGTGTGTCGCAGCCCTGAGTGCTCCTTAATCAAAAACATTCAAGCTTACATTCAATCCGCTCGTTCTAAGCAACCCAGCGTTATCTTACACTTCGGCCAAATCACCTTTCAGTTCAAGCCAAGATTTTCGATCTGCTGCACGCTTCTTACCCAAAAGCATATCCATGTTCTCCATGGTGTCATCTTCAGCTTCGATGGTTAGCTGCACCAAACGGCGCGTGTCTCGAGCCATGGTGGTTTCACGAAGTTGTAAGGGGTTCATCTCACCCAAGCCTTTAAAGCGCTGAACATTCACTTTACCGCGTTTTTTTTCGGCTTCTATGCGATCTAGAACACCCTTACGTTCGGATTCATCCAGTGCGTAATACACCTCTTTACCGATATCAATCCGGTACAGAGGAGGCATCGCTACAAAAATATGACCAGCTTCAACCAGAGGCCTAAAATGGCGCACAAACAAAGCGCACAATAAGGTCGCAATGTGCAGCCCGTCCGAATCGGCATCCGCTAATATACAGATCTTACCGTACCTCAAACCTTCCAAGTTGTCGGACGCTGGGTCAACACCTATTGCTACGGCGATGTCATGCACTTCTTGGGATGCGAGAATGTCACTGGAATCGACTTCCCATGTATTCAAAATCTTTCCACGCAGCGGCATTATGGCTTGATACTCTCGATCACGCGCTTGTTTTGCCGAACCTCCTGCAGAGTCGCCCTCTACCAAAAAGAGCTCTGAGTTCATCGCATCGCTACCCGAACAATCTGCTAATTTTCCTGGCAAGGCCGGCCCTTGCGTAATTTTCTTCCGCGCTACTTTCTTACTTGCTCGCAAACGTTTTTGGGCATTACTAATACAAAGTTCGGCTAACTGCTCTGCTTCGTCCGTGTGTTGGTTTAGCCATAAACTAAACGAGTCTTTCACAACACCCGAAATGAACGCAGCGGCCTCCCGAGAAGACAGGCGCTCTTTGGTTTGACCAGAAAACTGCGGTTCTTGCAGTTTGGCAGAAAGTACGAAGCAACTCTTATCCCAGATATCCTCCGGGCTAAGCTTTATTCCGCGTGGAATCAAACTACGAAACTCGCAAAACTCTCGCATGGCTTCAAGGCAGCCAGTCCGAAAGCCATTTACATGTGTGCCACCTTGAGCCGTAGGGATAAGGTTCACATAACTTTCTTGAGTAATATCTCCACCCTCAGTTAGCCACTGAATCGCCCAATCTACCGCCTCAGTATTTCCTGACATGGAGCCCGTAAAAGGGGTTTTTGGGCAACATTCATAACCGTCCGTTGCAGAAATCAAATAGTCTTTGAGACCATCTTTATAATGCCATTCGTCTTTTTCATTGGTCTGTTTGTTGTGAAAACTGACCTGCAGACCAGGACACAAAACGGCCTTCGCTCTCAGAACATGACGCAAACGCGTTACGGAGAATTTGGACGAGTCAAAGTACTTCGCATCTGGCCAAAACTGCACCTTCGTACCCGTGTTGCGTTTGCCTACAGTATCGATAATTTCTAGGTCATCAGTTTTGTCACCATCCGCAAAAGCAATGCGGTGCAACTTAGCGTCACGGCGTATAAAAACTTCTAGTTTGGTCGATAAGGCGTTAACAACGGAAACACCGACGCCATGCAACCCGCCTGAAAAACTGTAATTGTCGTTTGAAAACTTTCCTCCGGCATGCAGTCGCGTCAAGATCAACTCTACTCCGGGTACGCCCTCTTCAGAGTGCACGTCAACCGGCATACCTCGACCATTATCCGAAACAGATAAAGAATTATCTTCATGCAAAACCACTTCGATTTTGTCGGCATGACCGGCAAGTGCTTCATCAACACTGTTGTCTATTACTTCTTGAGCGAGATGGTTAGGACGCGTGGTTTCGGTATACATCCCAGGACGTTTTTTAACCGGATCTAAACCACTGAGAACTTCGATTGAGTCGGCATTATATTGACCGGGAGATTTTGGCTTATCAGACATATAAATCCAAAGTTGGTATAAAAGATGGGGAATACAATTTCAGGTAGAGCTTAAACAATTACGGGGGCTGCGCCAATAGAATGTCTATTGCACATCGTTAAGAAACAGCAATAGGCCCATTATTGACTTAAACCGAAGGAAATATGGCTAGATTAGTCACTAAGCAAGATGCGATAAGGTGTATCTGTCGAGGGCGATGCATAATCTACAGCCTCATGGTAAGTTTGGTACTCTAGAGAAAACTGCACATTAGACCGATCAGAACGTAGGTCTAACTCTCCAGAATTATTCGACCACCGGTAAGCGCCGATCGCTTCCCCGTCATCTAGCACTGTTCCATCGCCATCTAGGTCGGTGCTTGCTTCTAAATAGTACTCTCCCTCAGGCACTGCACCGAAATCAAACAAATAGCGGCCAAGGTCAGACTCTATAGTTTGGACCCGAAACACTGTTTGAGGGCCAGCTTGCGAGTTTTCAATCTGAGCTTTAGGTAATAGGTATACATAGACCTCTCCAATATCGCTGCCTTTTACTTGCCGAGAGAAGAACGCTGAAAGCTCGAGAATTTCCGCAGCCCCTCCGTTTATGCGGAAAGCAACCGACAACATTGCAGAACCAATATCCTCATTCATCGCTTGCGCATTCATTGCAATCGCATAACGCCCTAGACCCAGACCATCCGTGTCGGTATCATCCTCTACGACTAACCATGACTCATTGCTCGAGATAGAAAGCACCTCAACGGAACCTTGCCCAGGGTTAGAAAACTCCAGTATTAAGCGCTCTGAACCGTCTGTAAAACTTAGCGTTTGAGGAAATGCAACGAGTGCATCAGGTAACGCACCACCTACTGCCGCGACCGCTTTTGCTGCGTTGATAATTCCTCGCCCATAATAAAACTCATTATCACGCACATCAGTTAGTTCACCTCGTTCGAGTAAGTAGCGAAACAAGGAAGCATCAAGATCCGGACGCAATTGCTTCATCAAGGCTGCTACGGCTACAACGTGAGGCGCGGCAAAGGAAGTACCAATTAACTCAGCATACCTATTTGCTTCTAAGGGCCCGATAATCGTGTCATCAATCCCGTCGAAAAGATAAGAGGACGAATCGGTTCCGCCGGGAGCCATAAGGTCGATATTCACCCCATAATTAGAGAAGCCGGATCGCGCACGCTCATGGTTGATGGACCCTACCCCTATAACTTCTTCGTATGCCGCCGGGTAAAAAGGGGCACCGCTAGAATCGTTGCCTGCCGCTGCAACCACAATCACGCCTTTCGCCGCTGCGGCGCGCACGGCATCACGAATCACAAAACTATCTGAGGACAAGCCAAGCGATAGATTGATCACATCCGCCGGCGGGTTTAAAACAAGGCCGGTCGAATTCCCCAAACCCGCTGCATATAAAATGGCATCTGCAATGTCGTAAGAACTGCCAGAACCGGTTCCACTTAGAGCTCGTAAAGGAATAATAGATGAATGGTAAGCAATCCCAGCAATACCTTCTGTGTTATTGGTAGAGGCGGCAATCACGCCACTTACAACTGTGCCATGGTAGGTACTTCCGGGAACATCGCTGGCATCGGTGTCGCGGCCATCACCATCACCATTCGAGGTAGACGATACAAAGTCATACCCTTCACTCATCAACACATTTGACTGCATCTCAATATGAGTTGAATCGATACCTGAGTCGATCACGGCCACACGAGAACCCGCACCCGTACTTGCATTCCATGCATCGGGCAAACCAATCGCCATCAGATTCCACTGCAACGGCGAGTACAAGTCGTTCACGCCTAAGTTCGCCGCAGTCACCTTGTAATTCGGCTCTACGCGCTCAATGTCAGGGTGGCTTTTTAGATTACCGGCTATTCTCAACGCCTTTAACTTCTCTAACGCAACGCTCTCAGCCTTAAGCCGCGCACCGCCCACAAGCGAACTGTTTAAAACCAAAGAAGAAGAAAGACTGCTGGCGCGCACTAAGCCCAAAGCACCTGTTTCTTGGCTTTCAAGCAATGCATCAGTATTAGGTTTGAATCGCACGACTAGCTCATCTGAAGCAAGAGCCTGATAGCCTGCGGCGTTAAGGCGCAAGCCGCTGGCAAGTGTGTCAGAAATAACGACACGATACAGCATGGGACCCGAGCGCAAAGAGCGCGCCCTTATTCGAATAAAGTAATCTCCATCTTGCTGAATATTGAAGTCGCCGCTGCCCTCTCCCGAAAACGAAATTTGCCCGATCGGTCTTACTAGGTCATTAATAGAGCCCGTATCCAAATAAACTTCCATGACCAAGTCTATGGTCCCCGACTTACCATTATCTGCATGGAAAACGCTTACCGAAACAAACTGTCCCTGTAGCAATGGAAGTGAAAAATAGTCGTCTCTATCTTCTGCGTAAGAGAAGGAATTAGCGTATTGATGCTGAGTAAAGCTGACGTACCCACCAACCGACGAAGGGTTATTAAGGGTTTGGGCTGTTGCGAAGGTATTATTTACTTGAGCGATCTGTGCGGCACTGTGAGCTTGAGTATCTAGGTCTCGCTCAAGATTATTCGGAAGTATTACTTCGCCGGAAAGGCTGTAGGCGCTAGTCGATGCAGAATTGGCCGAACTGGATCCGCCACCCCCTCCACACGCGGAGAGCGCGAAAGACAGCCCCAAAACAAATAAGCAGCGAGCGCAATTTCTCATCATTATCAGAGCATAACGGAAATTGGGCAATTCAAAGTTTGCCCAACAATTAATCACGTTTGCCAACAAAATTGTCACCCAAGAGAAGCCAAAGTTCACCCTTTAATCATACGAGCCTGTAAAAGGAACTGGATCAGAACACAGCCAACCAAAACAGAGACCCAATTAAAGGGGGATAAAATTAAAACTAGCTTTTAGTCTAGCACTTTGCAGCCTAAACCTTTTAGCAAAACACAAAAGTTTATAATGTCGAATCAGACATGCATCAACACTTGCGATTATTTTTTCTACTTTGGTACACTGCACATAGGCTAAGGAAAGCCGGCACCATCACACATCACATGTTTAAAAGGACTCAAACATGACTACGTTAGCTAAAGGCGCACGACAAATGTGCGCTGTAAGATTCACATCCGTACACAAGTCTAAACGCATTTCCGTATTAAAAACGGTGCTTCAATCAGCACTCTGCACTGCAGACCTTGCCCGCTATCTCGCGTTTTCTATATGCGTCTCAGCCTTCGGTTTGTCGACACACTCGCACGCCTCGCTAATCTATAACGACGACTTTGCAAGAGCCAACACCTCGATTGTAAGCAATGGTTGGAGCGAACTAGAAGCCGACGGTAACGATATAGCAATCTATGGCGAACGCATGCGACTAAGAGATTACATCAACTCAGGGATAACGAACGCGAGTATTACGATTGCAACAACGGGCTACCAATCGATCGATATCTCATTTGATTGGCAGGTCCTGAGTAGCACGGAAGCAAGCGACAGTTTTGGCCTGATGGTTAACGATGACACTATTTGGCAAACGAACTTAGGCACCAGCGGTACGTTTAGCCAAACCGTTTCACTCGGAGACCGAGCTAACAACCAGTTGTTACTAACGCTTTCATTTTGGCTCGATGTAAATAGTCGCACCGAATCAATGTACCTAGACAACATCAAAGTGTTTGGCGACAGCTTCGATTCTGGCGACATTTCGGGCGACAACAATGCCAGAGACTCGGTGCATTCAGTGCCCGAACCCCAAACCCTAAGTTTAGGGTTCCTTGGCTTTGGTATATTGCTAACACTGCGCTGCAGAAGACAAAAAAAGAAAGCGCTCAGTCAGAAGTATGGATTTAACGCTATTAATTAAGGCGTGGCTTAGGGCGTTTAAATTGATGACAAAATCAAATTAACGGCTAAAGCAACACTCAATACAAACAGAATGCCGAACGCGACACCAATCACGATAAAATGACTGGCTTTTCCTTTGCTAAAATCGCGTTTGGCATTCTTTGAATTTTGCACACCCAGCATTGCAAACAAAACACTCTGCACTGTCTCCCAAAGTGTCATTTCCTTACTATTAAGCATATCGGCAGAAACAGAATCACCTGAATCAGTTTTATCATAAGCGTCAGCCCCATCTATCTGGCTTTTATCACTTGATATATTTTTCGTTTCTAAATCACGACTATTCATTAAACACATCTCTCAGAGAATCACGCAATACCATGAAATCGATTTCCATCAAAATAGATAACTATAAGATTTCTCGACCTGCTCTCGGGTTACAACATCGAACCCCAAGAATAACATAGTCTCAGGTGAGCTTAAGGAGATGTTTTTTTACGAATGACGATCTAAAGAGCATTTTATTGCAGTTAATTAGAGCGCTACTAGCAGTCTAGCCCTCCCAAAAGAAAAGCGATAACTACCGTAATATGGAATTGAGTATAGCTGTCACCCTTACCAAAATAGCGCAGATTATTTTCTCACTCAGAGACCATGCTCAAGCAGAATTTCCTCATACTCTCCCGACTCTCGTAGAAGTTTTAAGCCTCTGTTGAAGTCCTCGAGTTTGGTCTGATAATCAACCGCCTTCCTTGAAATGCACAAGTATTGCATTCTGGATTCCACAGCAGGATCGATTCGCGCAAAAGCATCCGTGTATTCCGGCAATTCTGATCGAATAAGAAACTCTGCTAGCTTGCTATCCATAAGGGTAAGGTCAATACGGCCTGCTGCTAGTTTAAGTAAATTCTGTAGATCTTTTGAAACTTCCTCAAACTGTAAGTCAACCTCGGCAAGCACTGCTGGGTTGGCATACCCTCTCACGACTCCGATCTTATACCCTTTTAGATCTTCGTAGGATGAGAAAGCAACTTTCGTCTTTTTTAGCTTATAGAAGTGGATATTATTGGGGAATAATGGATCAGAGAAAACAAAATAGTCTTCCCGCTCTTTTGTATGCCATGGCGGAAACATTCCGTCATACTTTCCTTCTTTTGCCATATTCTCCCCCCGCACCCAAGGGAAGAATTTTACATCAACGTCGTAGCCGACCTCCTCATATGCCTCAACAATAATTTGAGTGACAGGGCCGTAATTCTTTAGCTGTTCCCCATAATACGGAGGGTATTCTGCCGAAGCCAATGAGATAAGCTTTTCATCAGCATTGACTTGCATCCCGCAACAGACAAAGAGAAATAACGCAAACCATTTTCTAATTTCCAAAACGCCCCCTCTTAGGGTGTTTGTTACAAGGCTTTAAAGCTGCTTAATAACTATCAGTATAGCTGTTACCCAAGATACCGCAGGTTATACCATGTGAAGTGTAATATACGTTAAAGAGCCTAGAGCTGACTAGAAAACCGCTAGCTAGTAGTTTTCAGCATCTACAGGATCATTGAGTAACAGTACTGCGTACCAAAACGGGACGTCTAACCGGCCTTGAATTTATACCCAAAACGATCGACGATTTTAAGAAGTGCATACTGGCTCGGTATAAATGAGTAAAGCGAGCCTAGAGGTTTATTCAGAGTAATGCGTGTGCATAAGATAAGCATAGGCCGCAGCAAAGGCTGCTTCCTGAAAGCCTTTTAAACCAGTATCAGAAAACAAGACTGGGACTGGATGCTGTTTTATGTGCTCTTTAATCGCAACAGGGGCCATTAATTCAACATCTAATTCGTCGACCAACTGAATCGCGGCTTCAATTTTAAAGCCAATAGCGCCT
>JAWUYI010000073.1:0-8652 GCA_034110885.1 Oleiphilaceae bacterium
TATCCATCGAACATGTTGAGTTTGACCTCGTAAACCTTTTGGGCGAAATAACAAGCAGCTTGGCCTGCGCGGCTGAAGACAAACATCTCGAAATCATCCTTGATGCAACCGATCTTAAACATCGGAGAGTAAACGGTGACCCTGGAAGATTAAGACAAGTACTAAACAACCTGTTAGGCAATGCTATTAAATTTACGCTCGAGGGGCATGTTCTACTAAGAGCGTTTTCAGGCGACAACGACGAAGTTATTTTTGAGGTTATCGATACAGGCGTAGGTATTCCAGAATCCCGTCTAAGCTCAGTGTTTGAATCTTTTTCTCAAGTCGATGCTTCAACGACCCGCAAGTTTGGCGGGACAGGCCTTGGGCTGACCATATGCAAACAGCTCGCAGAACTTATGGGAGGCGGTGTATCTGTTTCAAGCAAGGAAGGCGAAGGTAGTACCTTTACGTTTACTGCGCAGCTTGAGCCAAAAATTGGACAAGCTGATCCATCTCTGGGCGAAGCAGGATCTGCTCTGAGAAATATTTCGGTTTTACTTATTGATGACGTTCAAGCAATTCTTGATACTTTAAGCAAGCAGCTCAATGCTTGGGCCGTATCTACCGAATGTGCAAACACCTCCTCCAAAGCAATTGAATTAATCACTAACCAGTCATTTGACATTGTCATTCTTGACTCAAAAATACCAAACACTGACAGCCATGCCCTTTGCACCGAACTGCTTAGAGCGTCGAAAAACACAGACATCAAAGTAGCCATGCTCACGTCTCTCACAGACCTAAGCAGTCACAGCGACTTTAAGGAATCGGAAGTCACCGCGTTCCTTTCTAAGCCTGTGACTCCAAACGACTTGTTCGATGTCTTAAGACATATGCTATCTGCCGAAAGTAATGTTCATCACACAGACAGTGGTCCCCTTCGCACCAATGAATTAAAAAGCACCAAGCAGAGCATAAATGGACAGCACGTTTTGCTCGTTGAAGACAACCCTATTAATCAAATTCTAGCGGTTACTTTGTTAGAAGGGCTTGGTATCAACGTAACTGTCGCGAATCATGGTGTCGAAGCGCTAGAGCTGATAAATGGATTGGAGTCTGAAGGTAAGCCTGACTTTGCTGTTATTCTAATGGATTGTCAGATGCCCGAAATGGATGGTTACGAAACAACGAGACAAGTTCGCCGCGGCGCATGCGGTGAAGCATATAAAGCCATCCCTATTGTCGCCATGACCGCAAACGCGATTGCAGGCGATCGAGAGAAGTGCCTAGACTCCGGCATGGATGATTACATGAGCAAGCCAATCGATACCGCCTTGCTTGAACAAAAACTTGAAGAGTGGATTACAGCATCCACACTCGCGTTGGACCTACAACCACCCCTTGAGGAACAAGGCCAGGAAGACTCAAAAGAGACAGAACTTGCCAAGGTGGCTTCTCCCAGTCTAACAGAACCCGAGCAAAAGTCTGAGGTAGGCCCAACAACCGTTTGGCATTTTGATAAAGCCGTTCAGAGGACGTTAAATCGCGAAGATCTACTTCTAAGGGTAGTCAACGCCTATTTAAGCGACGCACCAGGCCTTATTACAGAGCTAGCGAGCGCAATTTCGGAATCAGATAACGAACGTATTGCCTACCTTGCCCACGCTGTTAAAGGCGCGAGTTTGAACATCGACGCCTTAGCGCTCAGTAAAATGGCCCTTGAAATTGAGCAAAGCGCTAAGGATGGCAAGCAGATTGACCCAGACCAGCAGGTACTTAGCTTAGAAAAAGCAGCGAATGAACTCTTTAAAGTATTACGCGAATTCTCTGAGAACAAACAGGCAGGCTAGGTCTGTGGTTACTAGTTCTTTAATTATCAGCCTCGTAACTGCAAGACTATAATTAGCAGAACATCATGAATATCTGATCATTATTGATCACTCCGCCCCTCGAAATTACGCCAACAAGCCAACCCCTAGTTCGAACCTAAGAGGCGGGCTAGCAACTTTTTAGTAAGACCTGACGAATTGGTCGCATTTATATTTCCGTTTCAAGGTTAGAATAGTCGTTTAATTTTGCCGTTGTTATGGACCAAACAATGAGATCTGCGTGTTTTACTCGTCGCTTTAGCCGCTTTTTGCATTCTAACTCTCTACTCGCCTTACTAAGTCTATTTATTGCTAGCACTCAACTGAAAGCCGAAGACGCCCAACTGGTCGGCCTTGGTGTTGAATACGACTCTGCTATTTATCAAGGCCAAGACGGCTATACAAGCCCCTACCCTCTATTGGATCTTAATTACGGTGATTTCTTTGTCGATAATAACGTGGCCGGCTGGACCGCCTATCGCTGGAATAATATCAGCGTGGCAATCGTCGCAACTCAAGGGCAAACCTTTTTAGATGTAAACGATATCAATGCTCAAAGCCAAGAATTGTTCGCCGGAATAGAGAACCGAGATAAAGCATTTGAAGCGGGATTTATCTACACATACAACGCGCCTGTTGGCATTGTGACGTGGGAGTACTTTAAAGACGTTTCAGACACCTATGGCGGCATGCGCAACACCTTGCGCCTGTCACGCCCTAGCGGCAACCCAATGCGCCTCTCTGTGACGCCAAGTATTTACGTAAACTACTATAGTTCTGCATTCAATGACTATTACTACGGCATTTCGGCCGAAGACAATGCTCGAGGCCGAGCACTAGTTAATCTAGACTTGCCTAAGGATGCTCAATACTCACAAGATGATTACGATGCTTATCGACCACTATTCGAGGGCCAGAACAGTGGCCACGTAGGCGCCGATATCTGGTTCAGAAAACCCTATTCAGAAAAGCTAATTGGCGTTGCTTACTTTAGTGCAGAGCAGATACTCGGAGAGCAATACAACAGCTCACTCGTTGAAGATAAAAAACGCTTTATCTTCCGCTTGGGCCTGCAATATAAGTTATAGGTGAATTTACAGACAGCCTTTAGTCATTTTGTAGACAGCGCGACCCCTCAGCTGCATCAGCGATGACTGTGCGCAACCATTTGTGCCCTGCGTTATGCTGTAACAGCGGGCTCCAAGCCATTTTTAACTCAAATTTTGGTATTTCAAACGGCGGCGCTTTAATGACTAGTTTCGCGTTCTCGCTCTTTAGCCAGGCAGCTCTAGTAGGAAGCGTAGCAACAAGGTCGTGCTGCTGAGCAAGTAGCATAGCCACCTGATAGTGACGAGTAAACACACGGATATTGCGTTTTCCGCCAATTCTATTTAGGGCCTCATCGACCCAACCCAAGCGCTGAACATCTTGAGGGTTCACACCGACACCGACACCAAACCCCGTCTTGCTGACCCAAATATGACTCGCACTTAGGTAAGACTCCAAATCGAAGTTCTCTACTAGTGGATTTGCAGGACTCATCAAACAAGAAAAACTGTCTTCCCAAAGTGACTTGGAATGGAATGACTGCGGCAAGGTATCAAAGCGGTTAATCGCCATATCGACTCGACCTTGCTCTACATCCTCAAACGAGACATCGCTCGGTGTTAATACATCAAGCGTCACGTGCGGTGCCTGCTTGCGAACAACACTCAACACTTCAGGAATTAGCGTTGACTCAGCATAGTCACTGGCCATTATTCTGAATATGCGGTCGCTGTTTAGGTCGAAACTTCGTTCGGGTTGAACAACTTTCTCTATCTTGGACAAAATTTCTCGGACTTGAGGCTTAAGTGTCAGCGCCAATTCTGTCGGCGACATGCCATCGCTTGTGCGCACAAGTATTGGGTCATTAAACAAGTTCCGTAAGCGTTTTAAACCATTACTCATAGCAGGTTGCGTAATGCCCAAATGGCTTGCTGCCTTCGTGACGTTTTGCTCCCGAAGCAATACATCTAAATGCACAAGGAGGTTTAAATCGATACGTGCGATGTCCATAGGGCGAGGCTCTTGTAAATATTCATACGAAGTATACTAGCAAATACCTAGATAGGTGAGATAAATACACACAAAAAAGCCGCTAACCCAATGGGTCAACGGCTTGTATATGCAATGAACAGGAAGATTTATACTTCTTGGTAAATTTCGCTTCCTTCTTGCTTAAACTTATCGGACATTTGCTGCATGCCTTCTTCTGCCTCGGCGAGCTTCGCCGCTTCTTGCTCATTAGCGTAATCACGAACCTCTTGCGAGATCTTCATAGAGCAAAACTTCGGACCACACATCGAGCAAAAATGGGCCACCTTCGCGGAGTCTTTAGGCAAAGTTTCGTCGTGATAGGCGCGCGCCGTATCGGGGTCGATTGCTAGATTAAACTGGTCTTCCCACCTAAATTCGAAGCGTGCCTTCGACATCGCGTTATCATGAATCTGTGCGCCCGGATGCCCTTTCGCCAAGTCCGCAGCGTGTGCGGCTATTTTGTAGGTGATCAAGCCTTGCTTAACATCATCTTTATTGGGCAAGCCCAAGTGCTCCTTCGGCGTTACGTAGCAAAGCATCGCGCAGCCATACCAGCCAATAAGCGCCGCACCAAAGCCCGAAGTAAAGTGATCATATCCTGGAGCGATATCGGTAGTAAGAGGCCCTAAGGTATAGAATGGCGCCTCATCACAATGCTTAAGCTGCTCTTCCATGTTCTCTTTAATCATATGCATAGGCACATGCCCTGGGCCTTCGATGAAGGTTTGCACATCGTGCTTCCATGCGATCTTGGTGAGCTCGCCAAGCGTTTTTAACTCAGAGAACTGTGCTTCGTCATTGGCATCTGCAATTGAGCCAGGACGCAAACCGTCACCAAGCGAGAAACATACGTCATAGGCTTTCATGATCTCGCAAATTTCTTCAAAGTGCGTGTACAAGAAGTTTTCTTGATGGTGCGCCAAGCACCACTTCGCCATAATCGAACCACCGCGGCTAACAATGCCTGTCAAACGTTTCGCGGTCATCGGCACATAACGCAGCAATACACCGGCATGGATCGTAAAGTAATCCACGCCCTGCTCTGCTTGCTCAATCAAGGTGTCGCGATAAAGCTCCCACGTTAGGTCTTCAGCCACACCACCGCACTTTTCAAGCGCTTGATAAATGGGCACTGTTCCAATAGGTACGGACGAATTACGAATTAACCACTCGCGCGTTTCATGGATATTTTGCCCAGTCGACAAATCCATTACCGTATCGCCGCCCCAGCGTGTAGACCACACCATTTTCTCGACTTCTTCTTGAATCGAAGATGTAACGGCTGAGTTACCAATATTGGCATTCACTTTGGTTCGGAAGTTCCGACCGATAATCATCGGCTCGGTTTCAGGATGGTTGATGTTATTAGGGATAACAGCACGTCCACGCGCGACTTCAGCCCGAACAAACTCTGGCGTTATGATTTTAGGAATAGATGCACCAAAACTTTGGCCAGGGTGTTGTTGCGCGACAGCGGTTTCTAACTCGCCCTCGGCCATCCCCAGGTTTTCACGAATCGCTATATATTCCATCTCTGGCGTGATAATACCCTGCCGAGCATAGTGCAACTGGGAAACATTCTTGCCCGCTTTGGCTTTGCGCGGCTGCCGCTTGTATTCGAAACGCAAACCTTCGAGTGTTAGGTTTTGGTCACGCACGTTCGCATAGTCTGAGCTAAAGCCTTCTAGCACTTCCGTGTCATCGCGCTCAAGTATCCACGCTTCACGAAGCGTATTAAGGCCAAGCCGCACATCTATTTCACGATTTGGATCAGTGTAAGGTCCTGAAGTATCGTAGACACGAACCGGAACGTTTTCTTCAAAAGACCCGTCTTGCAGCGTTGTTGGGGTTAAGGCTATCTCACGCATCGCCACCTGAATATCGTCACGGCTTCCCTTTACATAAATTTTTGAAGAGGCTGGAAACGGCGTAGTAGAAAGTTCGTCGACGTGGGCTGTTTTGCTGATATTCGCATCGCTGTACTTAGCGTCTTTCGCGCGAGTTTGTTCTGAACTAGATGGGATATCTTGACTCATGATTGCTCCGAAGTTTCAGGATGAGGGAGCGACGAGTCGGGAGACCGCCTGTTCCCTACGATGGCATTAACCATATCAGGTTCAACGGGTCCCGCGTTTGCAGTCTTTGCGACAGCTCAGCAAACGGTCTCAGCTTATTTACTACTAAAAGCTCCCCGACAGATGCAACGATTGTATGGCTCTGGGCTTCAATGTGCAATGCATTGTGCAGTGCCATGTGTAATGTCGAGGGCGTTAAAGTTCTATGAAGTAACTTACCAAGCCCTTGCCATGAAAAACCTTTGCGGCCTAACTGTCACGCCACGCGCGATTGAAGGCATTGAGTAAAGGGTCCATTAAATATTGCGCAGGCGTGGATTCACCCGTAATAATCATCACCTCAGAGGGCATACCCGGCTGAATTGCGCTCATATCTGCCGTCGGCTCTTGAAGACCTGTTTCGCCGTCGGGCACAAAACGGTCAATCGAAATTCGCGCCAAATAATAATGCGATTGCGCACGCTCATCTTCGAACGAATCTGCCGAGATCGACTCTATATGTCCTTCAAGCTCAGGTAACTCATGGCGCTTGTACGCCGAGATACGAATGCGTGCGCTCATACCCTGATACACTTGGTCAATGTCGGTTGGTGCGACACGTGTTTCGATAATCAGTTTGTCTTGATCCGGTACGATTTCCATTACCAGGTCACCGGGTTTAACGACCGCGCCAATAGTATGAACTTTTAAGCCAGTGACGGTTCCTGACACAGGCGCTCGAATATCGACCCGGCCCAATACATTTTGAGACGTCGCAAGGCGCTCATGAATATCTTTCAAACTAAACTGAATATCACGAAGCTCTTTCGCGGCGCTCTCTTGATACATTTGTTGCGCTTGTAAACGCTCCAACTGAACCTCTCCGATTTTCACTTGAACCTCGGCTTGCTGTGCCTCAACCTGAGCGATGATTCCACGGAGCTCTGCGGCTTCGCTTTGGATTTGCAGAAAGCGCAACTTGTTGGCGAGTTTTTTCTCCACCATACCCTTCCACGACTCAATTTCTTCTGACATAAATCCGAGCTGATCTGTCTTAGCTTGCTGCTCTCTCTTAAGGCCAAGGGTTTGCTGGCGAAGTTGCGCTAGTCGCTTGTCTGTTATCGCGAGCTGGTTGGTCAAATTTAGACGACCCAACTCAAATAAACGGGTTGCGGTAGACGTCTGCTCGCCTAACCAATTCGCATCTAACGACTCGTCGGCGGTCTCTGGAAAGACAATGGTCTCTGCCATATCGCGCTCGGCTATCAACAAAGCTTGCCTAATTTCAAGCTCATGACTTTGCATCACTAAGCGATGATGCTCTGCACCTGCAAAGGTTTCGTCTAGGCTAAGTAGGATGTCCCCAGCTTGAACGAGCTGATTGTCTATGACGTAAATCGCCTCAACAATGCCGCCCTCAAGGTGTTGAATCTGTTTGTTTTGACTCACCACCTGCACACTTCCTGGTGCAACGACGGCGCTGTCGATTGGTGTTAACACCGACCACAGGAAAAACCCAAATACACCCAAAACGATGGCTACTACCCCCAGCATATTTAAGCGTTTCATTTCATAGGGAACAGGTGGCGCCGCTATAATCTTCATTCTTCAGACCCCTTGTTCTCGTCATTTAATTTTGGCGCGTTGGCACCATCAATACCGGTGTTTGCTGCATGTAAGTTAGGTTTGAGATTTTTCTGCGCAACGTTTGAGGAAGCGCTTGCTGCAGGCTTTGCTTGTGCCGCTGGCGCTCTCAGGGCCTCAAGTACGTCTTTAGTCGGCCCCCATTTTTCTAGCACGCCTTTGTTTAACACCGCAAGATGGTCTGCCAGTAAAAACAAGCGCGGATGGTGCGCGATAATCACAACGCTCACCATGGCTTGTTTGATCGTTTTAATCGCCTCGATTAAAGACAAGGTACCCGGCTCATCCAGACTAGAATTAGGCTCGTCTAAGAACACCATTTTTGGGTCACCAAACAAGGCTCGAGCCAGTCCAACCCGCTGGCGCTGACCACCAGAAAGGTTCAATCCTCCCGGCCCCACCTTGGTTTGATAGCCTTCTTTAAGAGACAGAATTAATTCATGCGCACCTGCCATTTGAGCGGCCTTAACGACTGCCTCGTCCGGTGCTTCGGTGAAGCGTGCAATATTCTCAGCGACGGTGCCGTCGAACAGTTCTACGTCTTGCGGCAGAAAACCAATATGCTTGGCAAACTGCGCTTGCACTTCATGGGTTAGCTCGGCGCCGTCTATACGCACAATGCCTCGCAGGGGTTTAATCACCCCTGCCATCAATCGCATTAGCGTAGATTTTCCAGAACCACTTGGCCCCGCAATGCCCAGTACCGTGCCCGGTGCAAGCTGAAGAGACACGTTGCGAATTAGCGGTTCTTCACCCTGCTCGCCCTGCCCATTAATGGCAGGAATCGCAAACACATTGTGTAAGCTTATCAAGCCCTTTGGTTCAGGTAATTGGGTGCTGGCTTGGTCTTCATGATGCTGCAACATAAATTCTGACAGATCGGTATAAGACTCTCGCGTCTTAGACCAACTGCGCCAGCCCTGAATAGACTGTTCAACCGGCGCTAAGGCTCTTGCAGCAATAATTGACGCGGCAATCATGACGCCCGCGGTACTTAAATCTTGAATCGTTAGATAGGCGCCCAT
>JAWUYI010000074.1:0-64700 GCA_034110885.1 Oleiphilaceae bacterium
CGGCCATCATTTAGCACCATTAGGTTACCTGCGTGGACATCTGCATGGAAAAAATCACATTGCGTGAGACTTGCGAACCAAGTGTTCATTGCGGTTATTAACGTTTTCTCAGGGTCATCACAGTAACGACGAATCGTTTCAAGATCAGTCAAAGACACACCATAAAAACGCTCCATTGTGAGTATTTTACGGGTAGTAGCTATCTTGTAAACTTTTGGCACTACGACATCGTGATTATCACTCGCAAGTAAAAAACGCCGAAATACATCTAGATTCTCTGCTTCTTTTAAAAAGTCGCATTCTTCCATCATCGTTTTCTGAATTTCTTCAATCACGCCCGATAGAGATGTCCATGACAACTTCGGCGCTAGCTTTTCTAAAATTCTCGCACAGACATATAGAAAATTGAGATCTGTTAATAAGACATTTTCAACACCAGGCTTCTGGACCTTTATAACAACATCCTCTCCGGTCAGAAGCGTCGCCGCATGGACCTGAGCGATAGATGCTGACGCAAGTGGTTTAGGGTCCACAAAACTGTACACTCGGTCTAGAGAGCACCCCAGTTCAGACTCAATAATCTTTTTAACTACATCAAACTCAAACGGCTTTGTTTGATCAAGACAGTGCTGGAATTCTTCGACGTAATCCTTCGGAAAAAAAGTTGGGGAGCTCGCAATAAACTGTCCGAGTTTAATATAAGTAGCTCCTAGCTCTTCAAATACACGACGTAACAAAACAGCGCTTGGAGGTCGGTTTCCCGCAATCCACTTAACGCTATTCTTGCCCAATACTGCCGCTGTCTGCGACAACCTTAAAGAACCTTTCAAGGAATTTATTAAAAGTCCCACTATTACTACCTTCCAGTTAAGTATTAGAGCCGCATCGGCATAACAACGTACAAACTGCCATCTTCTTCAGACGGTTCGATCAAAGCGGATGAACTAGAATTAGAAAACGTTAGCTTTACACTATCCTCCTTAATCGTATTCATAACATCAATTAAGTAACTTACGTTAAAGCCAATTTGCAGGTCACTACCCTCGTAAATAACGTCAAGGCTATCTTCAGCTTGTTCATGCTCTGGGTTATTAGCAAATACTTGAATCGTTCCATTGCTTAAGTGCAATTGCACACCACGAATATTTTCGTGAGAAAGAATACTTGCACGCGCAAACATACCCTTAAGCGCTTCCCGGTCAGCAACAACGAACTTGTCACCACCTTGAGGAATAACACGGCTGTAGTCGGGGAATTTCCCATCGATAAGCTTGGAAGTAAATCGGTAATTACCAATCTGTGACTGTATATGACTGTCGCCAATAGAAACCACCACATCATTATCAATATCTGATAAAAGCCGTCCAAACTCGATTACACCCTTACGAGGTACAATAACCTGTTTTACTTGGTCTATCGTTTGATCTGTAGCGGTCTCGGCCAATGCTAACCTATGCCCATCTGTTGCAACCGTCTTAACGTAATGGCTGCCTATCTCTAAAAGCATACCGTTTAAGTAATACCGCACATCTTGCTGAGCCATCGCAAAAGCTGTTGAATCTAACATTGCTTTAAAATCTTTCTCACTAAAGCGAACTTCAATATCTTGCTGGTTATCTTCAGTGTTAGGAAACTGATCTGCAGGCAAGGTCGATAAAGTGAAATGACTCTTACCTGACCGTAAATGCACCTTACCATCTTCGAGCGAAAAGTCGACGAGGCTATCATTGGGTAAAGATTTACAAATCTCGGACAACTTTCGCGCGGGAACTGTTATGCGCCCGTCTGAAAGAATGGTCGTTCCATCTAAAGTGCAGACTAACTCTACTTCCATATTAGTGCCGGTTAAGCTGACGCTTCCGTTCTCGGCTATCACTAAAATATTAGACAATACTGGCATTGTTTGCTTGCGCTCAACCACGCCAGAAATAATCTGCAAAGGGCTTAAAATATCGTCTCGGCTGATACTAAATTTCATTATTGAATTGCCTTGAATTACATTGTTAATGTTCGCATAAAATTATTATGGTCTTCTCGTATACTTGATTCTGTATCTCTCAGTTCTTTTATCTTACGGCACGCATGCAATACTGTCGTATGATCTCGACCACCAAAGGCAACACCAATTTCCGGTAGGCTATGATTAGTTAACTCTTTGGATAAATACATTGCCATTTGCCTAGGCCTTGCAATAGACCGTGTGCGTGTTCTAGACAAAAGCTCTACTACTTTAATCTTATAGTAGTCAGCAACTGTTCTCTGAATATTTTCTATGCTGACTTGTTTGTCATGCACTGCTAGCAAGTCTTTCAAACTTTCTCTAATGAACAGAGGGGTAATTTCACTGCCTGTAAAGTGAGCATTGGCAGCAACCAACTTAAGAGCCCCTTCTAACTCTCTGACATTTGAACGAATCTTCTGCGCAATAAAAAATGCAGATTCACTACTTAGAATAACATTGTTCTGCTGAGCTTTTTTCATCAGTATCGCAACCCGAGTTTCTAACTCTGGGGGCTCGACCATTACAGTTAAACCCCAACCAAATCGAGATTTCAAACGGTCTTCCATCTTATCAATTTCTTTAGGATACCGGTCGCAGGTCAGAATCATCTGTTGCCCACCCTCTAAAAGAGCATTGAAGGTATGAAAAAACTCTTCTTGGGAGCGCTCCTTGCCTGCAAAAAATTGTATATCATCAATTAATAGAGCGTCTACCGAACGATAAAAACGCTTGAACTCGTTAAATGCATTCAGCTGCATTGCTTTAACCATATCAGCAACAAAACGCTCTGAATGCAGGTAAACGACCTTTGCATTGGGATCACGACGTTTAATCTCATTTCCAATAGAGTGCATTAAGTGTGTTTTACCTAAACCTACACCCCCGTATAAAAATAAGGGATTATAAGACTCACCAGGGTTTTCTGTCACTTGAACTGACGCTGCTCGAGCAATCTGATTGGATTTACCCTCAACAAATGTGTCAAAGGTAAAATTGGGGTTCAAGTTACTTTTGTGATTAACCGCACTCTCAGAGTTTATTGGCCGTTTATCGTTAGACGGAGTATTCACCGGGCCACCTTCTATAACCCGAGGGCTTTGCGAATTCTGAAATATATCCGTTTTGAGTGCTTTAGTAGGGCTGGTCTTTGTAACTTTAGGCTCTTCTCTATTTCGTTTAGCTTGCCCGATTCTCAAAGATACGCGACAGTTTCCACCTGCTACTTCCTTAACAAGCTCGTTAATCCGGCTTAGGTAACGCTGTTCAACGAAATCAACCACAAATCTGTTCGGTGCAAATAAGGTCAGGGTGTCGTCTAAATGTTCTCCCTGAAGCGGCCTTAACCACATATTAAACTGTTCAACTGTTTCTTCGTCTTGTAAGGTCGACAAACAATCATTCCAAACTTTCTGTGACATTGAGTTCTCGGCTGAAGCATTGGCGCGCTTAGCTACCAACACTTGCATTAGAATTTAGAAATTAATCATTCAAGTAGCTATATAGACATAGTTACTTTCATCGCTATTTTAACCCGTGCTGTTGTTGCCTATGTTATCGATAATGTCGCGCATGAACTTATTATGATTCTATTGATCAACAACACTAACTATAACGACCGCTATTCTAAACACTCTGCAATCACTATTCTAGTGTCAAGAATAAAGTAATAAACAGGCTGTTAATAACTTTATTTTTAAATATCATATATTTACCTACTTACCAACACCCTTGTGCACAAAATTAAATTTGTAAATATCAACAAAAAACAAAAAGAAGTAACCATTCACTAACTTGTGGAAAACCCCATGTAAAAGTCTGTGGAAAAAACCAGCCTCAAGTTATCCAAGTTCTATGCACGAGTTATAACGGGTATCTACAAGACTTAAGCATGTACTTACTAACGCGACAAATTATTGTTTTTCATATAAAAATTCTGGTTGTCCACAAAAAATGGCCCCACTAATAACTATATATAATAAAAAGACCTATAAATTAATTAGTTTAAAAGACTTAAACCTTAGATAAAAAAAGATTTGAATTCTCTTGTTAAAAAACATACAATCCGCTCCCTAAATTTTTGGCAACCTGATTTGTGAGTATTGCAAATGAAAAGAACATTCCAACCTAGCGTCCTGAAGCGTAAGCGTACACACGGTTTCCGAGCTCGCATGGCAACAAAAAGCGGCCGTCAGATCCTAGCTCGACGTCGTGCAAAAGGTCGTAAAGTCCTAAGCGCATAAGTTTTCCAAACTATGACCCCAAGTCATAGCTTTCCTAAATCGCTACGTTTGCTGAATGCTCAGGATTACTCTCGAGTTTTCAGTGACGTCGATTTAAGAGTTTCAAGCAGTCACTTCCTCATACTTTCAAAACCTCTAGATAATCTCAAACCTAGACTCGGAATTATTGTTGCTAAAAAACACGTCAAATTGGCGGTTAATCGCAACAAGATTAAACGACAGTTGAGAGAAACTTTCAGAAGCAAACAGCATACTCTGCCCTCTTTAGATCTCGTAGTCCTAGCTAAAAAAGGCGCCGGAGACTTAGATCGTGAAGCAATTCGAAAAGAACTAGACTTTCTTTGGCGAAAACTAAAACAAAAAGCGAAATCATAGTAGAATCTGCCGAACTTTAATTTTTACTGTTTGTAAGCACTTACATGAAACGAATACTTTCGGCCATAATAAAGTTGTACCAATATATTATTAGTCCAATGCTAGGGCCGTCCTGTCGTTTTACTCCTACCTGTTCGCAATATGCCCATGAGAGCATTGAAGAGCATGGTAGCCTTTATGGAAGTGTTTTAGCCGTGCGTCGCTTATGTCGTTGTCATCCTGGTTGTCAGGGTGGTTATGATCCGGTACCTAAACGACGTTCAAACAGTGATAGTGATTCCTAACGACTATTTTTAATCAAACTTGGTAACAAAAATTCATGGATATCCGACGTAGTATAATTTTCATTGGCTTAGCGGTCGTGTCCTATCTTTTAGTTCTCGAATGGAACAAAGATTATGGACAAGTTAAGGCATCTGCACCCGCAGCAGCTCAACAATCCTTAGATTCCAGCAATCTATCTAACTCGGCTCTTCCATCAGATGAATTTGATACGCCAGAAGAAGCTCAGCAAGTAACATCAAACCAAAATGACAAAGTCTCTCGGAACACTTCTTCGGTGATAAATGTCAAAACAGATGTTTTCGATCTAAATATCACCACTTCGGGTGGAAATATATCCTCAGCATATTTGCTTCAGTATGATGAAACCCTAGGTTCTGAAAATCCGCTCGCTTTATTAGAAAGTAATCAGAATCTTTACTACGTTGTTGAAAGTGGGTTGTTTGGAAAAAATGGTTTTGATGCGTCTAAAAATGGTTCAACGCCAGTTTATAGTGCGACCAGTAAGAATTTTGATATGGGTGAAGAGGATGTTTTGGTTGTTGACCTGAATTATGCTTCAGATAATGGCGTACAGCTTATTAAGCGCTATACCTTTGAGCGTGATAGTTATCAGATCAAGGTCGATTATTTGATTAACAACCAATCTGACCAGCCATTTGAAGCAAACTTTTCCGGTAAAATTGTTCGTGACAGATCAGGTGACCCTTCTAGCCAAAATAGCATGGGAATGCAGTCATATTTAGGAATGGTTCTATCTAGCAAGGAAGAACCATACGAGAAAATTGATTTTGACGATATGCTCGAGGCGCCAGTTAATAATCAGGTTCAAGGTGGTTGGTTAGCATTTATTCAACATTACTTTATTACCGCTTGGATTCCGAACGATACGGTAACTCAGACTTATCAGAGTAGAGTTCGTAATGGACTTTACTTAATGGGCTTTATTAGCCCTGCAACGATTGTTGAAGCAAACTCTGAAGGTAGCGTTGGGGCAACCCTCTATGTTGGACCTAAGATCATTGAACGCCTAGAGCAAGTGGCTGACAGGTTAGATTTGACGGTTGATTACGGCTGGTTGTTCTTTATTGCGTATCCGCTTTTCTTGTTACTAGATTTTCTTCATGGCTTAGTGATGAACTGGGGTGTCGCAATCATCCTAGTAACTCTATGTGTGAAAGCAGTGTTCTTCAAACTGTCTGCAGCAAGCTATCGCTCAATGGCCAATATGCGTCGAGTGGCACCAAAACTTACATCCCTTAAAGATCAATACGGTGATGATCGCCAAAAGATGTCTCAGGCGATGATGGAATTGTACAAAAAAGAAAAGATCAACCCTCTAGGCGGCTGTCTGCCAATTCTTGTACAGATGCCCGTTTTTATTGCTTTGTATTGGGTACTTCTAGAAAGCGTCCAGTTACGTCATGCTCCCTTCATGTGGTGGATTCATGATATGTCTGTTCAAGATCCATACTTTGTCTTACCTATTTTGATGGGTATTAGTATGTTTGTGCAGATGCAGTTAAACCCGACCCCTCCTGACCCGATGCAAGCTCGAATTATGAAGATAATGCCTGTAATGATGACAGTGTTCTTCTTGTGGTTCCCTTCAGGTCTAGTATTGTACTGGCTTGTGAACAACTTATTGTCGATTGCTCAGCAGTGGGTAATTACTCGACAAATTGAAAACGGCGCTAAGTCCTAGTACTTAAATGTCAGATTATTACGACGACACCATCGCAGCTATAGCCACCGCCGCTGGTCGCGGTGGTGTTGGAATTGTGCGTGTTTCTGGTCCCAAAGCCTACGAGATAGCTGCTCAAATTGTAGGCTATCAACCCAAGGTTCGACACGCCCACTTTAGCCCTTTTTATGACTCTTCAGGTTCAATTCTTGATCACGGTATAGGTTTATACTTTAAAGCACCTCAATCATTTACAGGCGAAGATGTTTTTGAACTCCAAGGACACGGCGGCCCTGTTGTTCTAGATCTTTTGCTTCAAACCTGTTTAAAATTTGGTGCTCGATTGGCAGACCCAGGTGAGTTTTCACAGCGCGCCTTTCTGAATGACAAAATTGATTTGGTTCAGGCTGAAGCCATTGCAGACCTAATCAATAGCACCTCAGAAAAAGCAGCGCGCAGCGCACTAAGGTCCTTAGAAGGGCACTTCTCTAAGCAGATTAATGAAATTACGAACGATTTAATAAAAATAAGAATGTTTGTTGAAGCAGCTATAGATTTTCCTGAAGAAGAAATTGATTTCCTTAAAGACTCAGAAGTTTTATCACAGCTCGATGAGCTAATTAATACGCTAGAGTTATTGCTTAGCAAAGCCAGTCAAGGTGCTCTCCTTAGCGAGGGAATTAGAGTGGTCATAGCAGGACGCCCAAATGCTGGAAAATCGAGCCTATTGAACGCTCTTGCAGGACGAGAGTCAGCGATTGTTACTGACATAGAAGGAACAACTCGTGATGTACTTAAAGAACAAATAAGTATTGATGGTATGCCGCTGCATATTATTGATACCGCAGGATTACGTGAAAGTGACGATAAGGTTGAACAAATTGGTATTCAAAGAGCGTGGGAAGAAATTAATCAGGCCGATATTATTTTGCTTGTTTACGATGGCATCTCTGAACCGAACTTTGATCCAAAGATAGATTGGTCTGATTTTCTTAACCGCTTAGCGAAAACAGATCACCTAGTGTTGGTGCAAAACAAAATCGACCAGTTTGAAGTGCAGTCAGGTATTTCAGAGTCTGCAGGTTTTCCATTAGTAAATCTCTCTGCAAAGACAGAAGACGGTATAGATTTTTTACGCGAATACCTTAAGAAGCAAGTTGGCTTTTCAAGTAATGCAGAAGGCACATTTACAGCGCGACGTAGACATCTAGAAGCCATCGAACTTGCTCTAGAGCACGTAGGATTGGGTCGCAATCAACTTGTTACAGCAAATGCTGGCGAGTTGTTAGCTGAGGATTTACGCTTAGCGCAAGATGCCTTGGGTAATATTACTGGAAAGTTTACGGCCGACGATTTACTCGGTGAAATTTTTGGTAGCTTCTGTATTGGCAAATAATAACGCATAAAGGGAAGGTTAGGATGAGTCAGGCTAGTCTGTTGAAACAAACGCGCTTTATGCCTCTCTTTATCACTCAGTTTTTTGGCGCGTTTAATGACAACGTGTTCAAAAATACGTTTATGCTGATTTTGGCATATAGTGCCGCCAATAAAGTTGGTATTGATAGTAACGTACTACTTAATCTAGCCGCTGGCCTTTTTATTCTGCCTTTTCTTTTGTTTTCAGGCATCGCTGGGGAAATTTCTGATCGCTACGAGAAGTCTTCTTTAGTTAGAAAAATTAAGTTTATTGAAGTTATTATCATGCTGATGGCTGCGATAGGTTTGTATTTTGAACAATACATCATTTTATTGTTTGTGCTTTTTTTAATGGGGGCTCAATCCACCATATTTGGGCCTATCAAATACGCCCTATTACCTCAACACCTGCACAAAGATGAACTAATTGGCGGTAATGCTCTAATTGAAATGGCGACTTTTGTCGCTATTCTTCTAGGAACTATCTTTGCCGGCTTTATTCTATTATTTGAAGAGCACCATCTAATTGCCGGTGTGTGTGTATTGTTATTTGCACTCATTGGATTTATTTCAAGTAAGAAAATTCCCTTTGCCTCGCCCTCTGATCCAGACTTAAAAATCAACCCAAATTTTTTATCGAGTACTTGGAGTTTGGTAGTAACCATTCGTAAAGAAAAAGCGATTTTTAGATCTATTATAGCGATTTCATGGTTTTGGTTTTTAGGTGCATCTTACTTAACTCAGTTTCCGAATTTTGCGCGTGTCGTGTTAAATGGAGATACATTTTTAGTAACCACTTTACTCGCGTTGTTTACCCTAGGAATAGGCACGGGCTCTTTGCTGGTTGAAAGGCTCAGTCGGGGTCGAGCAACACAAAACCTGGTATATATAGGTTTAGTTGGATTAACTATTTTTGGTGCGGATCTGTTTTTTTCGATACCGGAAACTTCAGAAACCTCGGTTTCTTGGTGGCAGATGTTTGTACAACCTGTTTACTTCCGTATCGCAATCGATATTTTAGGCATTGGCATTTTTGGAGGTATATTTATTGTACCTCTGTACGCATTTGTACAAGCTAAAGCGCAAGAAAAATTTAGAGCCCGAACAATTGCTGTGATCAACATTATTAATGCATTGTTTATGGTTAGCAGTGCAGGTGTAGCAATTGTTGTACTTGGCGTTCTGAATTGGACGATTCCACAATTCTTTTTGCTCTTAGCAATATTGAATTTGCCATTTTTGTTCTATTTAAGACGCCAAGTAATTGAAATATAAGAAATGATAAGCAATATAATCCTAAAAATTAAAATTGTGGATAACTTTTGGCCAATATCCGGCTTTTTTGTTTTAAATTGTAAAAATGTATATTTTTCAGTTCCTTACAGCTGGTTTTTAAAAAGTTTTTTTACTCTATCTGTGGATAAGTAGTAGGATAAGTCTGCCATAATTCTTCATATTTCATTCCTCTAAGCTAAAAAATAGCAATATTACTTATAGCAAGTATTAAATTGCTCAAAATTTGCACTATTTAAGGTGTAAAACACCTGTGGACTAATTATAATGCGCGGCTATTTTTTATTCCGAGGTGGTTGTGAAGTATCCAAAACAATATGACGTGGTTGTTATCGGTGGTGGACATGCAGGTACCGAGGCTGCCCTAGCAGCCGCACGCATGGGATGTCAGACCCTACTTTTGACTCACAATATTGAAACGCTTGGACAAATGTCATGCAACCCCGCAATTGGTGGCATTGGGAAGAGCCATCTTGTGAAGGAAATTGATGCGTTAGATGGTGCGATGGCCAAAGCAACCGATCTTGCCGGAATCCAATTTCGTGTTTTAAACAGCAGGAAAGGTCCGGCTGTGCGCGCTACGCGTGCACAGGCAGATAGAGCTCTATACAAAGCCGCTATAAGAGACATGTTAGAGAATGCTGAAAATTTAGATATTTTTCAGCAATCGGCGGATGATCTGATTGTAGAGAACGACACCGTTACAGGTGTTGTCACTAATATGGGGCTGCACTTTTCTGCATCCACTGTCGTGTTGACAACGGGCACGTTTCTAGGTGGTGTCATTCATGTTGGCTTAGAAAATCATAGTGGTGGCCGAGCAGGCGATCCACCGTCTATTGCGCTTGCTCAACGTTTACGTGCGCTGCCGTTTCGAGTTGGGAGATTAAAAACAGGCACACCACCTCGTATTGACGCAAAATCTGTGAATTTCGATGTCATGCAAGAACAGCCGGGCGACTTCCCTACCCCTGTCATGTCCTATATGGGTAATGTTGATCAACATCCAAAGCAGATTCCTTGTTTCATTACGAAAACAACCGAAGAAACACACGATATTATTAGAGGGGGCTTTGACCGGTCACCAATGTTTACTGGCGTTATAGAAGGCACAGGTCCGCGCTACTGCCCATCTATTGAAGATAAAATTAATCGTTTTTCGGACAAAGATTCTCACCAAATCTTTGTTGAGCCAGAAGGTCTATCGACACATGAGCTATATCCAAATGGGATATCAACGAGTTTGCCGTTTGATGTGCAGCTTAATCTAGTTCGTTCGATCCCAGGATTCGAAAACGCACATATCACGCGTCCTGGTTATGCAATCGAATACGATTACTTTAATCCCCAAGATCTGAAGCACAGTTTGGAAACCAAGTTTGTAAGCAATTTATTTTTCGCGGGTCAAATTAATGGAACGACAGGCTATGAAGAGGCAGCAGCTCAAGGTTTACTCGCGGGTATCAATGCGGCACTTCTTGTTCAAGGAAAACCATCTTGGTGTCCGCGAAGAGATGAAGCTTACATTGGTGTTTTAGTGGATGACCTAATTACGCTTGGCACTTCAGAGCCCTACAGAATGTTTACTAGCCGAGCTGAATACCGTCTCTTGTTAAGAGAAGACAATGCCGATTTGCGTTTAACGGAGATAGGCCGCTCTCTTGGTGTTGTCGGTGATGAGCGTTGGTCATTCTTCTCGGAGAAGCTCGAGGCTATTAATCTAGAGCGAACGCGTTTAAGTACCACATGGGTGCAGCCAAAATCTGATCGAGCAAAAATAGCGAATAAATATTTGCCTAATGCGCTTACCCGAGAATACAGTCTTGCCGATTTATTGCGCCGGCCCGAAATTACCTACAAAGAAATTGCAGAAATTAGTGGAGACCTTGCTATTCGACCCGATGTCGCTGAGCAGGTCGAGGTCCAGACTAAATATGATGGTTATATTAGTCGTCAACAAGATGAAATTGATAAGTTAAGAAAAAATGAGGCCACATCGATTCCTTCTGACTTTGACTATCAGTCTATATCGGGCTTGTCTAATGAAGTGAAGCAAAAGCTATTGGCACAACAACCAACTTCTATTGCTCAAGCATCAAGAATTCCGGGTATCACGCCAGCGGCGGTGTCTTTGATTCTCGTATTCTTGAAAAAATCGAGCTTTATAAAATCTAGCCCAAAACAAGCAACAGAGAGTTAAGATTTTTTATGAATGATTCTCTACTTCAACCCGGTAGCGCACAATATAATTTGTTTCAAACACGGCTTCATGAGGCGGCTAAAGAGATTGGCATCGAACTGAGTCCGGCCCAAGCTCAAGCAATGGTCGATTATGTTGTTCTGTTAAATAAATGGAATAAAACATACAATCTAACGGCAATCCGAAAGCCTGCAGCAATGTTGGAGCGGCACATCATCGATTCGATAGTCATCGCACCATACGTAAACGATTCGCCGGTGTTAGATGTTGGAACTGGCCCTGGCTTACCAGGCATTCCTCTTGCGATTCTAAATCCAAAGAAACAGTTCTTTTTGCTTGATTCAAACATCAAAAAGACTCGCTTTATTACCCAAGCTGTTATTGCGCTTGGTATACAAAATGTCGAGGTGGTGCATGCCCGTATCGAAGAGTTTCCGAACAGGGCCCAATTTCCTATCGTAGTTTCACGAGCATTTACAGCTGCAAATAACTTCGCAAAGCTTTGTTCTCCATATTTATCTAAAAATGGAAGGCTTTTTGCAATGAAAGGAACGGATTCTAAAGATGAAGTCGAAGAGCTTGATGCAGATTTTAAGGTGGCACAAACGATAAAACTTAATGTTCCGGGTTGTGAAGCCCAAAGACATTTAATTATCATAGAGAAAACAGAGAGCTAACACTCTTAAGTACGCTATCATATCGGTATATTTCAGGAAAAAAAAAGTGGCACAGATATTTGCGGTTACGAATCAAAAAGGCGGCGTCGGTAAAACAACGACTAGCGTCAACTTAGCTGCGTCATTAGCGGCAACCAAGCGCCGTATTCTGATGATCGACTTAGATCCGCAAGGTAATTCAACGATGGGTTGCGGTGTTAATAAGAATGAATTGGAACGCACCGCTTATCATCTACTAACTAAAAAAGCAGAGTTTAGTGATATCGTAGTGCGGGCTGCCCATGGAAATTTTGATGTATTGCCAGCAAATGGTGATTTAGTCGCCGCCGAGGTAGAGCTCTTAAACGAAATTGGCCGAGAGCACCGCTTGAGAATCGGATTGAACGAAGTACGCACTCACTATGACTATATTATTATAGACTGTCCGCCTTCTTTGAATATGCTTACCGTTAACGCTCTGTCAGCCGCGGATGGCGTTATTATCCCTATGCAGTGTGAATATTATGCGCTCGAGGGTCTGGCAGCTTTAATGACCACTATTGAGCAAATCAAAGAAACCATTAATCCCGACCTCAAAATATCAGGCATCCTACGTACCATGTACGACCCTAGAAACAGCCTTACCAAAGATGTCTCGGAAGAGTTAGAAGAATACTTTGGAGACCAGGTTTTTAAAGTGGCCATACCACGAAATGTCCGGTTAGCGGAAGCGCCAAGCCATGGCATGCCAGCGCTTTACTACGACAAGGTATCGCGCGGTGCTATTGCTTATTTGGCTTTAGCTGGCGAAATCGTGCGAAAAACTAAAAACGATAGTAAACCGACTTTAGTCGCTGTATAAATTTAAGGAAGTAATCGTGGCACGAAAACGCGTAATCGGAGAGAAAGGCTTAGGCGCTTTGCTTAAAGGCTCTAATGTAGAAGCCCTAAAGAAGTCAGACTCTGATGAAAAGCATCTAAGAGAATTGCCTGTCGAGTTGATCCAGCGTGGAAAGTATCAGCCTCGACGCGATATGGATCCAGTAGCGCTAGAAGAGCTTGCAGAGTCAATTCGCCAACAAGGTGTTATGCAACCAATCGTTGTGCGCCCCGTCTCCGAAAGCCACTATGAAATTATTGCCGGCGAACGTCGTTGGAGAGCTTCACAGATTGCGGGTCTTGATCGAGTACCTGCAATTATTCGCGATGTGCCTGACGAAGCAGCAATTGCAATGTCGTTGATAGAGAATATTCAGCGTGAAAATCTCAATTCCATGGAAGAAGCGATTGCATTGCAGCGTCTGCAGGACGAGTTTGAACTGACCCAAGCACAAGTAGCAGAAGCAGTAGGTAAATCCCGATCAACCGTTACCAACCTGTTGCGCCTAATAAACCTAAGTCACGAAGTGAAGTTAATGTTAGAGCACGGTGATTTAGAAATGGGCCACGGTCGGGCAATGTTGAGCTTGCCTGAAGACCAACAACTCATTGTTGCTCGTCAGGTTGAATCGAAATCTCTTTCAGTGCGACAAACCGAAGTTTTGGTTCGCAAGCTCCAAGCAGAACCAGATAACACAGCGAAACCTAAGAAAGAAAGTGATCCAGATATTCGCCGTTTAGAAACAGATCTAGCAGAAAAACTAGGTGCTAACGTTGTTATTGACCATTCTCAACGCGGTAAAGGAAAACTGGTGATTCAATATTCTTCACTTGATCAACTCGATGGCATTTTAAAGCACATTAAATAGCGATCTCTTGTCGAATTTTTGAAGATTTTTCAATCCTAGAAACAAAAACAAAAGATTTTTGTAACTGCTGATAAAATAAGCAGCTCTGGCCTGTTGAATGCAGTACTCAATACCCATATAATCTGCCTCGCTTGAGCGCTGGATTGGGTCAGAAAAGAGTCGAATGTACCTTAATAGGGCATTGATTCATCCAAACAGAACCAAAACAACATGGCGTAGAACTTTCTAATTGCCTCTTTAAGGGAAGGTGATTGTATTAACAAGCCGCCATTAGCCAAAATTTTTATGCTTCAATGCATTGTTGGCTCAGCAAATATACTGATGTTTTGGTTGTTAAGCGGTACAAATGCAGCATTGTCTGCATTGTTGGGAGCGAGTCTTTTTATTATTCCCCAACAATACTTTACCTTAAAGGCGTTCCGCTACATGGGCGCACGATCTGTCATGTTGACAGTACAGAATTTTTATAAAGGCGAGAGTTCTAAGTTAGTGTTAATAGCCATCGGCTTTGCCCTAACTTTTAAATTCTACCAAGAGGTAGATACTTTAGCTTTGTTCACCGCGTTTATCGTTCTCGTGGTGACTAATGGATTTATTCCTTTGCTGATGAAGCAAAGGCACAGCACTCATTGAGTGAAACCAGTTTTTTAATTGTAAGTGTAGGCCCGAAATATTATGGCAGGTGATAACCCAACCACTACCGAATATATCCAGCACCATTTAACCAATTTAACTTTTGGGAAATTGCCTGCTGGCTATACTCGTGACGACGGTACTGTTTTAGAAACTAGTACTTGGACAATGGCTCATGGCTCTGCAGAAGCAGCCGACATGGGTTTTAATGCGTTTCATGTTGACAGTTTGGCCTGGTCTTTTGCGCTAGGTTTGATTTTTTGTCTTCTTTTCCGCGCAGTAGCTAAATCAGCATCGACGGGCGTTCCTGGTCGTTTGCAAAACTTTGTAGAAATTGTTGTTGAATTCATCGATAGCAATGTAAAGGACATGTTCCATGGTCGTAATCCATTGGTTGCACCTCTAGCGCTGACGATCTTTGTTTGGGTTTTCTTGATGAACCTCATGGATCTGGTGCCAGTAGACGTTGTTCCGAGTATCATGGCGGCAATGGGAGTGGGTTACCAAAAAATCGTTCCTTCTACCGATCCGAATATCACTTTAGGTATGGCACTGGGTGTGTTCATCCTAATGCTCTATTACTCAATTAAGATCAAAGGTTTGGGGGGCTTTGTTAAGGAATTAACAATGCATCCATTTAACCATCCCGTATTTATCCCAGTTAACCTATTCATGGAATTGGTCGGCCTTCTGGCTAAACCTTTCTCACTAGGTCTGCGACTTTTCGGAAATATGTATGCGGGTGAGATGATCTTCATCTTGATTGCAGTTATGTACAGCGCTGGTTGGTTTTTCGGGCTATTCGGCGGCTTGTTGCAAGTAGGTTGGGCGATATTCCATATATTGGTTATCACTCTTCAAGCATTCATATTTATGGTCTTGACAGTGGTTTACTTGAGCATGGCTCACGAAGACCATTAATAGAAATTTGTTTTAACTTTTACTTTAAATATCTAACGATAGGAGAAAAAAATGGAACTAGTAATCATTGCAGCTGCAATCATGCTTGGTCTAGGAGCGCTGGGTGCAGCGGTTGGTATGGGTTTGTTAGGCGGTCGTCTTATTGAAGGTACGGCACGTCAACCAGAGCTTGGTCCAATGTTGCAAGGTAAAATGTTCTTGCTTGCTGGCTTGATCGATGCGATTCCAATTATTGGTGTTGGTATTGCTATGTACTTGATCTTCGTAGTAGCTCCAGGCGTTGGTGCATAAGCAAGCTCGTATTAGTTTGTGAACTAATTACGTAAACCGGCAACAAAGACGAGGTTATTAGTGTGAATATTAATTACACACTTATTGGACAGATGATCTTTTTCGCAGCTTTCGTGCTTTTTTGCATGAAGTATGTGTGGCCGCCAATCATGGCAGCTATGCAAGAGCGAGAGAAAAAGATTTCCGACGGTTTAGCAGCAGCAGATCGTGCTTCTAAAGATCTTGAACTAGCGCAACATAAAGCAGTTGAAGAACTTAAAGAAGCGAAGGCTCAGGCAGCAGTGCTGATTGAGCAAGCGAATAAGCGTTCAAGTCAAATTGTTGATGAGGCCAAAGATACGGCTCGTCAAGAAGGTGACCGACTGCTTGTAGCTGCCAAAGCTGAAATTGAGCAGGAAAAGAATCGAGTAAAAGAAGAGTTGCGCGCAGAAGTTTCTGCGGTAGCAATAGCAGGCGCAGAAAAAATTCTGGGTGCTGAGATTGATGCTGGCAAACATGCTAAGTTACTTGATCAACTTGCCTCAGAAATTTAAGTATTGAGAGTGGATGATGGCAGAGTCAATCACGATTGCCCGACCTTACGCTAAAGCTGCATTTAGTGCAGCGAAGGATAGCGGTACTTTAGATCAATGGTCTGAAATGCTCGCCTATTCTTCGTTAGTAGCGAAGAACGAGAATATGGTTGTTGTTCTAGACCACCCAGCACTGACCAGTCAGCAAAAAGCATCGGTTTTTAACGATGCTTGTGGTGACAAGTTGAATGAGCACGCTCAAAACCTAGCATATGTTTTATCGGAGCACGGGCGTATTTCGCTTTTGCCTGAGATCGCTAATCTTTTTGAAGCGTTTAAAGCTCAACTTGAGCACTCAGTTGATGTGGAAATTGAAAGTGCATTTGACCTGGGTACGGAACAACAAGAGAAGCTGGCACAAGCATTAACCGCCAAACTAGATCGAACCGTTAATATTACAGCATCTGTCAACAGTGAGTTGATGGGTGGTGCGATTATACGAACTCAAGATCTAGTCATAGATGCATCGGTCAAAGGCAAGTTAGCCAAATTGGCCGAAGCGATTGGTGCTTAGGTAGCGGATTCAGATTTGAGGAATTAAAGCATGCAACAGCTAAACCCAGCTGAAATCAGCGAAATTATCAAGAAGCGCATCGAAAAGTTAGATGTGTCTTCGGAGGCCCGTAATGAGGGCACGATCGTCAGTGTATCTGATGGTATCGTTTTGGTTCATGGTCTTGCCGACGTTATGTATGGCGAGATGGTTGAATTTGAAAACGGCGTTTACGGTATGGCTCTGAACCTAGAGCGGGACTCTGTAGGTGTCGTTGTATTGGGCGACTACAACGGTTTGGCAGAAGGTCAGAAAGCGCGTTGTACTGGTCGAATTTTGGAAGTGCCAATCGGTGAAGCATTACTTGGTCGTGTTGTAGACGCACTAGGTAACCCTATCGACGGTAAAGGTCCAATCGAAACTACTTTAACGGCGCCACTTGAGAAAGTTGCACCGGGCGTTATCGCACGTAAGTCAGTTGACGAACCTGTACAAACAGGTCTGAAAGCGATTGACTCAATGGTACCAATCGGTCGCGGCCAACGTGAGTTGATCATCGGCGATCGTCAGACTGGTAAAACAGCCATTGCAATCGATGCGATCATTAACCAGAAAAACACTGGCGTAAAATGTATTTATGTTGCAATCGGTCAGAAGCAGTCTTCGATTGCGGCTGTAGTGCGTAAGCTAGAAGAGCATGATGCAATGGATCACACCATCATCGTTGCAGCTGGCGCGGCAGATCCCGCAGCTATGCTGTTCTTAGCGCCATACGGCGGTACGACAATGGGTGAATATTTCCGTGATCGCGGTGAAGATGCACTGATTGTATTTGATGACTTAACGAAGCAAGCTTGGGCATATCGCCAAATTTCATTGCTACTTCGTCGTCCACCAGGTCGTGAAGCATATCCAGGTGACGTCTTCTACTTGCATTCTCGCTTATTTGAGCGTGCGTCGCGTGTTAATGGCGACTATGTAGAACAGCATACTAACGGTGAAGTGAAAGGTAAGACCGGTTCATTGACCGCGCTGCCTATTATCGAAACACAGGGCGGCGACGTTTCTGCATTCGTACCGACGAACGTAATTTCGATTACTGATGGTCAGATCTTCTTAGAAACCAATTTGTTTAACGCAGGCGTCCGTCCTGCAATGAACGCAGGTGTTTCAGTATCGCGAGTAGGTGGTGCTGCGCAAACGAAAATCATCAAAAAGCTTGGTGGTAGTATACGACTCGCACTTGCACAGTATCGTGAATTGGCGGCTTTCGCTCAGTTTGCATCAGATCTTGATGATGCGACACGTAAGCAGTTGGAGCACGGTCAGCGCGTAACTGAGTTGATGAAGCAGAAGCAATATAGCCCACAAAGCGTAGCAGAAATGGGTGTCGTATTGTACGCGGCTAACGAAGGTTTCTTGGACGATGTTCCAGTAAACAAGGTTGTTGCTTTTGAATCGGCGATGCTTTCTTACATGAAAGCAGAACAAGCCGAATTGCTTGCAACGATCAATGTTAAAGGCGACTACAACAACGATATCGCAAACGGTATCAAAGCCGCTTTGGAGACATTCAAGTCGACGCAAACTTGGTAGTAAATAGGGACTAGCTCCCTATTTCCTTCAAAGGAAACGTGAACAAGACTTTATAGGCGATAAAAATGGCCGTTGGTAAAGAAATACGAAATCAGATCTCTAGCGTTAAAAGTACGCAGAAGATTACGAGCGCTATGCAAATGGTAGCAGCGAGTAAGATGCGTAAAGCGCAAGAACGCATGAGCTTAGGGAAGCCATATGCCGAGAAAATTCGGTCTGTGGTAAGCCACTTAGCGAACGCGAACACAGAATATAAGCACTTATATTTGCAAGATCGTGATGTAAAACGTGTTGGTTATATAGTCGTTTCAAGTGATCGAGGACTGTGTGGCGGCTTGAATGTTAACAATTTCAAGCAAGCTATTAAGTCAATGAAAGAGTGGGATGAAAAAGGTGCAGAGGTTGATATCTGTGCTGTAGGGCAAAAAGCCATTTCATTCTTCAAAAGTTACGGTGGTAACGTTGTTGCGGCACTAAGCCATTTGGGTGATCAACCTTCTGCCCATGAGCTTATAGGTTCGGTGAAAGTTATGCTTAATGCATACGATCAAGGCAAAATTGATCGATTGTATGTTGTGCATAACACCTTCGTCACGACAATGACGCAAGAACCTACTGTGCACCAACTTTTGCCTCTTGAAGCACTTGAAGCAGACGAAATGAAGCACCACTGGGACTACATCTACGAACCAGAAGCGAAAGACCTTCTAGATGGACTTTTGACACGTTATATCGAGTCGCAAGTGTATCAAGGTGTTGTAGAAAATGTAGCCTGTGAGCAAGCTGCACGTATGGTCGCAATGAAGAGCGCAACGGATAACGCTGGCGACATTATAAACGAGCTACAGCTTATTTATAATAAAGCCCGTCAGGCAGCTATCACACAAGAGATTTCAGAAATCGTGAGTGGCGCTGCAGCGGTATAACGCAGCTTTAAGTGATTTTAGACCGCGCATTATGCGAGGTCAGAAGAGAATATTATTTTAACGAGGAACCGGACATGAGTAGCGGAAGTATCGTACAAATTATAGGAGCGGTCATAGACGTCGAATTCGCGCGTGATTCCGTACCTAATGTTTATGATGCGTTGATGGTAGAGGGTGGTCAGACCACACTCGAAGTTCAACAACAATTAGGCGATGGCGTAGTACGCACAATAGCAATGGGTAGTACTGAAGGTTTGAAGCGTGGATTAGACGTTTCTAACACGGGTGCACCCATTTCTGTTCCTGTCGGAATCGAAACGCTAGGTCGTATTATGGATGTTCTCGGACGTCCTATTGATGAGCGTGGCGACATTGGCGAGCAAGAGCGTATGCCAATTCACCGTAAGGCGCCTTCTTATGCTGACCAAGCAGCAAGTGCTGAATTGCTTGAAACAGGCATCAAGGTAATCGACCTTGTGTGTCCGTTTGCGAAGGGCGGTAAAGTCGGATTGTTCGGTGGTGCCGGTGTTGGTAAAACTGTAAACATGATGGAATTGATCAACAACATCGCACTGAAGCACTCAGGTCTTTCAGTATTCGCGGGTGTTGGTGAGCGTACTCGTGAAGGTAACGATTTCTATCACGAAATGCAGGAAGCTGGCGTTGTAAACCTAGAAAACCCTACTGAATCAAAAGTAGCGATGGTTTATGGTCAGATGAACGAGCCTCCAGGAAACAGATTGCGCGTTGCGCTTACTGGTTTGACGATGGCAGAGAAGTTCCGTGACGAAGGTAAAGACGTTTTACTATTTGTCGATAACATCTACCGTTATACGCTAGCAGGAACGGAAGTATCTGCACTGCTTGGTCGTATGCCTTCTGCGGTTGGTTATCAGCCTACACTTGCAGAGGAAATGGGAGTTCTTCAGGAACGTATCACGTCAACTAAAGCTGGTTCAATCACATCTATCCAAGCGGTATATGTACCTGCCGATGACTTGACGGATCCTTCTCCTGCGACAACGTTCTCACACTTGGATGCAACAGTTGTATTGAGTCGTGACATTGCTTCAAAGGGTATTTACCCGGCGATCGATCCTCTAGATTCCACCTCTCGTCAGCTTGACCCACTAGTAATCGGTCAAGAGCACTACGATGTGGCACGAGGTGTACAGACGGTTCTCCAGCGTTATGCAGAACTTAAGGACATTATCGCGATTCTAGGTATGGACGAATTGTCAGAAGAAGACAAACTGACAGTATCTCGTGCACGTAAAATTGAGCGTTTCTTGTCTCAACCATTCCACGTAGCAGAAGTGTTCACTGGTTCACCTGGTAAGTATGTATCTCTCGCAGATACTATCCGTGGCTTCCAAGGCATTCTTGGTGGTGAGCACGATGACCTGCCTGAACAAGCGTTCTACATGGTTGGTTCGATTGACGAAGCGATTGAGAAAGCGAAAGCCATGTAATTGGCTTGACGAATATTGCCCCAGAAATGGGGCAATTCAGTCATATAGGAAGAATACTTATGGGTATTAGTGTGCATTGTGACATCGTAAGCGCAGAAGAGTCGATTTACTCAGGTCGAGTTGAGCTTATTGTGGCCGCAGGTGAACTTGGTGATTTGGGTATTGCACCTGGTCACGCTCCGTTGATGACTAGCTTGAAGCCGGGACCTGTTCGAATTGTTAAGCAAGGTGGTGAAGAAGAAGTTTTCTATGTATCCGGTGGGTATATGGAAGTTCAACCGAACCTCGTGACAATTCTTTCAGATACTGCACAAAGAGCGGATGATATTGACGAAGCAGCAGCAATTGAAGCACAGAAAGAGGCAGAAAGAGCGTTTGCGAATTTAAGTTCAGAAATGGATTATTCAAGAGCATCAGCCTTGCTTGCAGAAACGTCTGCACGTATTCGAGCAATACGACAGTTGCGCAATCGGCATTGACACTTTCGAGTGTATAGGAAGGCAGCTTTTAGCTGCCTTTTTTGTTTTCCAAAATATATGGCTAGGATCGGCTAGACTAAACAGTTAAAGATACTAGCAAGCTTACAGAGATTTGTTATGGATTTACATGTTGTCATCTTAGCCGCGGGAAAGGGTTCTCGCATGAAGTCATCCATCCCTAAGGTATTGCACCCACTTGCAGGCAAACCGATGCTGGAACGAGTGCTCGACACAGCGACGGGATTAAGTCCCAAGGCCCTTCATGTTGTGATAGGCCATGAGGCGGATCAGATCAGAACGGCCTTTTTAGACCAAAGCATTAATTGGCATGAACAACTAGAGCAATTAGGGACAGGCCATGCAGTGGCTCAGGCAGCGCCGACTATACCGGATGACGCTACGGTTCTTGTGTTGTACGGCGACGTTCCCCTTATCCGCGCCGAATCGCTCAAACGCTTGATTGCACTGGTAGACAACGAAACCTTGGGCTTGCTCACAGTCGAGCTAAACGACCCGAGTGGATATGGCCGTATCATTCGAAACGCGGCAGATGAAATCGTTGCGATTGTTGAACAGAAAGATGCAAATTCAGATCAGCTGGCTGTTACTGAAGTTAATACCGGGATAATGTGTGTCCGTGGAAGCAATCTCAATGCATGGCTACCGCAACTCTCCAATAAAAACGCGCAGGGCGAGTATTATCTTACAGACCTAGTTGAACTAGCGGTTAATCAAGGTAACGAAGTCGAAGCAGAACAACCTGACTCTATCGAAGAGGTCCAAGGCGTAAATGATAGGCTCCAACTTTGCGAATTAGAGTGTTGGTATCAGTCTCAACAAGCAGAACAACTTTTATTAGCGGGTGTTAGTCTATTCGACCCGAACCGAATTGATATCCGCGGCTCCCTAGCGGCAGGCATTGATGTGGTTATCGATTTAAACTGCATTTTTGAGGGTCATGTTGCCTTAGGTGATGGGGCCAAAATTGGCGCAAATTGCATTATCATTAACAGCACGATCGGCCCCGGTACCATTGTTAAACCAAACAGCATTATTGAAGATAGTATCGTCGGATCCGGCGCTGTTATTGGTCCTTTCGCAAGGTTGCGCCCTGCGACTATACTGAAAGACAATACCAAGATAGGTAATTTTGTTGAGACCAAAAAATGTGAGATTGGACGCGGCTCTAAGGTTAATCATCTCAGTTATATCGGGGATGCGATAATTGGTGAAAATTCAAATATCGGCGCCGGTACGATTACTTGCAATTATGACGGCGTTAATAAATTCAAAACCGAAATTGGAGATGGAGTCTTTATTGGCTCAAATTCATCTCTAGTCGCTCCAGTCGTAATTAGAGATAACGCGACAGTCGGTGCCGGGTCAGTGATCACGAAGCCAGTCGAGCCCAACCAACTCGCAGTTGCGAGAGCAAGACAAACCAATATTAGTGGTTGGACGAAACCCGTAAAGAAGTAAAAGGATAAACTATGTGTGGCATTGTTGGTGCGGTAGCTCAAAGAAATGTATCTGGAATATTGTTAGAAGGACTAAAACGCCTTGAATACCGAGGCTACGACTCCTCTGGTCTTGCAATCATTAGTCAGTCACAGCTTAGCCGGCAGCGGGCAGTTGGAAAGGTTGCAGAGCTTGAATTGGCTTTGAAATCTGATCCTTTTGAAGGCCATATGGGCATCGCTCATACACGGTGGGCAACACACGGTAAACCCAGTGTTGAGAACGCGCACCCTCATATGTCAGGGAATGACCTTGCTATCGTGCACAACGGCATCATTGAAAATTACGAAGATCTGCGAAAAGAACTGATTGACTTAGGTTATGTTTTTACAAGTGAAACCGATACTGAGGTCGTTGCTCATCTAATTCACCATGAACTAAAGACAGCACCAGATCTTTTGAGTGCTGTCACGACAGCAAAAACAAACCTTCGGGGCGCTTACGCACTTTGTGTTATTCATAATGATTACCCAGGTAAGATCATTGCTACGCGCATGGGTAGCCCATTAGTAATAGGTGTTGGTATAGGCGAACATTACTTAGCTTCAGATCAATTAGCACTCTTGCAGGTCACCGACCGTTTCATCTTTCTAGAAGAGGGCGATATCGTTGAGGTAACTCAAGAATCCCTCGTGATTCGGGATAGCGCTGAGAAAATTGTTAGTCGCGATATCGTGCTCTATGAACACGGTCATGACTCGGCAGATAAAGGTGAATTCCGTCATTACATGATGAAGGAAATTTACGAGCAGCCAAAGGTCGTAGCGGCAACAATGGAAGGCCGTCTTTCAGACAAACACGTGTTGGCCCAAGCATTTGGTGCAGAAGCTGGCGTTATTTTCGACCAAGTAAAAAATATTCAAATCGTCGCGTGTGGCACGAGTTACCACGCGGGGCTTGTAGCCAGGTATTGGATCGAAGATCTGGCCGGTATTCCCTGCCAGGTAGAAGTCGCTAGTGAATATCGTTATCGAAAGCATGTGATTAGCGAGGGCACTTTATTTATCACAATTTCTCAATCTGGCGAAACTGCTGATACGCTTGCGGCTCTGAAACAGGCAAAGCAATCTGGTTTTCTTGCCGCGCTCGCTGTATGCAACGTGCCAGGTAGCTCCCTTGTTAGAGAGTCCGATCTTTGTATTATGACTAATGCTGGCCCAGAAATTGGTGTCGCTTCAACCAAAGCATTTACAACTCAGTTAGTCGCTCTACTGATCGCCTCCACGGCGCTTGCACGTAGAAATGGGCTTACGGAAGACAAAGAAATAGAGATTGTTACGGCGCTGCGCCAACTACCTAAGATCTTAAGTGATGTCATCGCTTTAGACCCACAGATTGCAAAATTATCGGAGCACTTTGCTGAGAAGCACCACAGCTTATTTCTAGGGCGTGGTACACAGTACCCTGTTGCAATGGAGGGTGCTTTGAAACTAAAAGAGATTTCCTATATTCATGCGGAGGCCTACCCAGCAGGCGAATTAAAACACGGTCCCTTGGCGCTAGTTGACGCAGACATGCCGGTCGTTACGGTTGCGCCAAACAATGACTTACTAGAGAAGTTGAAATCGAATTTACAAGAAGTGAAAGCAAGAGGTGGCGAGCTATTTGTATTTGCAGATGAAAACGCATCGATCTCCAGTGATGATGGAATTCATCTAATGACTATCCCTTCAGTAAATGACTATATTGCGCCAATTGTCTATACGATTCCGCTTCAGCTTTTGTCGTACCATGTGGCTGTTCTTAAGGGTACTGATGTAGATCAACCTAGAAACCTTGCAAAATCAGTCACAGTTGAATAACTACGGCCGTTCAAAGGCGTGATTATTATGCTGCAGTTCCCGGCCGTCGGGTGCAGCATAAATGTCTTGTTGAAAGTTGACCTCTTGCGGTAGCAAGGGTGTATCAATGAAACTCTGTTCGGTGTCTTGTTCTGACAGAAGATCTTGCGTTCGTCCTTCTTTTGACTGATTTTCCTTGTCATTCATCACTTTAAACGCAGGTTTTCCGTTTACGGTCGAGCGCACAGGCAGTGCATCACTAATAGCCGCATTCGACAGTTCTTCACTCGTAACCGGTGTCAGTGGGAAATCTTCAATGCTGCTCTTTTTCTCACCAATGTTACTTTCGATAGAAGATTCCCATTCTTCAAAGCTCAACTCCTCCGAAATAGCCGTTAGAGCAAAGCATTGCGCGAACACTATCCAGCTTATGCAAACAAAATTATGACAAGAAAGGCCAGGCATATTTATTCCTTAGCTTCATAACGAACGTCGGAGATATAAAATAACACTTTCTCGCCATCAATCATCAGTTCTACTTCATCATCTAGGCATTGTCCGATTATTTGCCTACTAAAAGGCGAGTCTACGCTAATAAAGCCTTTCTCTAAGTCAAATTCGTCTGCACCGACAATACGGTAACACCGAGCGTCGCAGTCAGATAGGGAAGGCTCGAGGGTCACCCACGCCCCAAAGAACACTTTTTCTAGATCTTCGGGTATCCGGTCGATGACTTGAATGTAGTCCAAACGCTTCGTTAGAAATCGAATGCGCGCGTCGATCTCTCTCAGCATCTTTTTGCCGTAGATGTATTCTGCATTTTCAGATCGGTCGCCCTGTGCCGCCGCTTCAGAGACTGCCCTTGTGACGACTGGGCGCTTATCTTTCCATAAGTACTGTAATTCATCGCGCAGCGCTTTCGCGCCCTCAGGAGTAATATACGGAGAACTAGGTTTTCTAGGTGGTCGGTAGCGAGACATAAAACCCTAATAGTGGAATTGGATGGCGAACAATGTATAACATTCTTCACCACCTGTACGAAGATTAGCTTGTTTAAGCCGGAAATAGATCGTCTATTGAAAGATACCGTTCACCTGTATCGTAACTGAACACAATAACTCGGCTACCCGGCGCGAAGTCAGCTTCCTTCTGTTTAACTGCGGCTAGGCTCGCACCCGACGAAATACCCACAAAAATACCTTCTTTAACTGCGCATAGACGCGCCATATCAAACGCGTTTTCTTCACTAACTTGTATGGTTCCGTTTAACAAAGAAACGTCCAAATTGCCTGGAATAAATCCCGCTCCAATTCCCTGTAAGCGGTGCAGACCTTTTTGTCCTCCGCTAATTACAGGACTTTTTTCGGGCTCTACAGCATAGGCTTCCATGCTAGAAAACCTCTTCTTCAACGCTTGCGTACAGCCTGTAATATGACCGCCTGTCCCAACGCCTGTGATTAGATAATCAATACCTTCAGGAAAATCTTGGATTATTTCCTGCGCCGTTGTTTCTCGGTGAATATCCACGTTTGCTGGGTTTTCGAATTGCTGTGGCATCCAGGCATTCCGTGTTTGCTCAACTAGTACTGCTGCTTTCGCTATCGCACCAGGCATACCGTTTTCTTTTGGAGTGAGCACTAATTCGGCGCCTAGAGCCTTCATATAGCGTCTACGTTCAATCGAAAAAGATTCAGGCATGCACAGAATCAAACGGTAGCCCTTAACGGCTGCCGCTTGCGCGAGCCCTATCCCGGTATTACCCGAAGTTGGCTCAATTATGACGGTGTCCTTGTTTATAATACCCTCATTCTCGGCTGCCTCTATCATTGCTAAACCAATTCGGTCCTTAATGCTTGAACCAGGATTAAAGCGTTCTACTTTCATCCAAACTTCAATGTCATTACGAAAGAGATGGTTAATACGAACATGCGGCGTGTTACCGATGGTTTCTAAAATATTATTGTATTTCATCGAGTGGTCTCCGGAGCGTTGGAACGAAAAAACTCTTGTACGATAAAGCGAAACCAAGAGTGAGACAAATCAATTATCCAAGGCGCGAAGGTATTTTATAGGTTGAACCACCTAGCTAAAATACGTAAAGTTCGCGTCAACCATGGTTAAGCTAAAGAATGAGGCAAATTATGAACAAACGTATAGAAGCACTTGGTAATACAATGTTGCAGAAAATTGATGCAATTGGTTTTCAACTTGACGAAATTGGCGTCGAGAACCAGATTAATCGCCATACATTGATTGCGCGCTTTATGTTTGGGCAAAAACGTATAGAGGGCGAATTAGATAGCCTTAATGCGAGAGTAGAAAGTACTAAAGCGAATGTTGTTTCAACAATTGCCTTAGCTGAAAAATATGCCAAAAGTGGCATTGAAGTTCTTAGCTTTCCAGCGACTTATGCTTACGCGCGTATTAAGCAAAACGCTTAAGCAATTCTCATGCTGTTTGCTGTTCTTGCTTCGTTTTCTCCGGAGCAAGAGCCGGCAAAATCAATTCAACAGAAAGCCCTGGTTCGTTGTCTCCCAAGCCGATGCGACCTTGATGAAGCTCAACAACCGCCTGTACTAGGCTTAAACCAAGTCCATTGCCCGGCAAAGAGCGACTCTTAGCAACACGATAAAAACGATCGAACACGCGGTTTCTTTCGTCTTCCGGTACACCTATTCCCGAGTCGGCAACGCGGAGCACAATATTTTTTGGCGAAGAGTCTAGCCCAATCTCGATGTTTCCGCCTTCCGGTGTGTATTTAATTGCGTTGTCGATTAAGTTACTTAGGGTTTGGAAAAGCAGGTCTTTGTCGCCGAAGTATTCGAGATCTGCTTTGATTTGAATCGTTAGAGTCTGCTGCTTGTCTTCTGCTAGAGCTTCATAGAGTTCAGCCGCATCTGAAACGAGTTCCGAAAGGTTAAATGCCTTGAAATTTGCAGAGCGTCCACCCATCTCGAGACGCGCAATACGCAATAAGGCGTTAAAGGTAGCGAGCAGTTGATCGGCTTCAGCCACCGCGTTAGCGACTAACTCTCGTTCTTCTTCACCTTGTACTTTGATGAGTGTGTTTTCTAATTGATTGCGGAGTCTAGTTAAGGGTGTACGTAGGTCATGAGCGATATTATCTGAGACATGTCGTATACCATCCATGAGTTGCACGATTCTATCTAGCATCTCGTTCAGGTTGCGAGAGAGTTGATCAAAGTCGTCGTTGGTCCCACGGTTCGGAATCCGTAAGGCCAGATTTCCTTTCATGATTTTTTGGCTAGTTTGGTTGATGATTTCTATGCGTTTGGCTGTGCTTCGACTCATCATGATGCCGCCGAGCATCGCCAGGCCGAAGGTAATGGCCATGCCGAGGTTGATCGCGCGCTCAACCAACTCTTTAACGGCCATGAACTCATTGACGTCACGACCAACTAAAAGCCGCAGCCCGCCCGGCACAATAAATACGCGTGCCCTTGCTGGTCTAGGTGCTTCACTTTCCCAGCCGAGTTCTTCATTGAGAGTAAAGTTTAGCCAGCCGTCTTGAACGTCTCCACCTTCTGGCCATTTGCTGATGTTTCCCGCGAGCTTTATAAAGTCTCGAGCCGTAAATAGATAGACGGCTTTACCATTGGGGTCACGAGCAACACGTTCGCGAATGACGCTGATTAAGCCATTCAAGCCTTGTCGCTGATACTGTTCAGCAAGGCCTATGATTTCGGCTTCGATGGTTTCATCGGTTTGGCTCGACATATAACCCGCCGTTGCCCAATAGATGAAGCCCATCAAAATGAAAACAGACGTGGCGAAAAGTACCATGTACATAATCGCCAGTTGAAAGGTATGTGTTCTTAGAAGACTAAGAATCTTCACTCAAAATATATCCTGCGCCACGAACTGTCTGGAGCAGTTGCTTGGGAAAGTCTTTATCGATTTTTGAACGAAGTCGACTGATGTGCACATCGATGACGTTAGTTTGTGGATCGAAGTGATAGTCCCAAACTTGTTCAAGCAGCATTGTTCGCGTGACCACTTGACCGGCGTGCTTCATTAAATATTCCAATAGGCGGAACTCACGAGGCTGCAGGTCAATTTTCTGGCCGGCACGTTTGACTGTGCGAGCGAGTAAATCCATTTCTAAATCGGCGACAGCTAAATGCGTGATTTGCTCCGATCCTGAGCTTGCGCCTCGTCTCACTAGTGCTTCAAGACGAGCTAATAATTCTGTATATGAGAAAGGTTTAGTTAGGTAGTCGTCACCACCACCACGTAAGCCTTCAACTCTGTCATCCACGTCGCCTAATGCGCTGAGGATTAGAACCGGTGTTTTGTTCCCAGTAGCTCGAATGGTTTTAATGATAGACAAGCCGTCCATGCCTGGAAGCATGCGGTCGATGATCATTACGTCGTAGCTTTCGCTGGCGGCTAGAAGTAAACCTTCCTTACCGTCCCCAGAGTGGTCTACAACGTTATCATTTTCTTTTAAGCCGTTTACTAAATACGCGGCAACGTCTTTATCGTCTTCTATTACTAATACGCGCATTTTCTAACCTCTACTATTCTTGTCGATTCTGCTTAATTGTGTCATAAGCTTCTTTTATTTGTTGTGTTTTTTCTGTTGCTAATTTCATCATCTCCTCTGGCAAGCCTTTAGCCACAAGCTTATCCGGATGATGCTGACTCATGAGCCTTCTGTAAGCGCGTTTCAACTCTTGGTCAGTGCAAGTGGCGTCTACGCCAAGCACTTCGTACGCTCCGTCGATTCTATCACTGGTCATAGCGTAGCCCCGGCTAGAGTTACTACCTCGATAAAACCGACTTTGAGCAACGGCCATTGCCAATAAACGTTGAAACTGAAATTGGCTGAAACCAAGTATTGCTGCGAGCTCTAATAGAATTCCCTGCTCTTGTTGATGTAAATCTCCGTCTGCCAGTGCTGTCGCGATCTGAATCTCCAAGAACATTTGCAGAAGGTTCTTATTGCGGCCGCACTCTTTGCGCAGTTGCTTTGCAATTTCAATGAAATCAAAGCTTTCTTCTTTACCCTTCGAAAAAAGGTTTTGAGCAGCAGCTTTTTGTTCTTTATCTAGCTGCATTCTGGCCATTGTATCTTGTGCAACGGCGATTTCTTCTTTACTTACTTTTCCATCGGCTTTCGCAATGCGACCCATGATCGAAAAGGTTGCTGTGAAAAAAACGGCCTGAATTTTTTCCTGATTAGCGATACCCGGTGAAAAGCCTTCAAGTCCAGAAAGACCTTTGTCGAAGCTATGGCCGATAGCCGCGCCAAGTAATGCACCAATGGGCCCTACGACAGCAAAGCCTAAAGCTCCACCAATTACTTTACCCCACCAACTCATTATAAAACCTATTGCACTAAACTAGCGCTATTTTCTTTCACCAAAGACCCCTTGGGTTTTAACATAGCCCCTAAATTAGCAACTAGTTAAATGTTTGTAACCAAGCTAGAGAGCGAGCTGTGTCTGATTCTGGCAGATATTCTGCACTTACAAAGCCCTTATAATGATTCGAATCAAGCCAAGAAAAAATGGTTTTGAAGTTTAGCTCGCCGGTGCCTGGTTCATGTCTTCCTGGATTGTCTGCGAACTGGATGTGTTTTATGTGTGCCTTGTGCTGTTCAAGGTTGCGTATAATATCCCCATGCATAATCTGCATATGATAAATATCAAACTGTATGCCTAAGTTTTGATGATTAACGTCCGCAATTAACTTTCTGCTTCGTTCAAGCGTGTCGATAAAAAAATTAGGCATATCGACTCGGGAATTGATGGCTTCAAAGACCAACTCTATATTGTGTGCCTCAAGTTCATTAGCGGCGTAGCGTAAATTTTCAGTGAGCGTTTGCCACATTTCTGTTTCGCTGAACTGGCTTGAGCGAAGCCCGGAAAGACAGTTTAAGCGGCGAACATTTAGGTGAAGTGCGTAGTGAATTGCTTTGTCTAAACCTTCGCGGAATTCTGCTTTGCGATCGGGTAAGCACGCAATACCCCGTTCCCCTTTAGACCAATCTCCAGGAGGAAGGTTAAAAAGCACTTGTTGAAGTTTGCTTTCATCGAGAGCCCTTTTTAAGGTTTCTTTTGGATAGTCGTATGGAAATAGATATTCTACATAAGAAAAACCTGAATGCCGCGCTGCTGCAAAACGATCTAAGAAAGAGTGCTCTTGGAATAGCATGGAGAGATTAGCAGCAAATTTAGGCATAGTTTATGTGTCGTTGCGAAATTGCGTTTGATTTAGGCGTTCTAGCTCAACCATTAATCCGCTGTGATCTAGGTTCTCATTGCCGCTAGCGACAAGAGAAAGGTAACTGTCATGAGTCTTTTGCGACAATGGAAGGGTTAACTTCTGATGCGCGGCTTCATCAAGGATCGTGCGCATATCTTTAAGTTGAACACGACTAGTTGCACCGGGAGTATAGTCACCTTCGATCATGCGTTGCCCATGAAGTTCAAGTATACGACTGGCTGCAAAGCCGCCGCTTAGCGCTTCTCGGACAGCGCTAGGGTCTGCACCACCTTTTGCAGCAAGCATTAGTGCTTCAGAAACGGCTCCGATAGTAATACCAACAATCGCTTGATTCGCGAGTTTGGCTAATTGCCCGCATCCACTTTGACCGATATAAGTTGCCTTGCCTAAAGCTTTAAACACTTCCTTCGCCGCTTCGAATGCGTGTCTGCTGCCGCCAACCATAATTGCTAGACTGGCTTCTTTTGCGCCAACAGTTCCACCTGAAACTGGGGCGTCGATATAATTTAATCCAAGTTCCGAAAGCCTCACTGAATGTTCACGAGCTAGTTCGGGCGGTATGGAGCTCATGTCGATAATGAGGCTGCTAGGTTTAAAAGCCTTAAAGGTTTGCTGTTCAAATAAAACATGGTCCACAACTGAGCCATTTTCGAGCATGATGATGCTTATGTCTGCTTCTTTAACTGCTTCGTCGGGGCTTGTGTGGCACTTAGCCCGATCACGATATGCGTCTAGTTTTGATTGGGTCCGGTTCCATAAGTGCAATGAAAACCCAGCCTCGAGTAAATTTTTGGCCATTGGCTTACCCATCAAGCCAACTCCGAGCAGAGCAATATTCGTCATGACGTCGTCTTCTTAAGAGTTAAAGTTGTTACCGGAAACAAAAAAACCGCCAGATTGGCGGTTCTTAAGTAAAGCAGGACTTTAATCGTCCATTAATACCTTTACTTTTTTCATGGCATTTTTTTCTAATTGCCGTATGCGTTCGGCTGAAACACCATACTCGGCAGCTAAATCGTGCAAAGTGACCTTGCTATCGTTAAGCCAGCGCTTTGTAAGTATGTCGAGGCTGCGTTCATCAAGCGTTTTTAATGCCTCTGTTAAGCGGCTATGAGAATCGAAAGCAGCGTCTGCCTGCTCGACCCTGCGCGCAGGATCCATGCTGTGATCTTCTAAATAATTTGCAGGGGCTAGGAAGGCACTGTCATCATCATCGTCAGCACCGGCATCAAATGAAGCGTCATGAGCACTTAGTCGACCTTCCATTTCACGAACGACTTTTGGCTCGACGCCGAGGTCATGTGCAACAGACTGAACTTCATCATGAGTAAACCAAGCCAATCTTTTCTTGGAACTGCGTAAGTTAAAGAACATCTTGCGTTGAGCTTTTGTTGTAGCAACCTTAACAATACGCCAGTTGCGTAAAATAAACTCGTGTATTTCAGCTTTTATCCAATGGACAGCAAATGATACGAGGCGCACGCCGAACTCAGGATTAAAGCGCTTTACGGCTTTCATTAGGCCAACGTTACCTTCTTGGATAAGGTCGGCTTGGGCTAGACCGTATCCAGAATAACTTTTTGCAATATGCACCACAAAACGCAGATGGGACATAACAAGATGTCGAGCTGCGATTAGGTCATTTTCGTCGTGCAGTCTTTCGGCTAGAGCCCGTTCTTCTTCAACCGATAAAATAGGAATGCCATTAACGGACTGAATATAAGACTCGAGGTTCCCACCTGGAATCAGCATATCCACCGGTTTTAAGCTAGTACCCATTAAATTCCCCTTTATTATGCGACCTTTGATCTTAACATTTAGTACTTCAGACTAACAAGTCTAGCAAAAAGTTCACTTTTCGCTGCATTAGAAATGCTCAAATATTTATACTTCATAAGCGCTAAATTGGTTCAATTTCGTTGATGTGCCGGCGAACCGCTAGCCAAGCTCCAAACCAACCTAAAACTGCGCCAAGAAACAGGATCAAAAAGGTTGATTCAAAGCTTAGACCGCTTAGCCGGAACGAGCTTTGATAAGAAATAGCGAGACTCTCAATGGGCCCGCCTAGAATCCAAAGAACAACAGAGCACAGTACGATAGCGACCAAGCCGCCACCGAGGCCAAAGAAGATACCCATATATAGAAAGGGGCGGCATACAAAAGCATCGGTGCCTCCAACTAACTTTAAAACCGCAATCTCATCTTTTTTATTTTCGATCGCTAAGCGCACGGTATTGCCAAGAATAAGGATCACTGCGAATCCAAGCATTAGGGCTAGTAGCCAGGTGCTGCGTTCGAGAAAGCCGCTAATTGATCGAAGTCTTTGTACCCACATCACATCTAGTTGGATTTGATCAACGATTTTGTGAACTCCTAGTCTGTCTCTTAATTGCTCTGCGTCTTCGAGAGTCATGACTTCGGAGCTAGGCTTAACGACAATGCTATGCGGAAGAGGGTTTCTATCTAGGTGCTCTAAGGTCTTGGAGAGTTTAAATAGCGCTTTAAACTCTTCCAAGGCTGCGTCTTTGTCTATGAATGCAGCCTCTGCGATGGAGGACTCAGCTTCCAAGGTTTTTATCAGTTCATGCGCTTTTATAGTGGAGGTGTTTTGATCTAGGAATAATGTGATCTGAGCTGAGCCATCCCAATCTAAGTCGGCACTGTAAATATTAAGGAGAAGTATCCCTAGTAGAGTGGGCAACAGAATCGCTATTCCTATGACTGAACAAGTGAAAAACGATGCTACGGGTCTTGCTTTCTGCTCTTCTAGAGTGTGGCGCAAAGACTTTAAGTGGTTGCCAAAATAGCTACCTAGTAAAGGCTTTTTAGTGTCCATTTGCGCACCACTCTTTGATGCCCTTGTTTTCTGATTCTTTGTTTTCATTACAGCGCCGCGCTTTCAGTGACGTTATTGCCAGATACGATATGTCCTTGGCTAAGTTCGATAACGCGAAAAGGCATTGTCGAAATGAGTTCTAAGTCGTGGCTAGCGATTAGCACTGTAACGCCGACCTGATTAAACTGAGAGAACAGCTTCATAATCTCTGCAGAGAGCTCGGGATCTAGGTTTCCGGTTGGTTCGTCTGCCAAAAGAATAGGTGGTTTGTTTACTACGGCTCTAGCGATACCAACCCGTTGTTGCTCTCCACCCGACAACTGGATAGGGGTGAGTTTTTCTTTGTTCAGTAAGCCTACTTTATCGAGAGCCGCACGCACTCGCTTCGCAATCTCTCTTGGATGGGTTCCTGATACTTCAAGAGCAATCGCAACGTTATCAAACACGGTACGATCGAATAAAAGCCGATGATCTTGAAATACGACGCCGGCATGTCTGCGAAAATATGGAATTTGTCGGCGAGGAATACGTGCTAAGTTTTGATTCCCAACGGTGATTTGGCCACGACTAGCGCGCTCCATTAGCATGATTAGTTTTAATAGGGTGCTTTTTCCTGCGCCAGAATGACCTGTCAAAAAAGACATTTCACCCCGTTGCATGGAAAAAGAAACATTCCGCAAAGCCTCATGACCATCTGCGTAACGCTTGCCTACATTAATGAACTGAATCATGTCACTCATGCGTTATTTGGCTTCCGCTGGTGCATCAAATAAGGCTTCAATAAACTCATTGGAATCAAAAGGTCTTAAATCATCGATCTGCTCGCCAATGCCGATGAAGCGAATGGGCAGGGCTAGTTGTTTAGCTATTGCGAAGATAATGCCGCCTTTTGCCGTGCCGTCTAGCTTGGTTAGGCTAATGCCTGTTACGCCTACTACTTTCTGGAAAGTCTGCGCTTGGCTTAAAGCGTTTTGCCCTGTTCCAGCATCAAGAACGAGCATGACTTCATGAGGGGCGCTTTCATCAAGTTTTCGCATGACGCGAACGACTTTTTCAAGCTCGCTCATTAAGTTATCTTTGTTCTGCAAACGGCCTGCGGTATCAGCAATGACAATATCAATGTTCTTGGACTTTGCAGATTCAACGGCATCGTAAATAACCGAAGCGCTATCGGCGCCAGTATGCTGAGCGACAACGGGGACTTGGTTTCGATCACCCCAAACCTGCAGTTGCTCAACTGCTGCGGCTCTAAACGTATCTCCAGCGGCCAACATTACGGAATGCCCTTGGCTTTGGAAGCGCTTTGCCATTTTTCCGATGGTCGTCGTTTTACCTACACCGTTAACACCCACGACTAAGATGACGTACGGAGAGCGACTAGTGTCGATCTCTAGCGGTGCTTGGCCTTGTATAAGCAGGTCGTTTAGTTCCGATTTTAAGCTGGCATATACGGCCTCGGAACTTTTGAGTTCATTACGCTTGGATTTTTCTGTAATGTTTTGAATAACTTGAGTGCATGCTTCAACGCCGATGTCGGCCATTAATAGTTGTGTTTCTATATCTTCAAGTAACTCGTCATCAATCTCTTTTTTACCAAGAATAATTTGGCTTAAGCCTTCACTTAGTTGCCCTCTAGTGCGATTTAAGCCTGTTACAATGCGGGAAAAGAAATTAGTCTCTTGAACTTCTTGAACTTCTTGAACTTCTTGAACTTCTTGAACTTCTTGAACTTCTTGAATAGCCTCTTTACTGACAGGTAATACGGAAGTTTCGGGTTTTTCTCGAGTTACCTTAGCAAAAGATGTTTGCTGACTTTTGTGTTTGCGAGAATTGAGGTCAAGGAAAAACAGGATCAGTATGAATGCACTGACAGCTAAACCAAAAATAACTTGAGTATCCATGAAAGGCCTTTATAAACGAGTGTGCCGGTTTTATTTGATTATAAGGTGTAAATCCGAGACAAGGGATTGATACATATTATGACTGCCATACAATACCAGTATCTTTCCAATATGTGTGCAGTAATTAAAGCAAATAGGACTAAAATTTAATGGTTGGACGAGTTAAAAAAAACCGGTCGAATGAAAAATCTAGTTTAGGTAGTTTTCGTGTGATAGGTGGCGAATTTAGAAGTCGGCGGTTGAACTTTCCGGATTTGCCAGGCTTGCGACCAACGACAGATCGGGTGAAAGAGACTGTTTTTAACTGGCTGTCTTGGAAGGTTGAGGGTGCTCGTGTGTTAGATGTGTTTGCCGGAAGTGGCTCGCTAGGCTTTGAAGCGGCTTCGCGTGGTGCGAACTTTGTCCAGTTTATTGACGCCTCAAAGGAAGCAACGCGCTATCTTGGTACTAACGTTGATTTGTTGGGAGCAAATGCATCTGTCTTGCAAGCTGACGCGCTCTCTTGGATAGCCAATTATAGTGGTGAGCCATTTGATGTCGTGTTTTTAGACCCGCCATTTCGAAAGGGGTTATTGTCTGAAGTGATGGAGTTGCTGGCAGGCTCTTCTTTATTAAGTCGCGAAGCTCTTATCTATGTTGAATCAGAAAAAGAGCTTGGACTTATAAATTTGCCGAGTGCTTGGCGAGAATTAAAGCAAAAGAAAGCCGGGCAAGTAGCTTACTATCTGTATGCAGCTAATGGTGTTAGCGAATAACCCCGTAAGCTTTGTGCAAACTCTTCAAGGCATTCAATGCCGCTTTGCTCTGCCTGTCGGCACCATTCACTTAATTCTTGCAGCTTTTCTTGAAAACGGCTTCCTGGGTGACGTTTCCAAATTTCTTGCAGCTCTTGGCTTTTTTCGTAGATCGTACGAATAATAGCGTTGTGCTCAAGCATTACTTCAATTTTGTCTGATTCGTTTTCTTTGACTAACACAGGTTCTTTTTTGAGTAGGCGCTTTGCTTTCTTGAACATTGCTCTTTCGTGCGCCTGCATCTTAGCTTTCTGCTCTTTTATTGTCGGTATCATCACATTGCGATGATACTCAGACAAAATATGAAAGCGGTTGTGGACGATTGCCATAAGTGCGTCTTTGTCTAACTCGGTTTTGTCCGCGACAGTTTGAGGAACAGGTGCAATATTTCTTGCTTTGGCCAAACCAAAAAAGCTAAAAATGCAGATCCACATCCAACCAATATCAAATTCCCAAGGCTTTACTGACAGTTTTGCTGAATTTGGATATGTATGGTGATTGTTGTGAAGTTCTTCGCCTCCAATTAACAAGCCCCATGGTGAAATGTTGGTTGCTGCATCTTTGCACTCAAAATTTCTATATCCCCACCAATGACCAAGACCGTTAATAACGCCGGCAGCGAAGAAGGGAATCCAAATCATTTGCACTGCCCAGACTGTAATACCTGCAACGCCAAACAAAAGGACATCGATTAAACCCATTAAAGCGATGCCGCTGAGTTTATAGTGTGAGTAGATATTTTTTTCGACCCAATCATCGGGAGTTCTTTGTCCAAAGCGGCGCAATGTTTCTTCGTTTTTAGCTTCATCTCGATAAAGCTCAGCACCTTGCCAGAAAACCGTCTTAATGCCTTTGACTACCGGGCTATGAGGGTCGTCTTTGGTTTCACATTTAGCGTGGTGCTTGCGATGTATTGCCGTCCATTCTTTTGTATTGGTGCCGGTAGCAAGCCAAAGCCAAAAGCGGAAAAAATGCTTAAGAACTGGGTGGAGGTCCAAAGAATTGTGGGCTGAATGGCGATGTAGATATAAGGTAACGCTCACAATAGTTATTTGCGTAAGAACAAGCGTTGCGACAACTTTTTGCCAAACGCTCAGGTCAAGAAGCCCGTTAATCCACCAATCAAAACTCATAATACTCGCACTCTAGTCTTCTAATCAAAATTGCGCTTACACGCGTAAGCGCTAATCATAGCAAATCAAACCTTGTTTAACAGTAGATTTCCGTAAGCATCACTTACACACTTCCAGCCAGCGGCTAGCCAAGTTGTCGATTCTCTTTCAGAAATGATCGCAGGCCCCATGACTGCTCGGTTCATGCTCAGTGTTTCTCGATTGTAGTGTTGGATGTCGTTTCTGGAAGATATGTTTAAAGGTTCGTTAGCGCTATTGTTGGTTCCAACTGCGGGTAAGGTAGTAATTGCTTCTGGGCCTCGAGCGGCCAAATTTAAATTTACGGCTTCAACGGGCTTATTCAACCTATGCCCAAATCTGCGTTCATGTTCCGCCTCGAACTTGTCATTTGAATTTTTGGCGAAGGGTACATTTATGGTGTAGCTTTGCCCGATATACCGCAGTTCTATGTGCTGTTCAAACCGTAAATTAGTTTGTTGAGATACAGGTAAGGAACTTAATAGGTTACTTTCAAGCTCTGTGAATCTTTGTTCGATCAAGGCGATTGTTTGCTGATTAAATTCAAGTACGAAACTATGGGTGATGAAACGCAGCTGTGGTGCCGAAAGCATGCCGAAAGCAGAGAGCACGCCAGAGTTTTTGGGTACGATAGCTTTGCTCATTTTTAGTCTGTCTGCGAGTGCACATACATGCATGCCACCTGCTCCGCCAAAGCAACACAGGGTGAATTGTTTGGGCGAGTAGCCTTGCTTCACTGAAATGTTGTGCAGAGCTTCTCCCATTTGCTCTTCTGCAATACGTATAATCCCTTGAGCGGTTTCTTGTATTCCTAAACCGAGAGTCCGTCCTAGTTCTGCTATAGATGTCTGTGCGGCTTGAATGTCTAATTTCATATGCCCGGCTAAGCTAGGAGACTCTCCTAAACGTCCAAGAACGAAATTTGCATCAGTGACCGTTGGGCGAATGCCTCCGAGGCCATAGCATGCGGGCCCAGGGTTTGATCCCGCCGATTCGGGGCCTATATGGAGCATGCCAGCTTCGTCTACCCATGCAATGGAACCGCCACCGGCGCCGATTGTATCCATTTCCAGCATGGGAACAGCTACAGGCCAGTGCTTGATGCGACCTTCATTGCTTAGATGGAAATCTTTATCCATTAGGGCAACGTCTGTACTCGTACCACCCATATCAAAGCTTAATATTTGAGTGATATGGGTTGTTTTTCCAATAAGCCGAACAGCTGAAAGTCCGCCCGCAGGGCCAGAAAGCAAGAGGTTCACGGCGCGCTGTGCAGCTTCTCCAATGCTAATGATACCTCCTGAAGATTGCATAACCGAGACATGGCATCTTCCAAGTTGCTCTTGCAGGGAGTTCATATAAGCCTGCACTCTAGGTCCTAATGACGCGTTAAGCCACGTAGCAATGCCTCTTTCGTATTCTTTATAAACGGGCAATACAAAAGAAGAGCGAGAGACGAAATATTTACCAGTTAAGGCATCTTCTAGAGCTCTTTCATCTTCATCATTGAGAAATGAGAAAAGCAAATTAATCGCTATAGCTTCGGGTTTCAGTTCAGCGATTTTTTCAGTAATGCGTTTAATTTCTTCTGGCGTCAGAGTTTTGAGCGGTTTGCCTTTAAAGTCGCGTCGACAATCGACTTCGATGCATAGTTCGCTAGGAACAGGCGGCTCGATGCGTTTAGGCTTTAAGTTATACAGCTCTTGTCTGGCTTGTCTGCCTATCGTAAGCAGGTCTTTAAAGCCTTTGTTGCCGATATAGAGGGTTTTAGCGCCTTTACCCTCAAGTGCTGCATTTGTCGCGACGGTACTGCCGTGCACTATGTTTAGCGACCCATCTTCTAAACTGCATAATAAATTGAGCTCTTTAATGCCTTGCATGATAGCGTTGGCAGGGTTTTCGGGAGTAGAGAGCACTTTATGTGTGCTGCTGTTTATGCCGTCTAGCAACACAAAATCAGTAAAGGTGCCGCCGGCATCGATACCAAGATATTTGATCTGTTTGTTAGTAATCGAAGACAATGATGGCTCCCACCCTATTGCAGAAGGAAAAAGTGTGCCGGAGCTTCCAGAGGTAGAAACGACTCGTAGGGGAATACTACCCTATCTTGAACATCAGACAATTATAAAACTTGAGGTGCGGAACCCAAATTTACGATGGCCCGTGCCGGAATCCTTGAGTCAGATAATGCCGCAGCGAGTTCAGTCGGTTCAACGTCGGGGCAAATACATTATTATTGAATTGGAGTCAGGCGCGATACTAGTTCATTTAGGTATGTCTGGGAGTATGCGGGTACTAGATAAGAATGAGTCGATTGGTAAACATGACCATGTCGACTTTGTTATGCAAGACAAGGTTATTCGTTTTAACGACCCTCGAAGATTTGGGTCTGTTTTATGGTCAGACGAGTGGACCCAGCACTCTCTAATAAGTCATTTGGGCCCAGAGCCGCTGTCGGATTTGTTCTCAGCTGAGTATTTGTATAAAAAATCGCGTAAGCGTAAAGCGAGTATTAAACAGTTTGTGATGGATAGCCATGTGGTGGTGGGTGTGGGTAATATTTATGCAAATGAGGCTTTGTTTTTCGCAGGCATTCACCCATGCCGAGCAGCGGGTCGCATATCACAGCAGCGATATCAAAAGCTTGTTGATGAAATTAAGCGAGTACTTACTTCGGCTATAGCGCAAGGCGGAACAACATTGAGAGATTTTGTCGGAGGAGATGGAAAGCCGGGCTACTTTCAGCAGAAGCTATTTGTATATGGCCGAGCAGGCCACGAGTGTAAGCGCTGCAAAAAGCCTTTAGAGGAAGTACGTCAGAATGGCCGTAGCACTGTGTTTTGTGCGATTTGTCAAACTTAGCTGAAAATTATTGTTTATCCCTATGCTTTCGATTAGACAGCTTCTAGATAAGAGCTATAGTTAAATCATTCACTTAAAGCAAAATGCTAGAAGTATCTTTAAATAGTATCGAATCATAAGTTTGAAACAGAGATTTGATTGTGCACAGTTGGAGGAGTCTCTATGCACCATAAGTTAAAACAGTTCATTAGCGCAGCATTATTTAGTTTGGTACTGGCCTTGCCTACCATAGGACATGCGAATGCTCTTCATGAGACGCCGAGTGCGCTTGCGATGACAGGCGATACAATTTTTGTCCGTCCAGTTATGCTTGTTACTACAATTATTGGCGCGGGTTTGTTCCTTATTTCTTCTCCATTTTCAGCTTTGGGAGGGAATATTGGTGATTCTTTCGAAGTGTTAGTAGAAGGGCCGTTTGAGACAACGTTCGTGCGTTGTTTAGGTTGCACGATGAATGGTCGTAAAGCTTCGCAGACTGTAGAACAAGAAGACGAGTCAGAGTAAAGCTCTACTCTCACTTAGATAGTTATTACAAATAAAAAACGCGCTAATTAAGCGCGTTTTTTATTTGTTTCGATGTTAGTTGGTTATTACTCTTTGAGAGGAATCAAGCTGGCCCACTCAAACTTCCGGTCTCCTACGGCATGAAAGTACGGGTTCAGCAAGCTATCTTTTTCATTGTATTTGAGAGGTTTCAAGGCTTCATCTAATATCTCTCCACCGGCCGCTCGCAGCACCGCATGAGCAGCGGCTGTGTCCCATTCGCTGGTGAGAGCCAAACGCGGATACCAATCGGCACTGCCATCAGCACAGGCGCAGATTTTGAGAGAGCTTCCCATGCTTACAAGTTCAATAGACGGGAATCGGTCTCGAATACTCGCTAGCATTGTGTCGAGCGCTTCAGCGCCATGTCTTCGGCTACCAACAACGTTTAGCGTCTTATTAAAGGTTAGCGGCACTTTTTGAATTGGCGCTTCATTTTCTTCGGTGCATCTGAAGCTTCCTATGCCAACCCCGCCGTAATAAAGAATGTTTTTCACTGGAACGTAAACAAAACCGAGAATTGCCTCACCCTTATCAATGAGTGCGATGTTTACTGTGAACTCCCCATTCTTATTAATGAACTCTTTTGTGCCGTCTAGCGGATCTACCAACCAGTAGCGAGTCCATGTTTGCCGCTCACTAAAATCAGGAAGGCCGCCTTCCTCAGATAAAACGGGGTATTGGATCGGAAGGGCGAGCAAGCCTTTTTCGATAACTTTATGCGCAGCGTAATCAGCTTTTGTGACAGGTGAATTATCGTCTTTTTTTTCTACCTCTATCGGCGACGAGCTATGGTATACCTTGAGTATCGCCTGTCCGGCCTCTTTTACGATTTGAGTTAAAGGTGTGATAAGAGCAGCTAAATCTGACATAAGGTCCTTGCTTGGTTAAACTGTGGCTATCTAAAGCTGACAGAGTATAGAGAGTTTCATGCTCGACTGGAAAAAAATTAAGACCGTATTCTTGGATATGGACGGCACATTATTAGACCTTCATTACGATAATTACTTTTGGCTACAGCATCTGCCGGCTCGGTATGCCGAATTGAAGTCGATGACTGAACAAGAGGCGCGTGATTATCTTGAAACGTACTTTGTTGATCTGAAAGGTTCATTGAAGTGGTATTGTTTTGATCACTGGGCCGACATACTAGATATAGACCTTTTGGCCCTTAAGCGAGAGGTGACGCACAAGGTTGCCTACCGGCCCCACGCTAAGACATTTTTAGAAGCCCTGCATGCTGCAAATCTTGATGTGGTGCTCGTGACAAATTCTCATAGAGCTGGTGTTGAAATCAAAATGGAACACACAGACTTAGGGAATTACATTTCTGAAATTATCTGTTCTCATGACTTAGGTTTGCCAAAGGAGAATCCAGAGTTTTGGAAAGCGCTTAATTCTGTTCGTCCTTACGATCCAGACACTACGGTGTTCTTTGACGATAACGAAGATGTTTTGCGCTCTGCGAAGGCCGCGGGATTAATACACTTAGTTTCGATCGCGAAGCCAGATAGCCAGAAGCAAGCCAGAATAGAAAGTGACTATCTTTTACTAGAATCGTTTTTGGATATTTTACCCAAACATGACTGAGCAAGAGAAAGTAAGGCTAGATAAGTGGCTCTGGGCAGCGCGTTTCTTTAAAACTAGAAGTCTTGCTAAAGAGGCTGTAGAAGGCGGAAAGGTCCAATATAATGGTCAGCGTTGTAAGCCAGGTAAAGCGGTCGACTTACTCGCAGAGTTGACTATTCGCCAAGGGTGGGTAGACAAAACAGTGATTGTCCGAGGGCTGTCGGGGCAAAGAAAAAATGCAGTTCTTGCAAATGAACTTTTTGAAGAGACCCAAGCGAGCCAAGTGCTGCGGGAGCAAAAGTTAGCCCAAATCCGAGCAGAACGAGAGGGCAGCCCGATTGCATTCAAACGACCCAACAAGAGAGACCGCAGACTAATACACCGGTTTCGAGATCAAAATTCAGAATAGTTGCATGAGCGGGTTAAAGCGCGAAGCACGTTTAAGGTAGAGAGCAGAGAATGTTAGAAGGCGATTCATTTCAAAAATTTATGTTTGACGACTGTCATGTTCGCGGAGAGTTTGTGCGTTTAGGTGCGAGTTTTCAAAAAGCCTGTGCGTCGAAGAACTATCCTCAGCAGTTAAAGGCTTTGTTGGCTGAAACTTCAGCCGCGTCTGTTTTGCTAACAGGCACCTTGAAGTTTGAGGGGCGTTTGGCCATTCATGCAAGAGGTGAAGGTCCTGTTTCGTTATTAATGGCTGAAGCAACGAATACCCGAGAGTTTCGCAGTATTGCAAATTTTGATGACACAGCAGAAAACTTTGAGAATCTAACACAGATGCTTGGAAAAGCTCAGTTAGCAATCACGATTGAGCCGAATAAGGGCAACCGATATCAGGGTATTGTGCCTTTGGAAAAGCCAACGATGGGCGAGTGTTTGGCAGACTATTTTAAGTATTCGGAGCAGTTAGATACCTATTTTATGTTCGGTTCCGATGACCAGGGGTGTTTCGGTTTAATGCTGCAAAAACTTCCAGATTATAAGTTCATTGAAGACCAAGATGCATGGGGCCGTATTGTGCAGCTTGCTAGCACCTTATCTTTTGATGAGGTCAAAGAGTGCGATAACGCCACCTTGCTTCATCGCTTATTCCACGAAGAGAAACTGAGAGTCTATGGTTCTGAGCATGTCGAGTTCGTATGCTCGTGCTCACAAGAAAGGTCTCTAGCGTCATTAAAGGCCCTGGGCCAAGAAGAAGCGCTGGATATTCTGGAGCACGAAGCTGTTATTGCGATCGATTGCCAGTTTTGTGGCCAGCACTACGAGTTTAATAGAGAGCATATCAATACTCTTTTTGGCTTGGGGAAAGCGCATTAGATATACAAAAAATGGCGGTATGCTGCATAATTTACAAGCTGTGATATTTTAAGTCGTTTTTTGTACAGCGATTTGTCATAATGGCGCCCAAAATTTTTAGAGGCTTGAGCTCTCTCAAGCTAAATTCATATTCCAGGTGAGGTCGAAGTGAGCAACACTTTTATTGATCTAAGCTCAGCTCAATTAGTAGAGCATGCACTTGAGCGCAACGAAGGCACGCTTGCTGCCAATGGTTCTTTGGTTGTTACCACAGGCAAAAGAACAGGTCGCTCTCCAATGGACCGCTTTATTGTAGATGAGCCAAGTACCTCTGATGCGATTAGTTGGGGTCCAATTAATCGTCCGTTTGATGCTGACAAATTCGATGCATTATGGGAGCGTGTAGAAGCGTATCTTGCAGAAAAAGACAGCTATATCTCTCACTTACATGTTGGTGCAGATCCGGACCATTACCTTGCTGTTAAGGTCACCACGGAAACTGCATGGCAAACCTTGTTTGGGCGCAATCTTTTTATTCGTCCAGAGCAGTACAACCCTGCAGATAAGCAAGAGTGGCAGATTCTAAACGTTGCTAGCTTTGAGTGTGTTCCAGAGCGTGACGGCACAAACAGCGACGGCACAGTAATGATTAACTTTGCTCAGCGCAAAGTGCTTCTTGCTGGTATGCGTTACGCCGGTGAGATGAAGAAAGCGATGTTTTCGGTGCAAAATTTCTTGCTCCCGGAAAAAGATGTGCTTCCTATGCACTGTTCGGCAAACGTTGGTGAAGATGGTGAAACAACGTTGTTCTTCGGTCTTTCCGGGACCGGCAAGACAACCTTGTCAGCAGATCCAGAGCGATTTCTCATCGGTGATGATGAGCACGGTTGGGGTAAGGGCACTGTATTCAATATCGAAGGCGGCTGTTACGCAAAAACCATCGACCTCAGTCAAAAGAATGAACCTATTATTTGGGATGCAATTCGTTTCGGTGCAATTGTAGAGAACGTTGTAATCGACGCAGACCAACGCGCGCCAGATTACACAGATACGAGTTTAACCGAAAATGGTCGTTGTGCTTATCCTTTAGAACATGTTGAGAAGCGAGTATTAGAGAACCGTGCTGGCGAGCCAAATGCTATTGTGTTTTTGACATGTGATATGACGGGCGTATTACCGCCAGTATCATTGTTGACTAAAGAAGCGGCGGCGTATCACTTTTTGAGTGGTTATACGGCGTTGGTTGGTTCGACAGAGATGGGGTCGGACTCAAAACTTAAGTCTACTTTCTCGACGTGCTTTGGTGCACCATTCTTCCCGCGCCCTGCTGGTGAGTATGCAGAGTTGTTAATGAAGCGTATGGAAGAGTTCGGCTCTAAAGTATACCTTGTTAACACTGGCTGGACTGGCGGTGCTTACGGTGTTGGCCAACGTTTTAGTATTCCTACTACGCGCGGTATTATCAGTGCTATTCAGAGTGGCGCTTTAGCTGACACAGAAACTGAGCATCTTGAAAACTTAAATTTAGATGTTCCGAAGTCTGTATCGGGTGTTGATGACAAGTTATTGAATCCAAGAAACACATGGGCTGACCCAGCTGCGTACGATGCAAAAGCAGCAGACCTTATTTCTCAGTTTGTTGAAAACTTTAAGAAGTTTGATGTGTCTGACGCGATCGTTGCTGCGGGCCCGAAAGCTTAAGTTTTCGCTCGAAGTTAAAAAACCGGCCTACTTTTATCTAGTGGGTCGGTTTTTTTATGTATAAACGATACGCAATTTTAGTAGGCTATCCTCAATTTATGACATCGCAATTTATAGGCGCGATCACTTAATACCCTCCGTTGTCGTTTCCAATGCTCCATCTGTCTGTTGCTTCCTCCCGCTCGTCGCTTTTGGTTAATTCTTTCTATTTGTTTTTGTATGGACTGGCATTCTTTTTTATGACTTGCTTCGGTAGCGTGCCCTTGAAAACTAAAAGATACACTGAGCAGAAAAACGATTGGTACAGTACGAAGTTTCATCCTTGATCCTTGTATTGTTATTGGACAATAAAAAAGCCCTGCAAGAGCAGGGCTTTGGTTTAGTGCTAGGAGAGCTAGTTACCTAGCCCCATCATTTGATAGAACAGCGGGGCAAAGGCAACGAGTACCAGTACAGTACCCATTGTTATCATTGGCATGAGTATCTTCTCATGACGCTGATAAAATGTACCTTCTGATAAGGTCGCTTTTAGCACCTCTTCTTCACCCACAACCTGTCGTGTTAATAGATGATTCAGTGCTACTGGAGGGCTCAGGTAGCCTAATTCAAATGCAACTAGGGTCAGCATCCAGAAGTGAACCGGGTCGATCCCTGCTTGATAAGCGATAGGTGCAATGGTCTGACTTACTAAGATAACGGCGCCGAATGGCTCCATGATCATCCCCATAACAATCAGCACGCATACAAGCAGCCCCATGGCAGTCCAAATGCTAGTGAAATCCTGAGGGAACATTTCAACGACACCAGAGCGCTCTATCATTCCACCTAGGCAAATTGTGCACCCAATTAGCAGCAACAAAGCGCCAATTTCTGCAGTGGTTTGGTTTGTAGCGCCACGAATGCAAGATTCGATGCCTTTATGAGGTGTAGTAGATTTGCCGTCTTCGCTAACTGAATCTTTCTTTGTAATATGCTCATAGATAAGGAAAGCAAGCATCATGATAGGAAGGATTCGTGCTGCAGAGAATTCGTCCAATCGGACATTAACTGCAAAGCGATAGAATAAAACAACACCTACCATACAAAGAACGTAAGGAATTAGCGGGCGCATGTTCTGTAGCATGACAGGAACTGCTTCAGACGGTGATGCCAATTCAATTTTGTTCTGACGGTTAAGCGTCATAGATACAATGAAGAACATTAGGGCGCTTAGCAAGAATACATAAATCCCCCAACCGAATAGCTGGTCAGTCGTTACTTCTCTATTCATAAACGCAATAACGACAACAAGTAGGCATGGACGTAATACAACACCCATGGAGCCAGACATTGCGGTTGCTGCTAGTGCAAGTTGACGTCGTGCCCCGGCCGCTCTCAATTCATGATAAATGACCGCGCCTGCTGCGATAACGAAGATGCCTGAACCGCCGGTATATGCGGTTGGGATCGCGGCTAACACGACTACAAAGAAGGCGAGCATTTCCGGAGGCATTTTCCAGGGTTTGAAGAGAGCCAATACTAATGACGCAAAACGCGTTTGCTTTAGCATCATACCAATCCAGACATAAAGCCCAACGTTCAAGAACATGTCAGATAGATCAAGAAGCTTATCTAGGTAGATGCCTAGAGCGGCTGGGTTTGGCTTGTTGCCTTCACCTAGCCCTAAGAAAAAGAATGTCGCAGCGATAATTGTCATAGTTGCGTACAGAGGTATCGCAAGACCTGCACGACCAAAAGAGCCGCCCTTAGTTAAATTGCTCGGTGGGCGGAATAGATTAATTAGGCTGACAAGTGTAAGTAAGCCAAAGCCATAGACCCAGAGTTCGTGGATGAATGCGACTTCAGGAGTGACTTTACTTCCATCCGAATGAACGAGCGTGCGGAAAGATAAAGATGACCAAAATAGTACGCCGTTTGCTATTAACTGAGCAGAGCTGGCGACATAGTGGTCCATTGATGACATCACGGGTCGCATAGCAATGTGATGTCGTTTAAACGTAGCTGTCATTGCGCAGAGCAAAATGAGAGCAATCAAAATAAACTTTTGCGACATTATCCCGATCGCAATAGCTTCGGAGAAAAAGAGTTCAACCGACCTAAATGCTCTTAAGGGGGGGGTGATGCGTTCTGAAAGAACATCATATGATTCGTATTTTTGAACGCAGTCTAGTCTCGCGTTTTCGATTGATTGTCGAATGAGTTCCGGATCTGCTGGTTCGGAGTCAAAAAGGCCAAAGCCCATATCGTCCTCTGCGTTTTCAGCGATGCGAGCCTGTACTGCGGCTTCAACATTTAAGTTGCGATCACAGATAGGCTGAACGGGGTCCACCCTGAGCTTGTAATAGCCAGCCCAGTAATGTTCGCCCACACGAAGTATTTGGTTATGTATATCACTGCTTGTACTGAAAATGACTACCATTAGTAGCAATATGCAAGCAGGGAGTGACGAAAGCCACTCCGTAGACGAGCGACTTTTAATAGTGTTGGAAACCACGAAGTTCCTACCCCCAATTTTGTTATAAGTTATTTATTGTTTTAGACAATAAAAAAGCCGATAGATTATATCGGCTCTAGGGGTGTTTTAACTAGGACTATCAGACCCTATTTCGTTCCATTTAAGGTTAATTACTTCTCGCAAGAGCAATAATCATGAGAACTGCGTCACAAATGTTAATAAGGCCTCGTAAAGTCCTTAGAATAGGTCGTCTAGGTCAACGGTTTCAATGTCGTCTGCGGCATTCTCATCCCAGAATGTACCAAGGCCACCCATCGGTGTTCGTTTGCCTGTATTTTCGGTCCACATCTTATCAGAAAGGCGCATTAGTACTTCTGTCGCTGTGACGTCAAATAGTTTGTACTGTGCGTTCGCAGGAAACTCTTCTATCGCTGCGGCGTGTCGTTTAAGTATCGACCTTAGGCGCTCGTCATCCCCTTTTGAGTAGGCAGCGATCGCATGGAAAACATGAGGTAAGCGTACGCGTGCTTTTTCACCAATTACGTCTGCTTCTTCTAGTCGTTTCCATGGATCTTCACCTTCTGGTGTTGCGCCAGGTAAAAGTGACCAGACAGCAGCCTTAAGAGCAAGAGGTGCGCCGAACCATTTCTTATTGTCTAGACAGCCAACCGCTCGCTCAGCTTGTGCAGCAATGTTTTTTGGAACTCCAATGTAAGACCCGGAAAGAATGTCGTTGTTAAGAGCAAGCAGTCCACTAACAAGGCCTGCAAACCATACAATTTGATCAAAATCTTGCACAAGCTCGGGACACTCGCCACCAATTTCTTTACCGTCATTAAATTCAATTAGCTGGTCCCATGCTACTAGGTAGCGCTTTGCAGCTTTTAAGTTGTGTCGCTTTTGTGCAGTTAGAGCATCTTCAGCAAAGTCAGGTTGAAGCGCTCGGATATAGCGAAGGTACTCGAGCTCTTTTTCTGCAGCGCGTGCTTCTTCACAACCACCTGCACCTAAGTGAAGCAAAATGGCGAGTTCATGCGGTTCTTCCGTTATTCGGCCTAGCGACATTACCATTGAGGTTAATGCTTCCGCGCCAGCACAGCCCGCCTCTGTGTCATCGGTAGTCAGTAAATATGGGACAATATGCGCTTCGCCAAGCAGTGTGACGGTGTCGCCGGTAGGCTTAATAAATGGCTTTACCAAAAATTGGTTAATAGCTTTACATCCACCAAAAATTGACGCCATGACTACACACAAAATAAGCCAACGAACTTTCCGAAGTACGTTTGTACGATCCACTCAAAACTCCCAGAAGTTACCATCCTTTCCCGAATGGCATTTAGAATACATTAATGCTCAAATTATCTAACAAGCGTTAGCCGTTTTGTGAGATCAAAGCCACAAAGCAGCTAATAAGGGCAAAATAGAATGTCAAAACCAGTAAATTTTACTTTGAAACACATTTTTAATTGCAAGATAGGTGAACTCAGCTATCTTAGAAAGCGGTGAATAGTACGCTAAAATAAAAACTGAAGCACAAAGAATTCAATTCGATGAGGATGTTATGAAAAAGCCTGAACTTATAGCCGCCATTGCAGAGCAGACTGGATTAACGAAAGATAAATCTGGTGAAGTTTTAAATATTATTACTGATGAAATTACCAATGCGATGGTCAAGAATGACCCAGTAAGCCTGATTGGCTTTGGAACTTTCTCGCAGCGAGCCCGTAGCGCACGCACGGGAAAGAACCCCCAAACAGGAAAAACCATTCAAATTGCAGCGAGTAAAAGCGTGGGGTTTAAACCCGGAAAGTCTTTAAAAGACGCTGTTAACTAAATCTCTTAACGAAAAGAAGCGCATTATGTTTTACATGACGCGCTTCTTTTTAGCTCTTAAGACGACTGTTTTTCATATACTAGCTCGCCGGAGCGCAGCGTGTGTGTTACTTCAGTCAGTAATTTGTGCCCAATAATCGGCGAGTTTTTACCAAACGATTTCATGGAACCGGCCTTTAACTCTTTCGCATTGCCGCTTGATATAATCGCTAAGTTGGCAGAAGCCCCTATTTCAATCAAGGGTGCATGTCGCTTAAGCGCCTTGCTTGCACCTAGTGTCATTGCTTTGACGAAAGCTTCTACTGACAACTCACCGCTATTATCAAGCATTTTCGCATAGTGCATTAAGTGCTCAATTGTACTTAAGCCTTTTGCTGATTCAGCGAACGGTGCTTGCTTATCACTGTTTCCACAAGGTTGGTGTGCACTGCATATCGCATCAATAGTGCCATCTTTTACTGCGTTTATAAGGCTGAGTCGGTCTGTTTCGTCTCTTAATGGTGGGCAGCAATGAAACACGCTGCTAAAGCCTTGAACTGCTTCATGTGTATAGACAAGATTTGCAACGGCGACATCTGCGGTGACAGTAAGTCCATCGTTCTTAGCTTTCCGAATCAAATCGACAGACTCTTTGCATGAAACTTGTGCTAAGTGCAGATGCGCGCCTGAGTTCTTAGCTAGCATAATCAATTGAGACACAGCGATGCTTTCGGCTAGGTATGAGATGCCTTGTAATCCAAGCATGGTGCTTACTGAGCCACTGTGCATGCTGCCCTGATACAAAGACCGCTCCATCGGGTGAACAAACACACTTAAGCCGTAGGTATGGGCGTAGTCAAAACAACGTTTCGTTGTTAACAAATCATTGATCGGCAGGTAAGCGTTACTCAAGCCAATGCAGCCGGCATCTCTAAGTTCTGCATATTCCGATAAGGCTTCGCCTTGCAGTTGTTGCGTTAATGCACCGAGCGGTAGAATTTCAACCTTAGATTGCGCGCTGGCTAGGCTAGCAAGTAACTTGCTAGCGGCGGGTGAATCATTGATTGGCGATATGTCTGGGCTACAGCAAAATGTGCTAACTCCGCCGGCCACAGCAGCTTCAACTTCACTATGCTCGGTGTTCGAGTTGGTGGTTGCTTTTTTTAAGGTGACGTTAAGGTCGATAAGTGCCGGTATGACGCGCAGGCCCGAGCAGTCTATTGTTCTTTCAGTATCTATATCAGCATCTTGGTCGATGCTTTTGACTTTACCATCTTCAATATAAATGCTTTTGAATGATTTCCATGTTTGATCCGGGCTTAAATACTGCCCATCGACGAGTTTTAGCTTCACGCGCTTTGAGCCTCTTTAAGTAAGTTCTTGGCTTCTGTTTGACCGCTCATGGCCATCGACATTACTGCCATGCGGACCGCGATACCATTTGTTACTTGATCAAGAATGACCGACTGTTTGCCGTCAGCCACAGCGGATTCGATCTCGACTCCTCTGTTAATTGGGCCGGGGTGCATCACGATGGCATCAGGCTTTGCATATTTAAGAGCGTTTTGCGTTAAACCGTAACGTTTATAGTATTCCTGCTCACTAGGTAGCAAAGCGCCGTGCATTCGCTCGCGTTGTAAGCGCAGCATAATGACAACGTCTAAATCTTTTAAGCCAGCGCTAAGTTGGTTGAAAACGGTTGCGCCTAGTGATTCTATTTCTGGGGGCAGTAGTGTGTTGGGTGCAATCACTCTTACTTCATCTGCGCCTAGCATCTTTAAGGCACGAATTTGTGAACGAGCAACTCGTGAGTGCAAGATATCCCCGATGATTCCAACCTTTAGCCCTTCGATGCGACCTTTCTTTTGCCTTATCGTGAGCATGTCGAGCATTGCTTGCGTTGGATGTGCATGCCATCCGTCGCCAGCGTTGATGATACCGACGCCAGGTGTCACTGACTCTGCAATAAAGTGAGGAGCTCCGCTCTGCGCGTGACGCACGATAAACATATCGCTGGCCATGGCTTCGAGATTCATAAGCATATCGGATAAGGATTCGCCCTTGGATGTCGCGGACGTTCGGATATCTAAGTTGAGTACGTCAGCAGAAAGACGTTTTGCTGCAAGCTCGAAGGTGCTCCGCGTTCTTGTGCTGGGCTCAAAAAATAGGTTAACCACGGTCTTGCCGCGCAGAAGAGGAACATTGCGTATGGTTCGCTCCCCTACCTCAATAAAGGAATCTGCCGTATCAAGGATGGAGGTAAGCAAGGCCTTATCTAATCCAGAGATACTAAGAAAATGCTTTAAGTTACCGTTGTGGTTAAGTTGCAGTGATGAGCTCATTGCACGTATTCGCCTTTGATGAGTCAGTTAAGATTCTTGGTTCAAGCTAAGAGGTTCAGGCCCCGAAAGCTTCAGCCGTTTACCTTTGGGTAGTTGCATGACTTGACCGGTTACCGAGGCTGCAATGGGCAGCTCTCTTTGTCCAAGGTCAGCCAATACGGCAAGCGTAATGCTTGCGGGTCTCCCAAAATCAAATAATTCATTCATTGCTGCGCGGATGGTTCGCCCGCTCATGATGATATCATCTACCAATAACAGGTGTGCATCTTCGCAGCCAAATGGAAGTCGTGTTGGTGTCACTGAAGGGTTTAGACCAATGCGGGTGAAATCATCACGATAAAAACTTATGTCTAATTCTCCGATCTCTTCGTCGTAATCTAGACGTTTCGCAAGTTCGCGTGCGATCCATACACCGCCTGTACGAATTCCGACCATTTTAAATGCGCAGCCTTGCAACTGTGCAGCTAGCTCCTCGCTCATGTTATCGAGTATTGCTGATAGTTCTTGTTGATTAAACATCCTGCTGCTCCCTGCTCGCAAGCCAGCTTTCTAAAACGAGACAGGCGGCTATGCCATCTACAGAATAGTCGCCAAAATTTTGTACGCCAGAATCCCTTAGAACCATACCTTTAGCTTCGAAGCTGCTTAAGCGCTCATCTTGAAGGGCGACGTCTAAGTGGAAGCGACCATGCAGGCGCTTAGCGAATTTTTTAGCGCGTAATGACATTTCACTTTCACTGCCGTCCATGTTTAATGGAAGCCCAACGACAAGTCCTTTCGGTTGCCAAGTGCTTAGGAGGCTTTCGACCTCTTGCCAGTTAGGTATTCCGTCTTTGGCTTTAATCGGATTAAGTTCTCTTGCCGTGTTAGTGAGGGCATTGCCTAAAGCAACGCCAATTCGTTTTGTGCCAAAGTCGAAGCAAATATAACTTTTAGGCATGACCGGCCTGAGAGCTTAATTGCCCAGCATTAAACCCCAATGTAGCTAAGGCCTTCGTGTATTTGTCTTCGTTAGGGGTGCTGAAAAGAATCTCGGGACTGGCTTGGCATGTTAACCATGTGTTTTCTGCGATTTCTTGCTCTAACTGCCCCGAGCCCCAACCCGCATAACCTAGAGCGATAAAAAATTGCTCTGGTCCTTGGTCATTAGCCAAGGCATTTAAGATGTCTTTAGATGTGGTTAGCCGCATGTTCTCGGTAATCGCAAACGAGCTTTCCCACTCAACGGCATCGTTATGCAAAACAAAGCCTCGTTCTAGTTGCACCGGACCACCTTGATAAACATCATTTTCACTGTTCTTACTAGTAGATTCGAAGTTAAGTTGTTCGAAGATTTCGCCGAGAAGAATGTCGCTTGGTCTATTCAAAATAATGCCCATGGCACCGTCTTCGTTATGTTGGCAAAGGTAGGTAATAGAGCCATTAAAATTGGGATCTTCCATGCGAGGCATGGCTATTAAGAAATGATGCTGCAAGCTGCTTATGTTTGATGACATATATAAGTATCAACCGTCGCGCGTGACTGAGACATTGTGAAGGTTCGACATTCTACCCTCTCTAGAAGCTAGATACACCTTTGCGATTGTAAGAAAACGTTCGAATTAGTTCTAATACGTCTCTTTCTTTGCGAACGTCATGAGGAAACGGGGCAAAAGGCGATGCACGTGTAACGATGTCTTTGGTTTTCGCATCAAGAACAAGGTTCCCGGAGCTTTTTAAGATAACGACATCTTTTAAGCTGCCGTCGGAATAGATAGAGATCGAAACTCGAGGTTTACCGTAAAGTTTGCTTTTGCCATCTCGCGGAAAATATTGTTTACCTATGCGTTCAATTTTTGCAACGACCTGCTCTACGTAGCGTGCGTCGACAGCCTTCATTGTGGATGCTGCCGTTAGCCTAGTTACTCTTGGTTTTTTTGCATATTGCTGGAGTTGTTGGTCGTAACTAGCCTCAAGCTCGGCAATTTGTAAGCTGCGCTCAAAAAGAGAGCGAACATCTGGGTTCTTTGCTTTGGGGGTGAATTCAAGACTGGGTGTAAATAGCTCATTTCGCGAACGTTCTGAGCTTTCGGTAACGACAAACGCTTTCTTTTCTTTTTGCTGCGCTTCTTGCTGTTTTTGAGGCGCGCTCGACTCCTGTATGAGCATGCTTTCTTCAATCGATTTTGTCGGGGAGCTTTGTTTTGCCTTGTCCTCAAGGGTGCCGCCGCCTTGTTGATTAGTTTGGGCAAGGTAGTCGGCCTCTTCAGGCTGTTTTTCATCGTCAAAGCGAGAAAGAGTGATTTCCATTGTTTTCGCGGCTGGCTTCGGATCGTCTTGTATGAAGTCGGTTAAAACGATCATTGCATGCAGTGCGATCGCAACAAAAACAGTAAAGCTAAGTCTATCGCTTGCGCTGACTTTAACTTGAGGAACCGCTGACACCCGTGTAACTCCTAAATATAGAGATCTATCTTTTTGCTAGTTTTAATTCGATGGCTCGCATTAAATCGCCTGCAATATCAGTATTATAGGCGCGATTTATTTCTTGTATGCATGTAGGGCTGGTGACATTAATCTCTGTCAAATAATCCCCAATAACATCGATGCCTACAAAGGTCAGGTCTTTAGCGATCAAATCATCAGCGATCTGAGATACAATCCAGCGGTCACGCTCTGTAAGGGGCTGGGCTTCGCCTCGACCACCGGCGGCTAAGTTACCACGATGTTCACCCTGACTGGGGATTCTTGCTAAAGCGTAATCGACCGGTTTACCGTCAATAATAAGAATTCGTTTATCGCCTTTGCTAATCTCTGGAATATAGCGCTGGGCCATGACTTGTTCCTGGCCAAACTTGTTCAGAGTTTCGAGAATAACACCGACATTAGGGTCTCCGGCTTTAACATTAAATATTGATGTGCCGCCCATGCCATCGAGAGGTTTAAAAATTACGTGCTGGTGTTCATCAAGAAAAGCACGAAGCTGTTTGGAATCTCTGCTAACTAAGACTGGAGGGCAGCATTGCGGAAACTCTGTAGCGTATAGTTTTTCGTTACAGTCGCGCAAACTTTGTGGTTTGTTGACTACTAACGTGCCCAATTTTTCGGCGCGCTCTGCGATATAGGTTGCGTAAATGAACTCGCTGTCGACAGGCGGATCCTTGCGCAGAAGCAGTACATCAAGACAGTGGAGCTGCGTTGATTCAACTTCATCTAAACAATACCAGTCTGTAGGGTCGTCTAATAGGTGCAAGCGTTGCATGCTGGCATAGGCTTCGCCTTGGATCAGAGATAGATCTTTCTGCTCCATGTAGTATATTTCCCAATTTTTTTCGGCTGCAGCGATCATCATTGCGTAGGTGCTGTCTTTCTTTGTATTAACCGTTGTGATGGGGTCCATCACAATTCCTAACTTTATCGTCATTGAAAACCTACCAAAAATTAAAAATGTACTAGTCTTAATTAATTAAAGTGCTGAGTTGCACGCTCATGTAAGTATGACGGCCTTTGTAGTCCGACACAATTGAGCAGTGTAGGGCCATGTTTTGGGATGAAAAGTTGCGAATATATAAATTATTGTTAGCTATTACTTTTCAGGTAGCAGCGATTAAACTATAAATTATAGTTACTTAGAAAGTTATTCCTGAAATGATATTAAGAAACGTTTTCAACATATTGGTCTATAGTAGTTTTATAGCGCCTCTTTTTTGTGGACGTATTTATTTTAAGAACGCACGTGGTGCACTAGTTATTGCCTTGGGCTGTTGAACAATGGAAGACAATTTCGAAAATTTAAAAATCATGGTGATTGATGATAGTAAGACCATCCGAAGAACAGCGGAGACGTTGTTAAAGAAGGTGGGTTGTACGGTCATTACAGCCACGGATGGGTTTGATGCACTTGCTAAAATTGCAGATTCGAACCCTGACATTATTTTTGTAGATATCATGATGCCGCGTTTAGATGGCTATCAAACCTGCGCACTAATTAAAAATAACAGTGCGTTCAAAGCGACTCCAGTCATTATGCTTTCCAGTAAGGATGGTCTTTTCGATAAGGCCAAGGGGCGTATTGTTGGGTCCGACCAATATTTGACTAAGCCGTTTAGTAAAGACGAATTATTGAATACGATTCGTAATCACGCACCGGCAAGTTAATTCATTCACTATACATATATCTCTCATCGAAAAGAGATTTACGCGAGGGAGAGCCATGGCTCGTATATTAATCGTTGATGATTCACCAACTGAAATTCGAAAGATTTCAACAATTCTAGAACAGCATAAGCATGAAGTAATTACAGCGGACAATGGTGCCGATGGTGTTGCCGTAGCGCGTGCAGAACAGCCCGATTTGATTTTGATGGATGTCGTTATGCCTGGCCTAAATGGGTTTCAAGCAACGCGACAATTGACTCGTACTCCAGAAACAGCAGACATTCCGGTGGTTATCGTAACTACGAAAGACCAGGAAACTGATCGTGTTTGGGGAACTAGACAAGGCGCGAAAGGCTACCTAGTGAAGCCTGTAAGTGAAGACAATCTTGTTGCAACGATCAATGAGTTGCTCGGTTAAATAATGAGTAGTGCTGATACCCTCCCTTTTGATGCTTTAAGTGATCTCGCAGAGAAAAGTCTCAAGTTCTCTGTGGGTTTGCCTGCTCAAGACGCTGCTGTAGAACTTTGGAACGGTATTGGTTTTACCCTTGCCGGCTTCCAGTGCGTTGCGGGTATGGGAACCGTGGCAGAATTACTGCACTTACCCAAGTACACGATTGTACCTGGCGTAAAAAGTTGGATTCTAGGGGTGTCGAATGTTCGAGGACGCCTCTTGCCTATCGTAGATTTAGCGCGTTACTTCGGTTTATCTGCGAGTCAGTCGCGTTTTCGCGACAAGCGAGTATTAGTTGTAGAGCAGGATGAGTTGTTAAACGGTTTTATCGTTGACGACGTGCAAGGTATGCAGTATTTCCCTGCAGATGGTTTTAACTCCAATGTTTCGCAGAATTTGCCTGCAGCGTTAAAGCCTTTTGTTACGGGAACTTACATTAAAAACGATACCGAATGGTTGGTTTTTGATTCTAAGTTTTTAATAAATAATGATAAGTTTCTTGACGTTTCGTTAGGGTAAGATTCGTTCACCCTTTGTTAGATAGTTTGGGCCGGGAGCCAGAAAATGAAGATTATGTCCGGAAGATTCAGCACAGACCAAGGTAACACCGGAGTTATTTTTTGGTTAGGTGTTGCGCTTGTTCTAATGTTGGTTTTCCTACTTGTAGTCTCTTACTTGATAGGTAGAGATAGTAAGTACGACAAAGAGTATGCCGCGTATGCGAGTGACTTGAGGGTGCTGTCGCAAGAAATTGCGAAGAATGCGACCGAGGCAGCTTCTGGTAAGGAAGAAGCATTTTCGCAGTTAAAGCGTTCACGAGACGACTTCGAAACTCTGCTCGGATACATTGTGATGGGCAACGAAGAAACTGACTTGCCCGCGTCCGAACTACCCGCCGAAACCGGTGTTGTGGATCGTTGGCAAAGTGTGAGCCGAAATGCTGACCGTATCTTAGAAAACGATGAAACGGTCTTAACTCTTCATCAGATTGCTCAAACCTTGAATGAGACGATTCCCCAGCTTCAGATTGAATATGAAGACGTCGTAATGATCCTCTTGGAAAACGACGCGCCTGCTGACCAAATTTCAGTTGCAGAACGTCAGTCGTTAAGGGCTGAGCGTATCGTGCGAAGTGTTAACAACATTCTGACCGGTGACGAGGATGCAGCAATTGCAGCAAACCGTTTTGGTGAAGATGCAAAACTATTCGGTCGCGTCATGAACTCTATGTTCGAAGGCAATGACGCAATGGCAATCAGTCGGGTCACCGATGAAGATGCGATTTATGGTCTTGAAGCCATCGCTGAGCTTTTTGACTATGTCGACAGTAACGTAAAAGCGATCCTTGAAACCTCTCCAGAGTTATTTAAAGTTCGGAATGCGGCCAACTTAATCTTCGAAAACTCTATTGCTATGTTGAGCGAGACAACAGAACTATCGAAAGGTGTTCAAACACAAGCAGACGGTCGAATATTTAGTGCAACACTCGCCTACTTTATTTTGGCGGCTATTATCGCTTTGATTGTTGTCATAGGCTTATTGCTTTATCAAGAGTCTCAAAACCGATTACGTTTAACGGAAGAACAAAACGAGCAGAACCAGAACGCTATCTTGCGGTTACTTGATGAACTTGCAGATCTAGCTGATGGTGACTTGACGACAGAAGCAACCGTAACCGAGGATTTCACGGGTGCGATTGCAGACTCTATCAACTTCGCGATCGACCAGATGCGTGGATTGGTAAAAGCGATTCGAGATACAGCCTTGCAGGTCGCATCGTCTGCTTATGAAACACAGAGCACAGCAATCAACCTAGCCGAATCGTCAGATAATCAGGCACAAGAAATTGCCGGGGCTTCTGCCGCGATTAACGAAATGGCTGTTTCGATCGACCAAGTATCGTCTAACGCTGCTGAATCAGCTGCGGTTGCGGAACGATCGGTAACCATTGCTAAGAAGGGTACCGACGTAGTACAAAATACCATGCGTGGTATGGACACTATTCGTGAGCAAATCCAAGAAACCTCGAAACGAATTAAGCGTCTAGGTGAGTCATCACAAGAAATCGGAGATATCGTATCTCTAATTAATGACATTGCCGACCAAACCAACATTCTTTCTTTGAACGCTGCGATCCAGGCGTCGATGGCAGGTGATGCAGGTCGAGGCTTCGCGGTTGTTGCGGACGAGGTTCAGCGACTAGCGGAACGTTCCTCAGCTGCAACTAAGCAGATTGAAGCGCTGGTTAAAACAACACAGACGGATACAAATGAAGCGGTTATATCCATGGAGCACACGACTGCTGAAGTTGTGCGCGGTGCACGTCTAGCGCAAGACGCGGGCGTAGCTCTGGAAGAGATAGAAAGTGTATCGATGAATCTAGCTGACTTGATTCAGAACATCTCGAATGCATCTAGACAACAGTCTATGTCTGCTGGCCACATTTCTAATACGATGAACGTTATCCAAGAAATCACGTCTCAAACGTCTGCGGGTACTAATGCAACAGCTAAGTCGATCGGTAATCTCGCTGATATGGCAAGTCAATTGCGTGAGTCTGTATCGGGTTTCAAATTGCCAGTGGATGAGCATGAGCAGGGCTCTGAACTACCAGTAGTGGGCCCAGATGATGAGAGTTTGTCACAAGCTTCTTAATGTTGTTGCGTGATGGGTGAGTCTTCAGCATATGCCGCAGACCACGCACTTGAAGGCGCGAAGGAACTCTTGAGCATGGCTCCAATAAAGATTCCGGCAATGAGCGATGGCCAATTTGCGAAATGGCAATCGCTTGTTGAGGAGCGTTTGGGTACGCACTTCCCAAAGGATCAGAAGTCACGTCTGCAATCTAGTCTTTCAATTCGCATGCGCGAAATTGAATGCCTTGATTTTGATCAGTATTACGACCAAGTGAAGGATCATTTGTCAGGTCTTGGAGAGTGGTTAACTCTCGTTGACCGATTGGTGATTGGTGAAACGCGGTTTTATCGTGACTCTAACGCAATGGCGTTAGCCTACTTAGTCATGAAAAGCAGGCTAAAGCGCCAGCCGAAGCGCGCGTTAGGTGTGTGGAGTGTGGGCTGTAGTTCAGGCGAAGAAAGCTACTCGTTGGCTTTTCTATGCGAAAGTTTGTTTCGTGAACTGAAGCAAGAACCTAGGTATGGAATTACCGGCATCGATGTGAGCTGGGGCGTGCTATCACAAGCTCGCGCAGGTGAATATGATGAGCGAAAGATGAGCGGTTTGCCGAAAACATGGAAATATACGTTTTTTGACAACCAAGAAGATGGAGTGTTTCGTATTGTTGACGAAGTGAAACGTAGAGTTTGCTTCGCAAAACAGAACATGCGGGATCTCGCTCAAAGCCCAGTGAAAGAACAAGATTTAATCTATTGCCAAAATGTCCTTATTTATTTCCGAAAAGAAATGAGGCATGAAATTTTAGACGAGCTGGGTTCTCGTTTGGCTCTAGGTGGCGTACTAATAATAGGCGCGGGAGAGGCCTTGGATTGGAAAAATCCACGGTTAAAGCGCGTAGATGACAAACGCGCACTCGCGTTTCAAAGAGTCTCTTGACTCAATAATTATAAGCAAGGCAGAGGTTTAAGTTATGGCGGGTAACCATGACTATTTGGCACTAGATTGGGTTCGTGGCGAAATAGAGCAAACGCTCTTGCTTGCGCAAAACTCGCTTGAGTTATTTGCGTCCAATCGTGACGATACAACACACGCAAGCTTTTGCTTGAATCATTTGCATCAGGTGCATGGCACTTTGCAAATGGTTGAGTTGTATGGCGCTGCCTTGTTAGCAGAAGAAATGGAAAAGTTGTGTCAGGCATTCATCAATCAAGAAGTAGATAATTTTGATGAGTCTGTTGACGCCCTTATGGGCTCAATTTTACAGCTTGGAAACTATCTAGAGCATGTGCGCAGTGGTCAGAAAGATTTGCCTGGTGCGTTGTTGCCAGTGCTTAACGATTTACGGGCGTCGCGTGGCCAATCCTTCCTGTCAGACACCTCGTTATTTACGCCAAACTTAAACGCTTCCGCGGTTGAGCCCAATACGTCGCTCAATGCACGTATGGCAGACCCTAAAGTTGCTGAAAATCTCAGAAAGTTGAGGCAGAAATTTCAGTTTTCCTTAGCCAGCATTGTTCGCAATCAAGATCTAGAAGAGCACTTTGAGTTTGTTATAAAGATCCTGTCTCGGCTCGAGAAATTCTGTAAAGACACCCCTATAGGTAGATTATGGTGGGTGGCAATTGGATTTGTTGAGGCGATTAAACCCAATCAGGACGCGCCAGGCTCAGCCATAAAACACCTACTTCGCGAACTCGACGTACAGCTAAAAGCTATGATTGAATCGCCAACGGATGCGTTGTCGCGACCAATTCCAGATGACTTATTCCGCAACCTTCTTTATTACGTTGCGAAGTCAAAAGTCCAAAATGAACATATCTCAGCTCTAAAAGATGCCTTTGAACTTGATAAGGCTCTTCCCGGAATTGAAGGCTCACAAGAAGAAAGCGACAGGATGTTGGGGCCGGATCGAGGCACCATAAACTCTGTTGTTGAAGTATTAATTGAAGAACTCGCCCAAGTTAAAGATCAACTAGATCTTCTTGAACGCAATGACTCCGCACAAACGGAAGACTTGCAGGCGCTCCTCCCCTCCTTAAATCAGTTGGCAGGTACTTTGGCTGTTGTCGGTGCGGGTAATGCGCGCCGGGGAATCGTAAAACAAATTGATTTGATAGAAGGCTTGAGCGCGGGTGCGATTGACGATGATGTCATGATGAACATCGCCGACTCAATTTTAATCGTTGAAGCTCAGATCTCTCATCTCAAGAGCGACCCCAGTGCCGTGTCCGATGACAGCGACGAGTTTTCTGTGCCAGCAGAGCAATTTAAAAGTGCGCACGCAGCGGTTATCGAAGCGTCACGTGTTTCTTTAGAAGAAGCAAAGAATAGCATTGTCGGTTTTATAACTTCTCACTGGGATCAGTCTCACATCCGTGGCGTGCCCGATTTACTTGATAGTATCCGTGGCGGGCTGCAAATTATTCCTCTCGAGGACGCGGCAAGTTTATTGGGGGCATGCAGTAACTATGTCCGCGACAAGCTGTTGAACGAAAGCGTTGTTCCTGATTGGGAAGAGCTTGATCGCCTAGCAGATACAATCAGTAGTATTGAATACTACATCGAACGTATCGCAGAAGGTGCTCGAGATAACGACAGATTCTTAGATGTGGCCAGGGAGAGTTTGCAAAAGCTAGGGTATCTCACCAATAGTGATGAACAGTCCTCTATTGTCTCGCAGCATCATGTTTCTGAAGCCGCGGCTGAAGCTCCGGATACTAAGGCAAAAGAGACAGACGAAGAGCTAATAGATGATGAGATTCTAGAGATTTTCTCCGAAGAAGTTGGAGAAGTTTCTTTAGAGATTGAACAAGCCATTACTGCACTTAAAGCTGATGAAACGAATTTGCCAATGTTGGCAGAGCTTCGAAGAGCGTTTCATACGCTAAAAGGCAGTGGGCGTCTCGTGGGTGCGGAATCCATGGCTCAGTTAGCATGGGTAATCGAAGAATCTTTGAATACTTTGTGTGAAGCTGGCAGTTCCTTGTCCGTTTCACAGCTAGGTGTTGTAGAAGAAATTAAAGATTCATTGCCACAATTGTTAAATAGTTTTTCAAGCGGAGCCGAAGACGCGTTAGCCAATGAATTAGAGCAACGTTTTCGATCTGTTAGCGGCGGTTCCGAAGGGAAAGCAGAAGCGCAAGAGGATGAGCTCGCTAATTTACAAGAGCTTGAAACTGCTTCAGATAGCGTTGATGTGGTTGAAGCAACTGACGAGATGGCCCAGAGTATAAGACAATCACCTACTGCTTCTAAGCCCTCGATACCTGCTCCTGAACTGGCGAGCTCAGATGACGACGAAGACCTAATTGATGAAGAAATTCTAGAAATTTTCATTGAGGAAGCAGAAGAGGTAAATGAAACCATTGAAGAGTTTCTGCCAAAGCTTTTAGAGGACTACAACAACCAACACGCCTTGACTGAACTGCGCCGAGCCTTTCATACATTGAAGGGTAGCGGGCGAATGGTCGAAGCTTTGGACATTGGTGAAATTGCTTGGGCTGTTGAGGATGTTCTCAATTCTGTACTAGACAATACTCTCACCATGCGGCCCTCCGTTGGTGACTTATTGAGTTTTGTGACTCGAAAAATCCCTGCGCTTGTCGAAAGTTTTAAGAACAGAACCAACGCACCTGTCAGTGTTGATGCTATTAAGGCGCATGCTCAAAACTTAATTGCTGGGCAAGATCCAGAACCTCTAGTCGATGGCGCTGCGTTGGCACCTAAAAAAGAGCCAGAGTTAGATACGACGACATCAACTTCAGTCGAGTCGCCGGTCGAGAGTGATGCAGCCGCCTCGGCGGAAGCTGAACTCGGTGAACAAATTACGTTTGATGCCTCACTTCTTGAGATCTTTGAAGCGGAAGCGTTGACGCACATAGCAAGTGTCATGGAATTTTCTCAGAACGTTAAAGAAGGCGAAACAGTCGCTGTTGACGATGCTCTGTCTCGAGCACTGCATACTTTGAAGGGTAGTGCGAATACGGCAAATATTAAACCGATTGCTAAGGTAGCTGTACCATTAGAATCGCTTGTCAAAGAAGTTCGAGCACACCACCTCGAAGTCGATGCTCGGCTTGCATCATTAATGATGGAGTCAATGGACTTGGTTGGGCTTGCTGTTGAACAACTTTCCTCAACGCCGCAATTAGAGATTGAGGGTACGCAAGTATTTTTGAATAAATTGGGCGAGTATCAGCAGCAAATTGTTGAAGCTCTTCCAAATGAAGATGAGCTCAATATAGATGGACCCCAAGACCCCCAACTAGTAAGTATCTTTTTGACAGAAGGCCTTGATATTCTGTTGGATGCTGAGCGTCTGATAGATCAATGGCAGGCTGGAAGTATTTCCGATGAAGATTTTGGGAAGTTAAGCCAAGAGGTTACGACGCTTCGTCGGGGCGCAAATGTAGCGGGTCTAAGTGCGATTTCTGCGTTGTGTACCGCGTTAGAAGCATGCTATCAAAGTATTGAAAAAGACGAGAATTCTCCGAGCCAGGACTTTATTTCGGCGATTAAGGCTGGGCATGACGCGATCATCGACATGATGGATCAAACTGCTGCTGGGCTTACTTCTGTGTTAAATGAAGAGCTTTTAGGGCAGCTTGATACTATGCGTATTGAGCATGGGGCTTCTGTTGATGCGCATTCTGAGCAGGTTGAACTTGCTGAGACAGAGCCAGAGACAGAGTTAACGGATACGTTAGAAGAACTAGAGTCGAGTTTAGAGCAGGCTATACCATCATTAGATGTTTCTGAGGCAGGACCTGCCGATGCGCCTGCAGAGAATTTAGAGGAAGAGGTCGGCAGCGCGCTTGCGGATTTAGACCCTGAGCTTGTCGAGATATTCCTCGAAGAAGCTCAAGACCTAATTGAGCACTCGGCAGAATTGTTGCATCAATGGGAATTGCAAAGCGATGATTTTGCAACAGTGGGAGAGTTACAGCGAGACTTGCATACGCTGAAAGGCGGTGCGCGTATGGCAGAAGTTTCAGCCATTGGTGATTTAGCGCATGAGCTAGAAACTTTATTCGAAAAGACAGTGGAAGCGCAAAGTATTGCGTCGCCTGCTGTTATTTCATTGTGCCTGCAGTGCCACGACAGTCTTGCTGTAATGGTTGATACCATTGCGCAAGGTGGCACGCCAAAAATGGCAGGCGATCTCATTGCCGCAGTGCAACAGAGTATTTCCGGCGCTGAGCCCGTTATCGTTCCGGTGGAGTCTTTGCCTGTTGAGGTTGTTGAGCCAGCAGAAGAAATAGTAAAAACAGAAGATACTCCTGTTGATGTGCCTGAACTCGAAGAAGATACTTTTATTGAAGCAGAAGCAGAAGCAGAAGCAGAAGCAGACGCAGAAGCAGAAGCAGAAGCAGAAGCAGAA
>JAWUYI010000075.1:0-8613 GCA_034110885.1 Oleiphilaceae bacterium
AGCAGTCGACAGCATATCGATTACACTCTCAGACGAGCCACAGTTGAACTTAGGTGCTGTGCATCACGAAGCAGGCCTCGACAAGTCTATTAGTGTCGATGACGCAGCCGATCAGAGAGCGGCGAGTGTGCTCGGTGGCGCGGCACAAAATGAAGCCAACGATGCCTTGCAAAGCATGATCGAAGATCATCTAAGCGCGCATCAAAAAACGAAGCCCGCTGAGCCAGATACCGCAAGCAGCGCCTCGGGCGATGCTACAAATGCTGATGCACAAAGCAGAGACGAGGCCTTGCAGGACCCTCACGCAGGGCACACGTTTGACCAAAACGAACATGTCGGTGGCAGCTCTAGCTCTCACTTAGACAGTTTGGTTTCTAAACCAGACGACGACAGCTTACCGCCAATATAATTAGGATAAATAAATGACGGAAGAAAATAAGGAAGCAAACGCGACGTCTTGGGATACCGGCTCACCCGAGCGTACCCATTTCGATCCCTTGCTAGACAGTTTGGTAATTGTCAGCAAGCTTTACGATAAGGCCGTTACCGCAACAGCACTCAGCGCCGGTTTGCCCTTGGTCGATAATAAACTAACGACCACCCTATTCCCTCGTGCTGCAGAGCGCGCGGGCTTGGCAGCCAGGTTATTGAACCGAAGTCTAGATGAGATGGTGCAAGAAATTTTGCCCTCGGTATTATTACTCCACGGTGGCCATGCATGCATTCTAACGAAGCTCGATAAAGAGAAAGGCAAAGCCACCATCATTCGTCCAGAAGCAGGCATCGGTGAGGTAGAGTTAAGCCTTGAAGGTCTGAACGAACTGTATACCGGATACGCTTTTTTCATTAAGCGCGAATATCACTTTGATCAAGAGCGCCGACTCATTACCGGAGAAGTCGGTAAGCACTGGTTTTGGGATACGTTACGTCTTTCGATGCCCATTTATCGAGACGTCATTCTTGCGTCGGTCCTGATCAACCTGTTTGTGCTTGCGAGCCCATTTTATGTGCGCAACGTGTATGACCGTGTGGTGCCTAACTCCGCCTTCGACACCTTGTGGGCCTTTTCCATTGGTATCGCAATTATTTTCTTTTTTGACTTGGTCTTAAAACTGATTCGGACCTACTTTCTTGATGTCGCGGGGCGCAAGTCCGACGTAATCCTTTCGTCCAAAATATTTGCCCACGTTCAGGCGCTCAGACTGGAATATCGACCACAGTCTGTCGGCTCGTTTGCAAAAATGGTCTCAGAGTTCGAAAGCATTCGCGACTTTATCACCTCGGCAACCATGAGCACCTTGGTTGATATCCCTTTTGTGATTATCTTTTTGATAGCGATTTACTTTTTTAGTGGCAATTTAGTCGTGGTGCCTTTAGTCAGTGTGCTGCTCATACTTATTATTACAGCCGTCATTCGACGCCCTGTAGACGAGTCGATCACCCATAGCTATGGTGCATCAACCGTTAAAAATGGCTTACTCATCGAAACTCTGAATGGTTTGGAAACTGTAAAGAGTAACCGCATGGAAGGTCTTAATCAGCGCAAATGGGAACAGAATGTTGGCGAAATGTCTTACTGGAGTAATCGCTCACGTTTATTTTCTACCCTAGGCACTAGCGCGTCGGGATTTATTCAACAGATGACCACGGTTGCCTTGCTGATTGTCGGCGTGTACGAAATTGCCAATCATGAACTCAGCATGGGTGGTTTGATTGCCGCCAGCATGCTCACCGGCCGCGTCATAGCGCCGATGGCCCAAGTAGCCGGGCTGATCGCTCGTTATGGTCAAACCAAAGAGGCCTACGAAGGCGTCGCTCGAATCATGGAAATGCCTGTTGAGCGCGAAGAAGGCAAGTCTTACTTGCAGCGCGAAGAGACAGCTGGTCACTTTCAGGTAGAAGGCGCAGGGTTTGCGTTTCCTGAGCAGACTGTACCCATCATCAAGAATATATCCTTAGACATTCCTGCCGGCAGCAAACTTGCCATTATTGGCCGTATTGGCTGTGGCAAAACCACACTCATGCGCTTGCTTATGGGCCTGTACTCGCCCGTCGAAGGCGTGATAAAACTCGATGGCATTGATACACGCCAATTGGACCCAAGCGACCTGCGCGCCATGATCGGCTGCGTCGAACAACAGCCTACGCTTTTCTCTGGTTCCATTCGCGACAATATTGCGTCGGGAACGCCCTACGCAAGCGACGATCAAATACTCAAAGCCGCCGAGATGGCCGGCGTACTTGAATTTACCGCCACACACCCTGAAGGCCTAAACCGCCAAACTGGAGAGAACGGACGCATGTTGTCGGGCGGACAACGTCAGTGCGTGGCCTTAGCGCGAGCCTTGTTGCGCGACCCTAAAATTCTAATTTTTGACGAGCCAACCAGTGCGCTGGATCAAGATTCAGAACGAAGATTAATTGCCCGCCTATCGCGCCTTGCTCCAGACAAAACCATTATTGTGTTTACGCAGCGCCTCGCAATATTGAGCTTGCTAACGTCTATCGCAGTGATGGACGACGGCGAAATACTTATGCATGGACCCAAGCAAGAGATTCTAGACCGCCTCGCCGGTAAAGGAGGGGCAAAGGCATGAGCCTTTTAAACAAAACACACAAACAGCCAAAACTTCGCCAAGAAGACCTCGACTTTATTACCGACGCCGCCCAAGGCGAGCTGATGCGCACACCCAAGGTGGCACAAGTGATTCTGTGGGCACTGCTCGCCATGTTGTTAGCGCTAGGCGCTTGGGCTTATTTTTCGAGTATCGACGAAATTGTTCGTGGGCAAGGCAAGGCCATACCTATTAGCCACACTCAGGTAATACAAAACTTAGAGGGAGGCATCATCCAATCTATTTTGGTTCGTGAAGGGCAAAGCGTTAAGAAAGGCGAGCTACTCATGGTCCTCGACTCGACTACCGCAGGAGGATCACTTGCACAAAGTGTCGCAGAGTTGTCGTCTTTGTTAGCTGAAGAAATTCGCTTAGCGGCCGAAGTGGCGGGTACCGACCCAGACTTCGACGCCTTAGAACGTGCTGATCACAACAAATATATTGCCACCCAAGTTACACTCTACAAAGTGCGGCAGGAAGAACTACACAGAAACATCGATGATATTCATATTAAAGGTAGCAAAGCCCGCCAAGAATTAGTCGCGGCAGAGCAACAGAAAGAAGACCTAGATAGGCAAGTCGGTTTAGTTCGTCAGCAACTTAAAATGAACGAACCTCTGCTCATACTTGGGGCGGTTTCAAAGTCTGTCATCTTAGATATCAAGCAACAACTCAGTCGCGCGCAAACAGAAGCCAATCGCGTTAAAAATCAGATCCCTGAGCTTAAATCAGAGATTGAACGCTTAGACCAAGAAGCGGAGTCAGTGTTGACTGCCTTCAGATCAAAAGCGCAGCAGCAATTGTCTGAGGTCCGCACGCGCTTAGGCATCGCTGAAGGCAAACAAACTGTGAGCGCTGCCAGCGTTGACAGAACTCAATTGCGTTCTCCGGTTGATGGCATTATTCAAAAGCTTTATGTTACCACTATCGGCGGAGTCGCTCGGCCAGGCGTAGAACTTATCGATATTGTTCCTATAGGCGACGAGCTCCTAGTCGAAGCTAAGATAAAACCCAAAGACATTGGCTTTGTGCGACACGGGCAGTTCGCAAAGGTCAAAATCTCGGCCTTCGACTTCGCCGTATATGGCGGCTTAGATGGCACCGTTGAAACGATCTCGGCCGACTCTATTACAGATCAAAAAGGCAACAGTTACTACATTGTAAAAGTGCGCGTAGAGCAGGCCTATTTTGGCCAAGGCGAAAGCCGCTTAACGGTTATACCAGGTATGCAAGCGACCGTTGACATAAGTGTTGCAGAAAGAAGCGTGCTCGAATACATACTAAAACCACTACTTAGAGTCTTGCAGAACTAATCATGAGAAAAACAACTAAAATGAACCATCGAATCAAGACATTAAAGTTACGAGAGTCCTGCTTTGCTCTGCTTTTTGTAATAACAACAGGGTTAGCTCAAGCAAAAACGCTAGAGCAAACCGTTTATGATGCCCTGCAAACCAACCCGGATGTAGCCGGTGCAGTGCAAACCTACTATGGCTCTCGTGAAGACCTTGACGCCGCAACGGGGAACTTTTTACCTAGGCTAGACTTGACGGCAGATACCGGTAAAGAGGATTTGGACCGTGAGGGTGTAGGCGAAACAAACAAGACACGCACCAACGCCAAACTGCAACTTACCGTGCCCTTGTTCCGTGGATTTGCAAATTCTAGCGAATTAGAGCGTGCCGACTTTGGCATGCAAGCCGCCTATTACGAGACACTTGCTCAAGCAGAAAACACGGCCCTGCGCATTACCAAGGCTTATTTAGACGTATTGAATGCGCAAGACGTCGTGCGGCTTTCGGCTCTTAACCTAGAGGAACACGAAAAAACCTTCGACTTAGTCGAAGCTAAGTATAAACAAGGCGTGGCTAATCGCGCTGACGAAACTCAAATGAAAGGTCGTTTGTCACGCGTGAAAGCCAACTTGCTTTCTTCGCGCAATAATTTGCGCGATGCCGAAGCCGTATTCACCCAGCTAACTGGCGAGCGGGCAAGCGATTTGCAGCGCCCTGAAGTAGATCAACGTTTCCTTCCTGAAAGCAACCAACGGGCACTAGAGCTTGCTTTGACCAACAGCCAGTCTCTCATCGCTAGCCGCCTCAATACAAAAGCTGCGAGCGCCAGTGCAACTGGATTAAACTCTCACCTGTATCCCGATTTTGACCTTGTTGCGGATCGCACCTGGAAAGAAGATGTGTCGGGCTTTGACGGCCAAGAAGACGAATGGCGCGTTTTAGTCGAAATGAATTGGAACCTGTATTCTGGTGGCAGCAGTAACGCCAAGCAAAAGAAGGCACGTTATCAAGAAGAAGCCGCGCGCATGCGTTCTAACCGCATTTACCGTGAAATTCAAGCAAACGTAGATTCGTCGTGGGATGCCTACCTGACTTTGCACCAAACTCTAGTGCATCTGCAAGACTATGTTGAACAGTCAAAAGAAAGCGCCAAGCTTTACGGAGCTCAATTTAAATTAGGCAGCCGTACCCTGCTCGATTTACTCGACGCTCAGAACGAACTGTTCGAGGCGCGAAAGCAATATCTCGCAAGCGACTATCAGCATGTTTATGCGCAATACCGAGTGGTCGCAAGCATGAGTTACATACTCGATGCCATGCAGGTCAACTTTATGGGTGCTTTACTTGATGAACAACTTGATGAACAAAATGAAGATGAGCAACAAGAAACGGACGACGAACAAGAAGATGCAACGACCGACACGACAGTAACAGCAGAAGGAGAGCAACAATGAAAACAACACTCTTAGTTTCTGCTCTTATCTCTAGCTCAATCTTACTAAGCGCCTGTGGCACGCCGGCACCTAAAGACGATCGTTTAGATGGCTTTGGCCAAGGCCTGCCGCCGCAACACAATGAGCAACCGGAACCGCAATACGACACCACGCCTTTACTTAAGGAAAAAGCCGACTTAAGTGATACCGACAGTGACGGCGTGATCAACGAGCGAGACCAATGCCATGAACACAGTGCGAATGTCACGGTCGACAATCAAGGCTGTGAACAAAGCTTAAGCTTTGTACAGACCATCGATTTAGACGTGCAATTTCAAAGTGGAAGTGCGCTGATTGATAAGCAATACATGCCAAACATTAAGCGCCTAGCGGACGCGCATTTGAAACAACCCGAATTTGCATTGTTGATTGAAGGCCATACCGACAATTCCGGCTCACGCTCCGAGAACATGGCACTATCAAAAGCGCGCGCAGATGCCGTTGCCAGCGTATTAGTGGATGAGTATGGCGTGCAAGCATCAGACATTTACACCGCAGGCTTTGGTCCGGACGAACCTATCGCGTCAAATGGCACAAAAGCAGGAAAACAAAAGAACCGCCGCATGGTCGCGCATCTTGTTTTACGCGACCGTTTCTTATCCAAGCATTACGATTTATGGACAGTAGAACTAGGCGTGCCACCCATTACCAAGCAAAAGCTATTTAGCGCTAATTAGACCGCAGCAAGCCTACAGGGGCATTGTGCTAACCGGGAACATGCGCGGTTCTGAGTGAACTCGCCGCGTGTCTATTGGAAATTAAGCCAAAGGCCTAGGGCAAGGCTAGCCTTACAGTCTTGAGAGCATTGCGGTCGTCGGCTTGCTGCCATTGCGACCATGCGATCACCGCTTCGCCGTTATCCGACAAGGCAATATCTAAGACTGCATCATCCTTTGTAAAGGCTAGCGGGGCGCGAGTGTCTGAACCGTTATTTGGATCGTCGTCATAAAGCTGGCTATCAATGACACCGAGAGAATCGCTCAACGAATAACTATCCCCTTTCCCAGATATGACCTGCAAGCGGGTTACTTCATGATCCAGCACCACATTTGCAACAACCGACCTGACCTCTGTGCCCGTACTTCGTTTACTTTCTCTAAATACGATGATCGTATTATCTTGCTCATCAACAGCAGCAGCGAAATGCGAGATTCTAAAGCCTGACGCACTGCCAAAAATATGAGCATCATCAATAGATGGATTATAGAGGGGGGACTGGTTTTCTTGAAAACGTAAACGCCATGTCACAAGACTACTAGCATTAAGCAGCGATGAGATAATAGCGGACCGATCTTCGGTAATATAAGTCCAACGTAAATCATTAGAACTCATACTCACCAATGATGGCGCTCTCACTATATCAATAACCGGAGAACCTCCGGCCGTAACCGAAGCCACCGAGGTTTGAACTAGAGAGTCAGACAAGGTCTCTAAGCGAACCTGCTCTTCTTCCAACTCATACGTGAGCGCAAATCCAATTTTAGAGTCTGTCGAAATACTCACTACTGCAGGATTAGTATAGGAATAATCGGCACTTGGCGTGGTCTCACCGGCTAAAACTTCGGTCACCACATTGCCACCATCTAAATCGAATAACGCACCGTGTAAACGCCCAACAGATTTCGCGTTAAGCGTGCCTATTTGCTGCCAAACCACTATGCCTCTGCCCGTTGCTCCGTCTTCATTCACATGGATCGCCAACGTAATATCATCTACGCTACCACCATCAGCCTGAATAGCGGCTGAAGCAGTAATACAGAACATCTTGCTTGAAGGACTATCTGTTTGTTGTCGATAAATGCATATTGGTTGTGCTTGGTTATTGTTGTCCACCGCCAACAGCTTCACCCTTTGACCTCCGAGACTAGTCGCCACCGATGCTAGCTTTGAGGTCTCGCCCACCGTCGCATCGGCAGTACTGAGATTGTTAGAGACGCCACCTAAAACCTGTTCAGTGAGTTGAGAGTTCCATGCTCCGCCGCCCAAGTCTAGATCTTTAAAATAAAACAGTGAGCCCATTTTGCTGTCATCAAGAAAGACCGATGACGTTTGATTGGTGTCACTGGCTCCCGCGCTATTTCCCGAGCTTACTTCCGCGTTCCACGCATCCACGCCGTTATCAAACGTGCTCGTTTTAAAGTTATTGTTCGTCGCATCAAACTCAAGCCAGCCAATCCCAAAATCTGCAGACACATTCGAATCGGCATCAAGTGCGACAAGCGGACTATCGACACCCGATACCAATGCATCTACTACATCTAAGTTGCGGCAGATCATATTCACATTAACATCGGTACTACCCACCACACCGCTAGAAACAGGCAGATGGCAAAGTGCTTTTGGCTTATCGGCCGCTGCTGATGGCAATGTCAGTTCTAGTGCATAATTAGCACCTGGAAGCAGCGCTTGCGAGAAGGTGAATGGCCCAGCATTGGCCGCGATATCAATCGTTTCACTACTATTGAGAGTTAAGTTAACTGAACCATTCAATAAACCTGCGACCGAAACAGACACATTTACTGCCGTTGACGCACAATTAAGTTCAAGAGCTGCATCGGCGCCTGCAATGACTCCCACGCTATTAACAAACAAACACTCAAGGCCTGCAGGCTGCTGCGTAACGCTAACGCTGTAGTTCTCTCCGTCCGCAAGCTCTGCTGTTAATTCGAAGGTAGATGCGTTGGCATTAATACTGAGAGTTTCTGAACCCATGATGATTTGCAAGCCCGATGCGCTGAGGCCAGAAATAGTTCCCGCAACGCTATACGTAACTGGAGTAGGAGGATTACCCGAATCGCCGCTATCAGCGGTATTTGAACCTGTATCACCACCCCCGCCGCCACATGCGGCCATAGTGAATGCAATTAAGCCCACCAAAGATACGTGGGTTATCCGCTGTAAAGTGTTCATCATTCAGGCCTTCATTAAATTTGAAATTTTTTTACCACACACTGATTCGTGCTGCAATTGAACGACTCACTAGTCTCTGAGAAAAGGGTTCAAACTTGAACCTCGAACAGAGAAAATCGAGTAGCGCTATTGTAAGCTAAAAGGTATTCTGAGCGCGCTAACGAACAATCAAAAAATTGTGACTGCGAGCCACAGTAAAACCTGTTTCAAAAACCACTTTCTCACTAGCCTAGCCCTATTCCAGATAGCTAATATCAATTAGCATTAGGGTCTGTCTACAATTGTACTCTTCTTGTGATT
>JAWUYI010000076.1:0-7259 GCA_034110885.1 Oleiphilaceae bacterium
TACTCTTTAACAGCGATCAGGATCTTCTCGGGCGCATCCCAACCGAAGGTTTTGCGCATGGTTTGCATCGCTTTATTGTAGGCACCCGAGTTGGTATAGCCTTCATGACGATTAGAGCTCACGTAACGAACGTTCCCGCTAAGGTCTGGCTCTGCACCGTTAATAAACTGTTGAATACGCTCAGCCTTAGCTTTGTCAGTTCGCTGGGTTTCAATTGTTCGGGCAATTAAGTACGCCATGTCGTCAAACAGCTTATACGCGCCACCGTTGGTCTCGATATAGCCGTTGATAAACAAACTCGGGTGCTTAGGGTTAAAGATCTTCATAAAGCTTTTCGGTCGATTGCTTTTCCAGTCGAAAAACTGCTCAGAAAGATACGGTAGCTTCCAGTCATATCCGGTCGCTAGCACAATCTTATCAACCTCAATCTCTTCGCCATTGTTAAAATGCACCGTATGACCGTTTAATTTCTCAATGTCAGGCATTGCCTTAATGTCGCCATGCTGAAGATAATGCAGCAATTGGGAGTTTAATATCGGGTGACTCGACAGCACTTTATGGTCTGGCTTCATTAAACCAAGACGCGATAAATCACCATTGATAAGTCGAAGTAGACCACCAAAAATAATTTGCTGAAGTTTCATGGGCATCCAGTTCGACTGTGCTCCAAACACATCCGCCGGCATTCCAAAAATGTGTTTGGGTACAAAGTGATAACCGCGACGCAGGCTTATGTAAGCTTTATCTGCACTAAATGCAGCGTCACACGCGATATCGACCCCTGAATTACCGGCGCCGACAACTAGGACTCGCTGCCCTTTTAGGCTATCGGCATCTGAGTAGCCTACAGAGTGCATAAGCTCGCCCTTGAAGCTCTCCTGCCCCTCTATATATGGCTGATTTTTATACCAGTTGGTTCCGCTCGCACACACAAGCCAAGCAGCCTTGTCGATAAATTCTTCGCCCTGCGTCTTGCGACCAGCAACTTCCCAAAATTCACCGTCCTTTTTAACGGCCGTTATGTCTGTATTAAATTGGATGTTGGCCAATAACTGATAATGTTCTGCGAAAGATTGAATGTAGCCAAGGATCTGTCGGTTAGAAGGATAATCTGGATACGTCTCAGGCATCGGGAAACCAATATGCCCAGACATTGTACGCGAGGAGATAAAATGCGCAGAGCGGTACATTGGTGTGCCTGGACTGTTCATATCCCAGATCCCACCTACCTGATTATTTTTCTCGTAAATCACGAAAGGGATGCTAAGCGCCTTTAATGCGCGCGCGGTTGCTAAACCTGCCGGACCTGCTCCGATAATGATGACCTTATCCGTCGTTTCAGATGTATCTTTACTCATTTCCCTATTCCAACTCTATGCTCGTTTATTGTTTTTATTACTGCGTTTAACCAGTCTATCTATTTCTGAAGTTGAGGCCTAACACTTCGCGTGCATCTGTGCGACTAGAGCCCCCTCATAGGTTAACAGTAAGGCCAATCTCTTGGCATACAGCAATGCTTATATCGCTTGCCACTGCCACAAGGGCACGGTGCCTTTTTTCTAGGATGAATATCTTCAGCAATTCGAAGTACATTTTGTTGATAGAAGTCGTTGAGAGCTGCGTATAGCTTTGGATGTTTATGTCGCATCATCTTCGGCCTTTCAAAAAAATACTCCGAAGCCACTGCAAAAAATTCAGCCTTGTTTGTCGCGCCATAATCCCGAATATTGCTTTGATTGCTATCGATGCCTGCAATTTCCTTCTCAACAAGTTCAAACCAAGGAATCGAATACGCATACTTTTTAAAGCGTTCGGGAAAACCGTCAAGATCTCCGTCTGCCATGTCAATCAAATGCACGAACTCATGAATACCGACATTATGTTTATCCTTGGCATTCATAAACCCCTGATACAAGGCTGGCCGACTGAGCGCTAATTTTCCGGACATCGGCCCAGTGCCCACCATTCCCGTCATGAAAGAGTCAGGCTGACCACACTCAAACTGGTCGTTAAAGGACGCCGGCAACAACAGCACTTTGCTCACATTGATGTAATGCCAGTCAGGAAACCCCCAAACAGGTATCACCGCACTTGCCGCCACTAACAGGCGATCTTGATCGCTCACCTCAAACTGCCCTGCTTCTATGGGCGTGGTTTCCATGAACAAGCGCGCACGCTCGTCGAATAACGGCTTGTCTGCTTCATTCAGCGTTCGATAAAACACAACGTTATCGTTTAGAAAATCGGTCCAGCCAAGCTGCCACTGCAGCGACTCAGGTTCTTTCGTGCCGAAAGCAATCAACTTAAACTTATCGAGTAGCCACGTGAACATTCAACTGACCTTTAAATGACCCATTATTTCGTAAACTATTGATTTTATTATGGAAAATACCTAAACGAGTTTAGAGGCGAACCCTATTCCGACTAGATATAATGACATAATCGTGTGTGATCAACGTGAGGTGCTTTACGTACAGAATAACAAGCGATCACTCGTTACGGAATACTAGCAATCTTTCGTTTCGATCTACCTATTTGCTGCTTTATATTCAGCCCCACGAAGCATCGCCTGAATCAATTCTTCTGCATCAAATTTTGTCAGAGCCTCATTTGCACCGACTTGATGCGCCTGATTCACACTGATCGCGCTCGAAAGCGAGGTATGAAGAATGATGTAAGGTGCCCCAAGTTGCTTCGCATGATCTCGAATATTAAACGTCAGCTCATAGCCATCTAGCCCAGGCATTTCAATGTCACTAACAAGCAGGTCGATTGGCGTACTTTCTCTTGCTTGGTTCATCATAATATCGAACGCTTCATTCCCATTGGCTGTTACTTTGTAAGGGATATTCATCGCATCTAAAGCACCTGAAAGCTGTGCCCGGGCAACCATCGAGTCGTCCACCAGCAATATATTGAGAGGCTTAAGCTTTTCTCTTTGCACGTCTGTCAGGCTCGGAACACTAACCGTATCACCATCCGGAAAGACCATTGAAATAACCAACTCAACATCTAGCAACTGCACAATTTTGTCACCAATGCGGGTAACCCCCGTCAAAAATGCTTGTCGGCCTAGGCTTTTAGAGGGCGGTTCGATGTCTTTCCAATTGCACTCGGAGATTCGCTCGATCTGGCGCACTAGAAAGCCGATCGTTTTTCTCTGGCAGTCGGTTATGATAATAAAGCACTTGGGTATTTCTTCTGCGGATAGCGGGGTATAACCAACCGCCGCCGCCATGTCGATAACAGGAATAGTCATCCCTCGCAGACTCACAGCCCCTAGCATAAAAGGATGAGAACCAGGGAGTACAGATAGCGTCGTATAGGGAACAATTTCACGGATCTTTAATGTTCCGATAGCAAAGGATTGTGTGTGCGTTAAACGAAATAACAAAATGCCTTGCGACTGACTAGCTTTACTTTTCATTAAGCGTTGTTTCCTAGCGACAGCACCAATCAACGTTTAACGATCGGCACGCTCGATTTCCATTTGAAATGAAGTTTAGCACACTAAAGGTTACGCATATCTAGGGCCCTCAACTACTATAACCTGAAGGCAGCAGGTACTCTTTGACTATAGGGCTAAGCGCTCTGATCCAAGATACCCGAATTGCTCGTATGGAATGTCGGTGCAGCAAAAAATAAATGCTTCTGCTTTAGTATGCCTTTAGCAAACATTTTGTGTAAAATCGGCATCTTTAATCGAAGGCGTGTTACCAACGCTACTTCGAACATCGGATGATGTAGTCACATCATAATAATATCGGTTGGTGTCGGGCGACCCTCAGACAGCCAACTAAGACTATTATCCTCTCATACCGTTAATGGCTAGCAACTAAGCACGCTGGCATTTTAGGAAGAGTGACATATGAATGTAGTAATTGTCGGCGCAGGAATCATGGGGATTACCTTCGCGACCTTGGCCAAAGAGCTTAACCCTGCGTTAAAAATTATTGTTATTGAACGCTTATCTGGCCCAGCCAAAAGTAACTCCAGCGTATTTAATAACGCAGGCACTGGTCACGAAGCCAACTGCGAACTCAATTACACACCTGTCGATGAAGATGTTATCGAAGTTGAAAAAGCGGTAGGTATTCATGCGCAATTCAACATCGCAAAACAGTTTTGGGCCTACCTTGTCGGTAAAGGCATCATCAAAGATCCGTCTAGTTTTATCCATCAAACAAAGCATTGCACGCTTGTTCATGAGAACAGCATTAATGAGTTAAAGCTTCGTTTCGACGAGATGTCACAACACCACTTTTTTGATGGCATGCACTATTCCGAAGACCACGATGAGATCAAATCGTGGATCCCCTATACCATGGAGAATCGCCCCAAGTCAGAACGCATGGCGGCGACCATGATCAAGACGGGAACAGACGTAAACTTCCAAGCGCTTACAGAAGAGATGGCAGGTCACCTTGAGCAGCAAGAAGGGGTAGAGATTCACTACAACACCCACGTAACTCGTGTTCACAAAAGTCCAACCAAGCAGTGGCTGATCGAGACAAAGGAAGGCGACAAAAAGCAGCGTTTTAAAGGCGATGTTTTGTTTGTAGGCGCTGGAGGTGGTGCATTCCCGCTGCTTAAACTCAGCCACCTACCTGAGCGTGCGCGCTTTGCTGGCTTCCCTGTTGGTGGTCGTTTCTTGCTAGCCTCTATAGACGAGGAAGACGCGAAGCATTACTCCGCAAAAACCTACGGGAAGGCAAAAGTAGGTGCACCCCCTATGTCGGTACCCCACTTAGACCTGCGTGCAGCGAACGGAAAGCACTACCTGCTGTTTGGCCCTTTCGCAACCTTCATGCCTGTTCTTGAAAAGGGCCGAGGCTTTCTTGAATATCTTCTTTCAATACGCTTCCATGACATTCCAAATTTCTTGAACGTAGCGCGTGAGCATTTTCCGTTAATGAAGTATCTCATTTCGGAAACGTTTGTCGGCAAAAGAAAAATGCTCGAAGACCTAGAAGCCTTCGCTCCTGGTTTAAGCACCAAATTCGACTGGCAAATTTCGCCGGCAGGCCAACGCGTTCAGATCATTAAAGATGGCGATCTACAAATGGGCACTGAAATCATTGTCTCGGACGACAAAACCTACGGCACACTGCTAGGCGCATCGCCAGGCGCGTCAGTTTCGCCAGAGGTCATGCTTCGCATGTTAGAGCAACTTATGCCGTCGATGCTTGAAGACGAAGAGGTTCAGACCAAGCTCACCGAGATCTTCCCAGAGCATAGTCTAAAGGCGCTCGGAAAAGATGCGGAGCTATATCGCAAGATTCGTGATGATGTGAATAAGGCCCTTGGTATTATCTAGGCGCTAGCCGAACTAAAAAAACTGCCCGATCTATTCTTTCGCCTCTTTGAGAGAAACGGATTGGGCATTTTTTTACTTACAAAAGCAGCATCCGTTTTATCAAAACCGCCATGCAAGAATTCTGCTTTGTTTTTGTCCCTGCGTCATTTTGATGATTTTTACTTCACTCACACCCACTTTACTGAGCATCTGTTTCAAGGGTTTTAGGTTCTCTTCCTTAGAAATTAAACTGGTAAACCAAGCAACTTGAGTTTGAAACTTAGCGCTTTCGTGAATCATGCCTTTCACAAAGGCTCGTTCACCACCTTCGCACCAAAGCTCATTGTTTTTGCCACCAAAATTCAGCTGTGTTTGTTTCCCTGCACCAGCCTTATCGCCTTTAAGGTTTCGCCACTTTCGCTCACTTCCCGCCGTCGCCTCTTGTGCAGAGCTGTGAAATGGAGGATTACACATAGTCGCGGCAAAATAATCGCTTTCATTGATTATCCCCTGGAAAAATGACTGCTTATTCTTCTGCTGGACGACTTTGATTTTCTTTTTGAGATTAGCATTCGACTCGGCAATGAGCCTTGCTGAATGAATGGCTGTTTCGTCAATGTCGGAGGCGACAAATGTCCAACCATAGGCCTGGCTGCCAATAATCGGATAAATTAAGTTAGCACCCGTCCCCACGTCTAAGATACGCGCTTTGGTTTTTATTGTTGTCTTTGATTGAGTGCTTGGCAGAGAGCGAGAATCAGCAATTAGATCTGCCAAATAATGAATATAGTCAGCGCGGCCAGGAATAGGCGGGCAAAGATAGCTCTCAGGAAGATCCCAAAATTGAACACCATAAAAATGCGCTAGCAAGGCTTTGTTCAAACATAACACCGCCTTAGCATTTGAAAAGTCGATGGTTTGATCGCCAAGCGGGTTAGGTACTAAGTAAGCGGATAACTCCGGTGTTGTAGCGCATAATTTGGGAAAGTCATAACGACCCTGATGGCGATTATTAGAGTGTAAGCTGCCACGTTGGCTTTCTTTGTTCTTACCCTTCAGCTTAGCGTTTGAAACATTTATGGGTGTCTTGCCTGCGGTCATATTCAAGCCTGTAAAAGTACATTTTCCATCCGTCAAAAGACTAGTGGGCTTTCAGTATAAACGAAAACTCTAACACAGCGCTGTCAAAGCTATTCATCAAATCATGCTATTTTTTAGCGGCCGATATTCCCCGTCGAACGATTTGATACACCGCGATATTTTCTGCGCTTAGCAGTCTCACAATATCGGGAATACACTGAATGGGTATATCTACTTCATACCCATAAGGAAAGCGTTTACACGACTTCAAGATATTTTGTCCAAGAAAAGACACCAAAACACTAATAAAGCCTTCGGCATCCATCACCTCGAAATAGACTAAATAAAGATCATTAGAATAATCTAAGGGTGTGCCTGTATTGGGGTTATCAATCTGTTGATCAGAGTCTGCCTTTTTCATTAGTTCTATCTAACCTTATACGAATCGGTTCCGATTTTTATTCCGTCTAACATCATAGAGTGAGTGACGTCCAGAAAGACATAGACCCTACCTAACGGTTCTGGCCTCTCGTTTTGCCCCTTGTTGCTGTCAATGAGGCTCTATCCATTCAACAATAAAAAACTACTGCTCTTCTCTTTTCATCAAACACACCGCATACCGAATCTTTTCCCAGTCAAACCGTTCTTCGGCCGCCTCATAGACTTGCCTTAAGCTGTCTGGTTGTCCAATGCTCACCCAAAATTGCTGAATCTCGCTAATTTTCTCATCTGTAATCAATGTAGAGAGATCGATTTGCTCACCATGAAACGCAAGACGGAACAAATGCGCTTTGATGGTCATTGGCTTAAGGTTTCTTTCTTCTGAGATTTCTTTAATAGATAAACCCTCATCGTAAAGCTCGAGCGTCTGTCTATGCGTGTC
>JAWUYI010000077.1:0-7196 GCA_034110885.1 Oleiphilaceae bacterium
GGGGCTTTGGTACTTTTTCAATCGAGATATTACTAGCTTTATTCCGTCAGGCGCTAATGAACAACCCTACGATGCAAAGGCCTATGAGTCTCAATTAAAGACAATTATATGGCCTAAAAGTGACGGGCTTACGTTTATACATTACATCGACGATGCTTGCTCGTGCACGCGCTTTAGTTTGGCGCATATTGAAGACTTGAAAGCGGCTTATTCAGAGAACCAACATATTGTTGTTCGCAGCAGCGCAAGCGACTCTATCTATCAACTGGCAGCGATGTCGAGCCCTTCTGTTGCGGTAATTAGTAAGTCAGGCCAGTTGGCCTATTATGGACCCTATACTGACGGTGCGACCTGCCAACAAGGTGACGATCTCGTTGAGGTTGTTGTGCAAAATCTTGAGCGAGACGAAACCTTCGAATGGTTAAATTTATTGAGCTCAGGTTGCTTTTGCGCTTGGCCAAAGAATGAAGACCCAAAATAACTAGTCAAAAAGAGGTAAGCGATGAATACAGTTCATCCTATGCAAGAGCATTATCAAAGAGCCGATCGCATTATGCTGATTTTGCTCGGGGGCTTGTTTGGGCTGAGTTTGGCACTCGCGAACTTGTATAGCACTTGGCTAGAAGCGTTCTTGATTGGTGGTGGAACTTTTGCCTGTGGTGCGGCGCTGTCGGCTATGGCGCCGGGTCAGTTAATCACACGGGCGATGATGTCTGCTGGTCTTATGGTGATGACCGCACTGCATATTCATCAATCCCATGGCATGATTGAATTCCATTTCGGTGTGTTTGTACTCTTGGCACTTACCCTATATTACCGTGACTGGGTGCCGGTGGTGGTGGCTGCCGCAACCATAGCAGTGCATCATTTCTTGTTTTTCTACTTACAGGCTTCGGGCTCGAATTTATGGGTGTTGCCTAGCACCGATAATGGCTGGATCATAATGCTGCATGCTGCGTATGTGGTAGTCGAAACCGCTGTGGTTGTTTGGATGTCGGTTGATTTGAAGAAAGAGTTTGGCACAACGGTAGAGCTAAAAAGCACGATAGAGAAGATTGTGGACGACGAAGTTATTGACCTCTCTTATCGCACCAGTGGCAGCACAGAGTTGATGCAACGCTTTGATGACTACACGTCGACCGTGGCAGGTTTAGTGAGTCAGGTTTCGAACAATGTCGACAACCTGCACGCGTCTAGCACAAGTTTAGTGGAAGTCACTGATGTGGTGACCGAACAGTCTAAGTTGCAGCAGCAACAAACGGATATGATCGCGTCCGCTGTAGAAGAGATGACGGCTTCGGCAAAAGAAGTGTCGGATAATGCTGATCAGGCTGCAGCGGAGGCGAGCACGGCGCATGACAATGCACAATCTTGTAAAGTCTCGAGTTCTGAAATCGAAGTGAATATTCGCCAGTTAGAGCAGCAGATTCTTTCTGCCTCGGAAACAATTGGCTCCTTAGATAACGAAACCAATCAGATTGGTAAATTACTGGATGTTATCCGTGGCATTGCCGAACAAACCAACCTTCTGGCTTTGAATGCCGCGATAGAAGCAGCGCGCGCGGGCGATCAAGGTCGAGGGTTTGCAGTGGTTGCGGATGAAGTACGCTCTTTAGCGCAACGAACTCAAAGCTCTACGGCAGAAATCGACGAGATGATTAACAGTCTGCAAAAAGGAAGCTTGTCCGCAGTGCAGGCGATCGAGTCGAGTAAGGGCTTGGTTGAAACCTGTGTCGAGAATACGCATAAGAATGTTGAATTGATGGAAGCGGTTTCAAATTCAATTAGCCACATCAATTCGATGAACCAGCTCATTGCGCACTCTTCTAGCGAGCAGAGTTCCGTGTCGCTCGAAGTGAGCTCGAACTTAGCGTCGATCGTTGAGGCGGGCGGTATGATGAGCGATAAAATTCAGTCAGCAAGCCGTTCGGCAGAAAAATTGGAAGGCGTGGCGAATACCTTGGATACAATTCGACGACGCTTTAAAGTCGCGGAGTAGGGTGTTTATGAGTTTCGAAGTAAATGCGCTATGGCTAGCCGTCGGGCTTATTAAAATAGACATCTTGTGGGTCAAAGGAGTAGTCGCCGGAAGCGCTGCTTGTTTCCAAACGCAATGAGCGGGCTGCGTGTTGTGCTTGAATCGCCCAGATCGTATGCTCTTCGCTCGTTTCGTAATCGTCCACTTTCAAGGCATTGGCGATGGCTGAAACCGCGGACTGAGCTTGATCTTTTGAATGGAAGGGACCTTGGACTTTTTGTTTACTAGGTAATGCGTTGTCGCTGCCAGAATAGCTGATGAGTATGTAAGTACTAACATCTCTTGCAAGTATATGAAATTCAATACGCTGAGCTTTGCGCCTAAGGACATAACTAAGTGCTTTGATATCCTCGGCATATCCGTAATTAAGCTTCATCAAAGTCCTCGTTGTGTGTCTTAACTCCTGCTGCTTAGTTCCATTTTCTGTTCAATGCTATTTAGAATCAACTCTGGGTCAATTAAAGGACTTTCGTCGGGAGTGGCTGTCGTCTTGGGTGCAATGCTATTGTGCAGCAAACCAACACGCGACCAAGATTGCCATTCGATAGACTGACGCTTTATTAGACGCTTCAAGCTGCGGTAAAGTGCCTGCACTTCGACGGCATCGATAACATAAAATAGCACCCATGCGACAGGGGCTAAGCAAAGGATATTGCGGTGGAAGCGCGCTTTACTATCGCAGGCAATTTGCAGACAAATCATAGTGCTCACAAATACGATGACACAGGCCAAGGGCAAGTAGTCGTTTGTGTAAATGGCATAGCCATAAAATGCGGCCAGCAAAAAAGCCTCGAGCAACAATGAAATGTCTGCATAAACGGCAATGGGCAAAATCAAAAAGCTCAAATAGGGGTTTCCAAGCTTCGCGTTGAAGAATAGCTTGCGATGTTTGATAAACGTTAACAGTCGACCATACTTCCAGCGCAAACGTTGTTGGCTCAGGCTTTTCCAGTCGCTCGGACCTTCTGTGAAAACCACAGCGTCGGCGGCATAGCGAGTTTTATATCGGTTCGCGAGCATTCGTGTCGACATTTCAATGTCTTCGGTAATGATGGACTCGTCGAAGCCCCCTACGCGATCAATTGCTGTTCTACGGTATGCTGCCGCGGCGCCACCAATAATATAGACCGAGTTGAAAACCGAATCGGCGCGTTTGAAAAAGAAGCCATATAAATATTCGAGTTGTTGCAGCAGCGCGAGAGGCTGTTTTCTATTTCCAACAATAACGTTGCCTGCGACAGCGCCCACTTTAGGGTCGTCAAAGCGTCCTATTATCGCGTTAATTGCCGAGCTATCCATTACGCTGTCTGCATCTACGGTAACGATAAACTCGCCAGTTGCTTGCTTTAATCCAGCGTTCATCGCTTTTGCTTTGCCGCCATTGCTTAAGCATAAATATTGAAAATCGGCTTTGTTTTGTTCTGTTTTTTGGTTCTTGTAACGTGTTAAGAATTCACTTACTAAGGCATCAGTGCAGTCCGTAGAACCATCGTTTATGACGATGACTTCCAAGTTTTCGTAGTGCGTATTGAGAACACTATGAATGGTCTTCAGTATGCCTACTTCCTCGTTCCACGCAGGAATTAAAACAGAAACCCGAGGGCTGCGCTCTAAAGTGCTTGGGAAGTTCTGACGCTTTTCGAGAAATGAATACCACGGAGCTGCCGCAAGTTGCACAATATACTTGATGAACACTGGGAGCATTAAGAACAAAAGTATCAAGCGCATGTTTGCTAGTTCGTTTTCGGGAACAATAAGCTCCGTCGTAAACAGCAAGTAGAAAACGCTGCCGGTCAGGCAGTATAGAAGACCAAGAATGAACACGTTATTTTACCGATTGTTGTATCGCAAATGTTGCATCGAATATAAAAGCTAGGAGTGTTGGGGCAAGCTGATAAGCATCACAAAAATATATATTGCGTGCTGTTATAGTTAACGAATATGCTGCCTTGCTGCCAATGCTTGATTAAATGATGCGCGATTGTGTCAAAATTATTTCTGGCCGCAACTAAAAAATGATTTATTTGCGAAATAATTACGAAAAATACGACAAATTGGTGCGCAGCGTATGGATTTTACGAGAAATTTTGTCAGCGCTTTTCTTCTTCTCAACAAATACGTAAAGCGCAGTAAGATTCCGAAGACGGCTAGTAACAACTAGTTCTTGAAAACTAGTTTCTAAAAATAATAAAAAACTAACAAGCGAGCAAAAGCGTAGGTGTAAGTGAACTAGCGGTATGAGATGGATATGAGAAAACTAAGCTATAGAGACTACCTCAGCTCTTCAGAGGTTCAGAACCTGCGGCAAGCGAGCGACGCCAAAGCACTGTGGATGTTCTTTTGCAACTGGGCGATTGTGCTGCTTTGTTTCTTTGTTTTTGCGTCTGACTTGAATGTTGCGGTGAAGATTCTAGCAATGTTTGTGCTGGCTGGACGGCAACTTGGCCTTGGAATATTGATGCATGAATGTGGTCACCAAGCGTTTTTTAGTACGGTAGCGCGCAATCGTTTTTTCGGACATTGGTTTGCGGGCATGCCTTTACTCATTCCGCTTGATTTCTATCGCACCTACCATTTGCAACACCACGCGAAAACCGGCACAGAGGAAGATCCCGACGTCGGTAATATTGCGCAATATCCTGTGTCTAAAGCGAGCATGTCACGTAAGATATTACGCGATTTTTCGGGGCTTTCAGGGCTTAAAATGATTTATGGTGTGCTAGTTTTTGTTCTGCCGAATCGAGCCGGTAATGCGGTGTCTTTAGGTCTTAATAAAGATAAGGTCTCATCGGGTAGGGGCGTGGCAATGCGCAACTTCTCTCATGCTGTGTTATTTCATGGAATTTGTGTTGGTCTGTTTTATGTGGCAGGTCATGCGTCGCTGTATGCAATGTGGTGGGTCACCTACATTTTCGTTTATCCCTTTATTATTCGTGTGCGACAAATTGCGGAACATGGCGCAATGCCTGCTCTTTCTTCGGATGATGTGCGGGACACAACACGCACCACGATTGCGTCATTGCTAGCGCGCACCTTTTTTGCGCCAAACTTTGTTAACTACCATTGTGAGCATCACTTCTTACCAACGGTACCCAGCTATAACTTAGCGAAGATGCATGGGCTTCTTAGAGAACGCGGTTTTTATGATGAGCGCCCAGAAGCATTAATAGACAAGGGCGGCTACATTCAGATTTTGCGACTAGCAGCAGGTGTAGGCGCTTCTAACGGTATTTGAACTGGGACAAAACAGAATAAACTTGGTTGATTTGTTGGTCCAGATTTTGGCACTCGGTTGTAGCGGTGCTAGACATGTCTGATGTGGCCTGAGCGATATCGTTTATTGATACCACGTTCTTACTGATATCGTCTGCGGTAACACTCTGCTGCTCAGCTGCCGCTGCAATTTGCATATTTAAGTTCGACATGCTCGTTACAGCTTCTGCGATTGAAGTCAGGGCATTGCCTGCTTCTTGAATCTGGGTGACACTAATTCCCGCCTGTTCCACCGAAGCTTCCATAGAGCCGGAAGCTTGCTCCGCACCCTTCTGGATGCGCGATACCATCGCAACAATTTCTTCAGTTGATTCGTGTGTTCTGCTCGCAAGCATTCTTACTTCATCAGCAACGACAGCAAAACCTCTGCCAGTTTCGCCAGCTCTTGCAGCTTCGATGGCAGCATTTAGTGCCAATAGATTCGTTTGCTCTGCAATGCCTTGGATTACGTCGACAATGGCGCCAATCGCTTGACTATCATTTTCTAAAGTCGACACGACATTACTTGAGTGTTCAATTCCTTCCGATAAGCTTGTCATGCCTGAAATCGCAGCGTTAACAACGGCGTTTCCTGAGGTCGCAAACTTATCGCATTCGCCAGAAGAGGTCGATGCAGATTCGGCACTTTGCGCGACATCGGTCGCACTGTGGGTCATTTCTACAATAGCCGTTGAGATTGCTTCAATTTCAGATTTTTGAGTATCGACCATTTCGGCGGTTTTTTGGTTCGAATCAATAAGCTGCTTTGAGGTATTTGCTAGGCTGTCGACGGATTCAACAACATTAATAAAGCTGGTTCTAATCTTGTCAGTAAATAGATTGAATGATTTTGCTAAGCGAGCAATTTCATCCTTGCCGTCGGCATCAATTTGCGCCGTTAAGTCACCTTCGCCTTTCGCGATATCGTCCATTCGCTCGACTAGTTTTCGTGCTCTTCGAATCAAACGATTTGCGATAAATAAACCAAAGGCTAAGCAGATTGCAACAATACATAGGGCGACAATTAACGCTTGTGCTTGTATCGAGTGCGTTTTGCTTACAAGGCTAATTTGTCCCGCTTCAAATATTTGATGAACCTGTTGTTTAAGGGTTTGAATGTCGCCAATCATCTGGTTGGCTTGCCTTACGAAAAATTCGTTGTCTGCCCCAGTTGATACTAAGACGCGAGCGCGCTCATAGGTTTCATCAAATACGCCTTTTACTTTTTCGATATCGGCTCTTTCTGAGCTGGTGAGAGGAAGCTTCATTAAGGCATTGTAGCCATCCGAGAATTTTGCTTCACCCGCAAATTTTACGTCGCGGTTTGACGTGGTATACAGCACGGTAATAGCTCCGCGTGCAAAGTTGTTATAGGCTTTTTTGTCGAGTTCTTGCAGATAGAGTGTTTTACGCAAGACCTTTGAAAGTTCTTTCTTTAGTGGCTCTAATTCTGTGCTCAACAGCAAGCGTTTTTCAGCCAGCTCTTTTACATCTAAATATGTTTTTTTAGACTCGGTCGTGTTCGCGATAATGCCGTTTACGAGCTCGCTGATCGTCGAATATTGCGCCTCTGGGTTCGAGTCCTGGTCCGCTTGACTGCTTGTATCGTTGTCTTCAGGTGTGCTTGTCAGCTCTTGCTCTAGCACCGCGCTATAGTCAGCAGAACTTAAGGCATTTACGTTTGTGCTAAAACCTTCGAAAGATGACTGGATTTGTTCATCGAGAAGCTTTTGCTTGTCGACAGTATTGCTTGCGAATAGCTCTCCTACTTTTGCCTTAATATCTAAAAGCTGTGCGTCAGCCTCTACGCTTATTTGGTAAAACTGAGCCGAGGTATTCTTCTCAAACTCTATTTGCTCCGCTACCTGATTTAGATTGGTGAATACTAAACCGACTAGCGCAAAAA
>JAWUYI010000078.1:0-18054 GCA_034110885.1 Oleiphilaceae bacterium
TACTGCCGGTTATATGCCTGCAACCGGTGCTCTTGAGTCCACATTGCAAGCAGCGCTTCACCCTCTATACCGTCTATATTTGAAACATGTGCCGTTAGATACTCACGAAGCTCACTCACCAACACTGACGGATAGCGTTCACTGTTGTCTTTCGCTGCATAACCTACATGAGATAGGTATAGGGTCTGTCGCGCACTCAACACCGCCTCAAGGAACAAATAACGATCATCTTCGCGCCTTGAACGATCGCAACGGCGTCTCGGCAGCATGGTCATTAAATCGAAACTTTGCGGCAAATCTCTCCGCGGGTAGTCCGCTTCGTTCATTCCGAGCAAACAAACCACTTTGAACGGTATTGTTCGCATCGGCATTAAGGTGCAAAAGTTAATACGTCCCGCTAGAAAACGCTGACTTACTTTTTCTTTTTCAAAAAGCTGCGTTAAGACCGATGCTACAATCGTGAATGGAACAGAGAGCGAGTAACCCGAAACAGTCGCCTGTTCCTCCAGGCTATTTAAGCCCTGCTCCATCAAGCGAAGCACTGCTTCATCTAACTCATCAAAGTTAAACCATAAACGCCAAATACGATTAAGCGCATCGACCCATTCACTGACACTTAACTCTCCAGACAAGGCGTTGCGTGTTTCATCAATTAAATCGACAAAATAGATAAACTTCCCAAGGCATTCGTGTTGCTCTGTACTTGTTAACTCGAAAGAAAGAACGCCTTCAACAACTTGACCCTGATCGCCCGACAAATATCCTAGCAATGCCCGTCTAAATGCGTGCACCCACGTATTCGCCTCGCCACTATGGGCCGTATTAATATGCTCGTCACGATGTAACTCAGACAAACCCCAGCGCACATTGAGTGCCTCAGCAAGAGTTTGTAAATAGACAACATCAGAGTCTGAAAGCTCGAGCTTTGCACGTACTGCTGCGACATCTAAAAAGTCGAACACCTCCGAGACCGCAACGCGAGATTGCGACAAGTTTAGTATCAACACTAAGCTTTCAAGTAGAGGTTGATCAACCGATACGCTATGGTCAGAAATCCCATAAGGAAGAAATGTCTTGCCAAAAGTCCGTGTCGACTGACCGCCTTCACCGTTTGCATCTGTTGTAGCATCTACCTGCATGGTATTCATGAGGCTTGCCCGAACAGGCATGCCGAACACAGCATGCACCAGAGCGGTGTAATCTTGAATATCTGGCACCATGACGATAATGTCGCGCACACTCAAACTAGGCTCTTCATCCAGCAACGCCAGCAAATAATCTTTAAGTGCTTCGACTTCGCGTAAGCGGCTATGACACCTAGCAAAACGAATAGAACGATCATCCGCTGCCAGCAAAGATTGTGTTTGATCTAAGTTCAAAATATCGCTTTGAACACATTCAAGTGCGCTCAAATGGCTATCACTACTAAGCAGTTCGCGGCTTAGTTCTTGATCACTCAGCTCAGTAGAACTTGACGTGAGAGCACCCTCACCTTTGCCATAATCTTCAAATAAATCGAACGACAACTCCTCAAGACCATCTTGTTGGTCAAATTGGTACAGCTCACCTAAATATTCTTTTCCTAGCCCACCCCATGACGCTAATAAGGCATTACCTTCGACTACCTCTTGTTGAACACCAAGTATTGGTTTTCCAGCCTCTAGGCGATATTTTTCTACCAGCAATCGTTGCCGCTCTGACTGGAGATCACCCCAATAATAGCGGCATGGGTTTTGAGCTAGAAGGTGGATGTCTATTGATCGACCCAGGGACAAGAATAAGGGTAACCATTGCGGTGGGATAACGGACATTCCAAACACAAATATTCTATCTGGAAGCAGGTCTGCAGCACCTGAAGCGACACCGACACTCAAGGCTCTTTGCAGAAGTTCAAGTTGCTTGGTTCGATGCTTACGTTCAGCTACCGGCGTTTCAGGGTAAAGCGATTGCCATAAGATTGCCTGCCAAGACTGGGTGTCTTGAATACTTTGAGCCAATCCGCCGCCAGACAGCATTGACAGGTCGCCCATGTCCCAAACGGATATCCATTCAGGCCTCGAGTTTTGATAGCCATCAAAAACATCAGCCAAAAGCTCACTTAACTGAAACAACGTAGGACGCGAGTCCTGACTTTGCGTCGAACTCATTAAGCGCTCTACATAAGCGCGCAGAGTTTGGAATTCAGGGCGATCCATCAAATCTGGCAATCGTCGAAAAATCTCCCACTTCAAGTTCTGCTTCTCGAAGTGCTGAACACTCGTAGCCAAGTTCACAACTGAAACAGACGCCTCAGCCAAATCCTGATCCGAATCAGTTAATTCCGAATCGGCTGGCAGTAAAGCGTCGATCAACTGCCAAACAAAGGCACCTGGCATCATGACATCCATCATCGCGGCAATGCCTAACTTTTCAGACATCTGCTGCTCAAGCCAAACACCCATACCGTGACTCTGCGTTAAAATCACTTCGGACTTAAAGGGGTCAGAAAGCGGCTGGCCTCGCATAATCTCTGCCATGACGGTAGCGAGCGCTTCGGTTTTGTTCGAGGGGTAGAGATAGAGCATATAAATCCTTTTTGTTAGGACTTAGTATACTCGCCCTCCTCTGAAGAGAAACACCATCTTTGCCTAGAAGATAATATTTTTTACGCAAAACGCGGGCAAAAAAAAGCGAGCTAAAAAGCCCGCTTTTTTGATTCGTATGGACTAACCTAGATCTCTGCCTTTGCGTGCTGCGATGCGCAAGCGAAGAGCATTCAGTTTAATAAAACCTTCCGCATCTTTTTGATCATAAGAACCGCCATCGTCTTCGAACGTAGCGATGCTCTCATCAAACAAGGTGTCGTCAGACTTGCGACCAACGACAACGACGTTGCCCTTATACAATTTAACGCGAACAATACCGTTAACGTAGGTTTGGGTTTCATCAATCAATGCTTGCAAAGCTTTGCGCTCTGGAGACCACCAGTAGCCGTTATAAATAAGTTCGGCATACTTAGGCATAATACTGTCTTTTAAGTGCGCCGACTCTTTATCGAGCGTAAGTGATTCGATTGCTCTATGGGCTTTCAACATAATTGTGCCCCCAGGCGTCTCATAACAACCGCGCGACTTCATGCCAACGTAACGGTTCTCAACAATATCCAAACGACCGACACCGTTATCACCGCCAACCTTATTTAAGTGCTCTAGCACTTCAGCAGGGCTCATTGCGTTACCATCAATTGCTACGATATCGCCTTTCTCATAGGTGACTTCGATGTAAGTTGGTTGCTCAGGCGCATTCTCAGGAGAAACAGACCAACGCCACATTTCATCTTCAGGTTCTGCCCACGGGTCTTCGAGAATGTCGCCTTCGTATGAAATATGCAGCAAGTTCGCATCCATTGAATACGGCGACTTACCCTTCTTACTTTCAACTTCAATTCCATTCTCAGCACAGTAGTCCATCAAGCTTTCACGCGAATTCAAATCCCACTCGCGCCATGGTGCAATAACCTGGACACCAGGCTTAAGCGCATACGCACCTAGCTCAAAACGAATTTGGTCATTTCCTTTACCCGTTGCACCATGAGAAATCGCATCAGCACCTGTCTCATTGGCAATTTGAATTAAGCGCTTCGCGATCAATGGTCGGGCGATAGAAGTACCTAGCAAATACTCACCTTCGTAAATAGTGTTTGCACGAAACATTGGAAACACATAGTCACGAACAAACTCTTCACGTAGATCTTCGATGTATATTTCTTTTACGCCTAAGGCTTCGGCTTTTGCGCGAGCAGGCTCTACTTCTTCGCCTTGACCTATATCTGCCGTAAACGTTACTACCTCACAGTCATAGTTTTCTTGTAACCACTTAACAATAACTGAGGTATCTAGGCCGCCTGAATAGGCTAAAACCACCTTATTTACTTTCGACATTATAGGCTCCAACTGTCGTAACAATAGCGAGGGATATTAAAGGGCGAGTATTCTACTTAAAGTAAGGACCGAAAAACAACCAGCTTGACGCTTAATTAATCACGCCTTCTGGTGCTTCTTCTGTTGGCAGGGACAGTTGCTCACCCCGAACCAAGCGAACGGTGCTGCGCCGGTTTTTAGCTTTATTTGGCGTGGTGCTGTTTTTTACGACTGGATAACGCTCACCGTGATAGCGAGTTTGGATCATACTACCCTCCAAACCCTCCTTCACGAGGTACTGTGTTACAACTTCTGCGCGAAACTTAGAGAGTCTGCGATTATAGATCGGCCGCCCACTGCTGTCGGTATGACCATCAACATAGATCGATGTCACACTGCTATCTGCCTTAACATACATAATAACGCGATCGAGGTTTCGTTTGTCTGATTGCAGCAGGACCGCCTTATCTACTTCAAAATGAACACGTGTTTTTTCAACTTGGCGAAAATTTACAGGCAAGAGAGAAGAGATACATTGAAGGTACGTGTCATAAACTTTATTGAAATTTATACTGCTCAGAGATACGCGAACCCGCTCGTCACTGAACCATGCCTTTCGCGTAAACGTCGGCATCATGCCGTCTAGCAAGCCATCCATCATCGTTCGGGCGCGCTTGCGCTCGACGTTCAAAGGCCGCTCCGAATCTTTAACATCGACATAACCCAAGTCGAGCACCTGAACACCTGGGCGCCAATGGGAAGCTTCAATCACAAAGGCCGCTTTACCCTCGGCCATCGGGTTGCTATTTGTCTGAGTATAAAAACGAAGCGCTTCGCCCGCCTCATGGTAAAAAATACCCTGACCATACTGAGGAATTTCATGGATTATGGTGCATTCAAATATAGAGGACGAGACATACCATTCACTACGCTCCATACTCGCCAAATAATCGAGCGCATAAGCCTTCATACCTAGTATCGAGAGTAAAACTAGCAACAATGTCTTGGATAAGCTTATCTTTCGCATTAACATCCCATCTTGCCCCGACAAGGGCAAATCATCTAATTTAATCGGCAGTTGTTAGCCCAAAAATGCGCCGCAAGGCAATTCTTTGCCTAAAGGTTAGTCTAAAATCAAAGTAGCTCTGTTATACTCAAATTCGCTAGCGAACGCTCTAAGGAACAAATGTGCCGAATAGAAGTCATCCAGACTATCTGGATACACACGAAGAAAGCAATTCTTGCGCCATTTCACGACGATTTCGAGGTTTTTTACCTGTTGTAATCGATGTAGAAACAGCAGGATTCAACTGCAGAACCGATGCTCTCTTAGAGATCGCCGCCGTGATACTAGACATCAACAGTGAAGGTTCAATTTACGCCAAAGAAACAGTGCACTGTAATGTTGAACCGTTTAAAGGCGCCAACATTGAAAAGTCAGCTTTAGAGTTTACAGGTATAGATCTGCACTCACCTTACCGAAATGCAAAATCCGAAAAAGAGGCGCTTGAAAAAATCTTTACGCCGATTCGTTTAGCGGTAAAAAGAACAGGCTGCACTAGAGCCATTTTAGTCGGGCACAACTCTGCATTTGATCACGGCTTCGTCTTCGCCGCCGCTGAACGCGCCGGCATTAAACGAAACCCTTTCCACCCATTCTCTAGCTTTGACACCAACACTCTGTCTGCACTCGCTTTTGGACAGACTGTATTAGCAAAAGCATGCGCAATGGCCGATATAGAATTCGACGGCCACGAAGCGCACTCAGCAAAATACGATACTGAAAAAACAGCCGAACTATTTTGCCGTATTATCAACAAATGGAAGAACCTTGGAGGCTGGCCCCTCAGCTAGGCTTAACGCCTTCATTGGAACGACAAAATCATTTTGATCACGGATCAAGTCGATAAACTTCGGATTGCCCGTGGTCCACCATAACTCGTCAAAGATGCGACTCGCATTTGCTTTGATCACCTGATCAATTGCCACAACCTTACTTAGACTCATTTCAATAAACACGGCGTCGGTCATTGCAAGTAAAGGACGCTCGGCATGATAGTCGGGTAAAGCGCGCACCACATTTTCTAGCAAGGCTCCTTTCTCAGAAAACTCTGCCAGAAGAGGCGCCCTCAGTTGATCAGCAAGCAAAATCATAGTGTGTTTAGAGACCTTTCCAAGCAACTCACTAAAATCATGACTCGACGCAATGAACAATACATCAAAATGCTCTGGCTCATTCAAAGCCGCAAGAAATTCGGGGCGCACCTGATCAAGTTCCGAAAAACGATTTATAAACACACCTTCTTCAACAGTGCCGCCCAAGGTGGTCCAGCTCAACCTAAACTCTTCTATAGCACTTCTTCCGGAGTCACTATCTGTTGCAATAAAGGATGCACGCAAATGACCGCTGCGCGCAGCATAAGCAGACAACGCAGTAACTGTTTCACGCATTCGCGGATATAAACGGTATGAGAAGTTCGCCTCTAATGGAGTATTCATACCCGCTGCGGACGTTGATATGAATATTACTGGGTAGGTATTTTTTTGAGCTTCATACTCAGTGATCAATCGAGAGCAAATTGTGCTTCCCGTGCATACAAAATACTTAGCGCCTTGCTCTGCCAGACTTAGAACTTGCTCCAAAAGAGCCTGATCATACACTTCCTTATGATCAAGAAGGGTAAGGTCGTACTGATTCCCTAACTCTGCCTGACTCACATCAAAATAACCTGCAGCAAGCGCATATTGAAAAAGATCCTTGCTCGGAGTTGAGTTCAGACCTTCAGTCAGCGGCAGCATCAGCACTAGTTTTTCCTGGCCCGAAGAAGCATAAGGATTGTCCTTTATCACCAAAAAAAACGTCAGTGCAATCGAGGAAAAGGTAAACGGCAAATACACAAGTAAAAAATTGTGCCGGATAAGTAGTGGGAGCTTGAGGTCTCTCTCAACGAGAGCAATGCCTCTATGCTTAAAAAACAACCACCACATTACGACAGCCAAAACCACTGATACGATAGACGTGATCGTTGCAAATATAAAAAGGTATGGAACAGTGCTGTCGTTGAACACCTTCAACAAGATCGACACAATCGCTATAGGCGCGTATATCACAAACAACGCCTGATAGGACTTATGCATTAAATCATTGGACTTTTCGCTCACACCCTTACTCACTATTTAAACGAACACTAGAAAATTATATTAACCGCCACTCACTATGATTCTACAGAAGTTAGCGCATTAAAAACGGCGCGCAGTGTAACAAAGTTTACCTATGAAACCGAAGCCCGAGCGCGCACATTTCCAAACCGAGAGCACGAAAGGAAACCAAAACTTTCAGTGCTTAACGAAAAAACGCACCAGAAGGTGCGTTTTTATAAACTCTTATAAAACTTATAGTGTGTCAGAATTCTCAGCCAAGTATTTAGCAACACCTTCTGGAGAAGCATCCATACCTTTATCGCCTTTATTCCAACCAGCTGGACAAACTTCACCATGTTCTTCGTGGAATTGAAGCGCATCACCCAAACGAATCAACTCATCCATATTACGGCCCAAAGGAAGGTCGTTAACAATTTGCGAGCGAACTCGGCCTTCTGTATCAATTAAGAAAGCACCACGAAATGCAACACCACCTTCTGACTCAACGTCATATGCTTTACAAATATCATGATTCATATCTGCTGCTAGCGTGTATTTAACTTGGCCAATACCACCTTGGTTCACGGGAGTGTTACGCCATGCATTGTGAGTAAAGTGAGAATCGATAGAAACGCCAATCACTTCTACATTGCGCTCTTTAAAGTCGGCAACACGGTGATCTAGAGCAATCAGCTCTGAAGGACATACAAATGTGAAATCAAGAGGGTAAAAGAAAACCAAGCCATACTTGCCCTTGATCGCTTCTGACAAAGTGAACTCATCTACGATTGATCCGTCTGCCAATACGGCCGGTACGGTAAAGTCTGGTGCTTGCTTACCTACTAATACGCTCATTTTATTTTCTCCGTTAGAATAGAAAGTTGGAATACTGCCAAGCCAGACACACTGGCTAGCGAAAAACAGGACGCTATAGTAACCCTTGCAAATTACTAGGCCAATTCATCCATCATTACAAATACTTATACCACCAATAGATCACTGCTTTCAAAACAAAAAAACCGAGCAAGCTCGGTTTTTTTATTCTAAGGCAGCACTTACCAGTGAATGCCTCTCATGATTGCAGCAAAGGCCATTTGTTCTGTCGAGACCTTCGGTTTATCACCCTTCTGGTCTTTACCTTGAGACGCAGCCGAATCAGGAAACATTTTGTAGCCCGTGTTCATAATAATCTCGCCGGCTTTAGGAACTAATGCATGCAAGACTTGAGCAAAAGTACCCAAACGCGTAGCGATGCGCTTCGGTCTATAAACGATTGCTTTAGCAATTAGTCCCGCCGCCTCTTCAGGCGATAAGGTTGGAACCGAATCATAGATCTTTGTCGGACCAATCATTGGCGTTCTAACCAAAGGCATGTTGATCGTTGTAAACGATACATTGCTATCCGAGAATTCTGACGCTGCGCAGCGAGAAAATGAGTCTAGTGCAGACTTTGACGCTACATAAGCAGAGAATCGAGGCGCATTCGTTAAAACGCCGATCGACGAAATGTTCACGATATGACCTGAACGACGCTCTAACATAGACGGTGAAAAGCCCATAATCAGCCTTAAAGAGCCGAAGTAGTTAAGCTGCATCGTACGCTCGAAATCGTGAAAACGGTCAAAAGATAAGTTTATTGAACGTCGAATCGAACGGCCAGCATTGTTTATCAAGTAATCGACGTGGCCATGATCATCCAATACGTTTTTAACAAAGGCATCACAATCTTCCATATTGGAAAAGTCACAGCGGTACGCGTGCACATTACCACCAGCCTGTTGCAACTCGTGATGCACCTCATCCAATGTATCTTGAGTACGCGCTGCGATACAAACGATAGCACCAGCATCCGCAAGCATATGTGCAGTGGCTAAACCAATACCTGACGTTGCGCCAGTAACAACACACACCTTGTCTTTTACCGTACCTTTAAGCGTGCGATCTTTGTATAGGTCTGGATCTAGCTTACGCTCCCAGAAGTCCCAAATAACAGGCGCATAGGATTCAAGTCGCGGCACTTCGATACCCGTACCTTGAAGCACTCGCTCAGTTTCTCTAGAGTCAAAGCGAGTTGGGTAATTAATAAACTGAAGCGCCGACTCTGGAATCCCAAAGTCATTTAACAGGGCTCCCGTTAAACGCTTAACCGGAGGCAAGTTCTTTAAACCATTCCGAATCATCGACGGGATAAAACCAAACATTTGCGCGTCAATACGCATGGTCATCGTAGGAGCATGACCCGCTTTCGCAAAAATATTTAGAACCTCACCCACCTTATTAGGCTCTGGATCTGTCAGATGAAAACACTTGCCGTCTTCACCCTCTGCATGAGAAATATGTTCAAGTGCGTTCACAACGAAATCGACCGGCACAATATTTAAGCGCCCGCCCTCTATACCAACTGTTGGAACCCATTGAGGAATATTTTGGCGAATTTTTTGCAGCATCTTGAAGAAGTAATAGGGGCCATCAATCTTGTCAATCTCACCAGTTTCAGTGTGACCAATAACCATACCCGGACGATAAACACGCCAAGGCACCTTGCACTCTTCTCGAACAACGCGCTCTGATTCGTGCTTAGTTTTCAAATAAGGATTATCAAGCTTTTGAGCTTCGTCAAACATGTCTTCTCTGAACGTGCCTCGGTATAAACCTGCGGCCGCGATAGAGCTTACCTGATGGAAGCAACCCGCCTGCATCTCTTCTGCTGCTTTCACCGCGTTTCGCGTACCGTTCACATTCACCGCTTCTTGCACTTCAGCAGATGCATATAAGTCGTATATAGCTGCAAGGTGATAGAAGTGCTTTATCTTGCCTTTCAGTAACGCCATATCCTTGTCAGATATACCAAGCTTCTCTGCAGTCAGAGTTCCCGTTATCGCAACTACTTGATCTGAAGTCGCACCGACACGCTCAAGCAAAGCTTCATAGCGAGGCATGCTTGTCTCTTGAACAAGCAGATAAATTGTTTCTCCACGAGAAAGTAATTTTTCTACAAGAAAACGTCCAATAAAACCGGTTCCACCGGTAACGAAATAGCTCATTTAAAATACCTTTTTTGGAAGTGCTGACCTTGCATTAAGCAAGATTTATTTTTTATTTAAGATTGAATGCACGATCACGTGCTTGTCCTTAACACTCAATGTACATTCAATATAGTTCACTCTTGCGTAGAGCAACAACTCCAATTTTACAAAAGCTGAGGGTACTCAGTTCACAACCAGACTAAAGGAAGACTGAAACTTCGTTAAATCACTTGCTATAAACCTCAGTGCTTCGAATAATGATTGCGCAATTGACCTACTGCTTACTCCGGAGACCTTAAATAGTGCTTAGTCGTCTAATCGTGTTATTTCTTATAGTTGCAACTCCCAGTTTTGCAAGCCAACTACAACAAGATGTTGTGAAAAGTCCAAACGATAAAAGAGAGTACGCCTACACAACCCTCGGTAATGGGCTAGAAGTGATGTTCATCTCTGACCCAGATACAGATAGCGCGGCGGCGTCTTTAGATATTCAAGTAGGTAGCTCTTCTGATCCAGAGCAGTACCCAGGTCTCGCGCACTTTTTAGAACATATGCTATTTCTAGGCACCGCTAAATATCCAGAACCAGACGAGTATCAGAAATTCATTAGCGATCACGGCGGCAGCCATAACGCTTACACATCTCTTGAAAACACCAACTATTTTTTCGATATTCAGGCGGACTTTCTTGAAGGTGCGTTAGATCGTTTCTCGCAGCAATTTACAGCACCACTTTTTAATGAAGAATACGTGGAGCGAGAAGTAAATGCCGTACACTCAGAGTTTAGCTCAAAGATTAAAGATGACGGCCGTCGCTATTTATCTAGCTTTAAAACTACCTTAAGCCCTAATCACCCATATAAAAAATTCTCTGTAGGCAATTTAGAGACATTAAAAAGCAGCGATAACAAAAGCCTGCGAGAAGCACTTTTAGACTTCTACGGCACACAGTACTCTGCAAACCGCATGAAGCTTGTAATATTGGGTAAAGAGCCCTTAGAGACCTTAGCCAAGTGGGTTCAAGACCGTTTCACTGACATCCCTAATAAAAACCTCCCCATTACAAACATTGACACCCCATTCTTCCCAGGAGGTTTTTTACCCGCAACACTTCAAGTTAAGAGCGTAATGGACAAACGCAGCATGACTCTGGCGTTTCCTATCCCATCACCCACGCCCTACCTTAAGTCACAGCCGATGTCGTATTTAGCAAACTTAATAGGTCACGAGGGAAAAGGTAGCCTGCTCTCTGCATTGAAGAACAAAGAACTGGTTGACACGCTGTCCGCTGGGACACAATTTGACACTCGCTCAAAAGCCCTGTTCATGATAAGCATGTCTCTAACTGAAAAAGGCTTAAAGCAACAAAACGAAATTTTGGAAACCGTCTTCGCCTACATCAAGCTTTTAGACAATGAAGGAATTCAGAAACTGTACTTCGATGAGCAGGCTAAGCTATCAAAAATAAATTTTGAATTTAGCGAAAAGGCACCTCCAATTTCCTACGCCCGAGCTATCGCATCAAGCTTGCATGAGCATAAAGCCAAAGACATTCTTATGGCCGGGTACGATTTAAGTGACTACAAGCCAGAGCTCTACAAGGAATACCTATCTCTGTTAACGCCTGACAACTTGCTCATTAGTATTAGCTCACAAAGTGTTTTCACGGACCAAGAAAGCGAATGGTTTAATGCGCCATTTTCCGTTAAACCCTTATCCATTAGCACCGTTCAGAGCTTGAAAAAAGTCGGTGTTTTGGATGAACTAAAATTACCTGAACCCAATCGTTTTATTCCAGACAACATCAACCTTGTTAAAGCTGAAAACGACACTATTCCCCGCAAGCTTGATTCCGTTAATGGCGTAGAGTTGTGGCACGCAACAGACACTAGCTTCGGCACCCCTAAAGCCACTTTGTTTTTAAGCATACGTTCACCCAAGGCGGTAGATAGTGTTGAGCATCAAGCACTAACCCAACTTATGGTGTCATTGCTAAACGACAATCTTGTTGAGTACTCATACCCAGCCTATCTTGCGGGTCTTAGTTACGACCTTTACAAACACATTCGTGGTATATCAATCAAAATAAGCGGCTATGAAGATAAGCAAACAGAACTCTTGTCGGCGATTTTAGACTCAGTTCAAACAAGCGAATTTAAGCAAGAACGCTTTAGTATCATTAAAGAACGAATGAAGCGTTCTTTGGAAAATGAGAAAGAACGAAAACCATTTCAGCAAGCGATCAGTAAAACACAAGACCTGCTAATCACTCCGTCTTGGTCCGTTGACGAAAAACTGGCTGCGCTAGAATCGATCAAGCTTGAAGATCTGAAAGCGTTCAGGACTGTATTTTTGTCGACCATTGATACCGCTATTCTGAGCAACGGAAATATCGAAGCACCCGAAAGCCAGGCATTAGCAAAACTTGTCGAAGACAAATTGCTTAAGAAAGCAAAAATCGCGCACGTCGATAAAGCCAGCATCATAAACCTAAGCGGCGACCACGGCTGGGTTGCACCCATATCAGTATCACACCCTGACACTAGCTTCGTTTTCTATCTTCAGGGAGAAAACAAGAGCTACGCTGAACATGCAAAATTCTCAGTGCTAGCCCAAGCCATATCGAATGATTACTACGCACTATTGAGAACAGAAAAACAGCTCGGATACATTGTATTCGCAAGCCCTTTTTCTATGTTAGATGTTCCCGGCATTGCATTTATTGTTCAGTCTCCAACATCGAATAGCCAAGCCATATACCAAGAAACCAACTCATTCCTTCAAGCTCAAACAGAAACGTTAGAGAATCTTGATGACGCTTCGTTCGAACGATACAAGCAGGCCGTCATAGCAAGATTAGAAGAAAAAGATACCAACCTATTTCAGCGAAGCAGTCGATACTGGAGTGAAATTGATAGGGAAAACGCTCAATTCAATACCAAAGAAGCGTTAATTCAAAGCATATCAGAACTAGCTATACCGACATTTTTAGAGTTTTACGGGCAGCTTTTAAGCAATTCAGGAAACAGCCTACTCGTCTTTAGCGAAGGGAATGCAACAAAGGCAGCGAGTAAAGAAGTTCAATACCAAGAACTGCGCAAAGCGAACCACAAGAACTTGGAACACCTAGACTTATTTCAATAAGACGTAAGCGTAATGAAGCCCAATATGTGGATGAGACACTCATGGCGGGCTTCCATTTAGCTTAAAAGAAGCTAATCGGGGACTGCTTGAAAACTCTCCACATCACCTCTCGCAAGATATTTTGCTCAGTTGCGAGTTTAGGAATTACATCTGCGCCGTTTATTTGGCCTCATATTGCTAATAATAATTCCATTCAATTCGGTCAAGCCCCCTTCAACAAGGTTAATGACAGCAAGCGACTCGGTTGAGTTTATTTCAATCTAAGAACTCGCGACATTGCGAGCGTCTTCGGTGTAACGAAACGATGCCGTCCTTATCTGTCTCGGCCAAATAGGTTTTTGTCACTACAACGTTTTTTGCTATTTGAAGACCATCACAACGAGCTAAAATTTCGCGTAGTCATGTGAATCAATGATCACTTACTTTATACAGCCATTCTAAAGCTTACGTAATGGCTTACCAAAAACAACGAGATGGTAGTAAACTTTAGCCCTCTTGAACTACTCGTGAACAAGGAAAATAGAAATGGAAACTGGAGAAGACCATAACCAAAAATCACTTCTAGTAAGTAGCTTGATCGAATCTGCGATCAAGATCACCTTACTAGGCATTATACTTTTTTGGTGTATTCAGATCGTCATGCCCTTCACTTCTCTAATTCTTTGGGGCGGTATTATCGCAATTGCTCTTTACCCTTTATTTCTGGGCATCAAGAAAAAAACAGGAAAAAGCAATGGGTTCTCAGCGACGATTGTCAGCTTCGTGTTGCTGGCAGTTATTATTACACCAATGGCTCTGCTTTCATCTTCAATGATCGACACGGGCACGTCACTTTCGGAAAGCTACTCGAAAGGCGAGTTTAATATCCCTGAGCCCAATCAATCTGTAGCTGAATGGCCGTTAGTTGGAGAAAGAATCTACAGCACTTGGTCAATGCTGAATGACAGCGTTAGCGAAACCGCTGAACACTTCAAACCACAAATCAAAGAGTTAGGTAAATGGTTGGTCACGCTAAGTACGAACACAGGTTTAACTCTACTCTTATTCATCGCCTCTATCATTCTTTCGGCTGTTTTCATGGTCCATGCAGAGTCTATTAGAACAACTTTCATCAAAGTGGCCGGACGTTTGATCGACCAAAAGGGCGAAGACACAATTAACCTGTCTGTGGCCACAATCCGTAGCGTAGCGCAAGGCGTCATCGGAATCGCTCTAATTCAAGCCGCACTAGCCGCACCTGCTTTGCTCTTAATGGATGTACCTGCCGCGGGCGTTTGGGTGCTTGCTATTCTGATACTCGCAATTATTCAATTACCACCTCTGATCATTATTGGCCCGATCATTTTCTATGTTTTTTCTGTCGCAGATTCAAGCAGCGCGATCATTTTCTCCATCTATTTATTGCTAGTTGGGTTTAGCGATACGTTTCTGAAACCTTTATTACTTGGACGCGGCGTTGATGTGCCTATGCTTGTCATATTACTAGGTGCAATCGGCGGTATGATTTTCTCAGGTATTATCGGCCTGTTTACGGGAGCAGTGGTACTCGCACTCGGTTATACGTTCATCAGTGTCTGGATCAATCATGATCTTTCTGAAAAAGCAGAAGAAGCTGAGCACCCAAGTCAATCATGACCGATAGATTAGAGATTTAACAATGACGGATATAGCAAAATACGACGAGCTAAGCAGCGAAGAAAAGGAGACCCTAGCCGCAACCCCAGCGAATCCTTCTACTGAAAACGAGACTCAAGACCCGGGTAGTCGTATGCGGAAGATCACGCTTTGTTTTCTTGGACTCAGCTTGATCTTCGCGACATGGTGTTTGTTTGCGGACCGTCTAACCCCGTCTACGAGTCAAGCGAGAGTGCGTGGCTATATCGTAAAGGTTGCCTCGGAAGTGCCGGGAAAACTTGAAAAGATTCATGTTGTGTCCGACCAGTATGTCAATAAAGGCGATCTACTTTTTGAGGTAGAGGAAGAGCCTTATCTTATAGCCATACAAGAGGCGGAAGCTGCACTAGAGGACGCTCGTCAGCAAATAGGCGGTGATGAGAAAGGAATCTTGGCCGCTGAGGCCGGTGTTGTTGAAGCCAAGGTTCGTTACGAGACAGCCTACAAGGATGCTATGCGCGCATCAGCCATTTCTAAAAGCGGCGCAATCGCGGAAAGAGACGTGGATATTGCCTTTGCAAAAGCTGAAGAAGCGAAAGCCGGTATTGCAAAAGCTGAAGCCTCGCTCGAAGAGGTCAAGAAGCGCTTTGGCCAGCAGGGTACGCAGAATACGAAATTCAAAAAAGCACTTGCGCAACTTGAACAAGCACGCCTGAATTTAAAGTACACAAACATAACGGCTCCAAGTGATGGCGTCGTTAGCAATATGAAGTTAGAAGTCGGCCATTATGCCTCAACGGGCGCGATGCTAGTGAGTGTGATTTCTGTCAAAGATGTATGGGTAGAAGCATACTTACGCGAGAATAATCTAGGCAACCTCAAACACGGTAACAAGGTCGAAATTGCTCTAGACAGCGCACCAGGAAAGGTGTTTTCGGGCGAGGTTGAAAGCATTAGCTATGGGGTTAAGTGGAATAAAAATGAAAAACAAGGGGAGCTTGCCACTATCGCAACGAACTCAGGCTGGCTTCGCGACCCACAAAGATTCCCTGTTGTTATAAAATTCAGCGACGATACGAGCGTTGGATTTAGACGTGAAGGTGGTCAGGCAGATGTTATCGTATATACGGGCGAAAATTGGCTGATGAATGCGCTAGGTAAACTCTGGGTAAGAGTTATCACCACGCTTTCTTATATCTATTAAAGCATTACTAAGCGAGTGGATAATTTGTTGGGGAAGTTTAAGCATTGGACGCTAAGTGACATCAAGGCATTGCGCTTTGCCTTTGGCTTAACATTAGCTACTGCTCTCGCCTTTAGTATTGCATGGCCCATCTCTTTTCTTAGCGTATTACTAGTTGGAAAATTGCTATCGTCTGACAAGCCCTACTTGTCGCTTCAAGAAGGGGTCGGCTTGTTTGCCATTATTTCGATATCCATGTTTGGAGGCCTTGCAGTTGCGTTAACAGTTCTCCAGTACCCCTTAGTGTTTATATTAGTCATAACATTGATTTTATTGCGCATCTACTACTTAGGAACTCGCGGGGCTTCGCCGGTTCTTATCATTATGATGTTGGTGGGTTTTACCGTCATTCCTATTCTCGGCTTGCAATCGATGGACCTCGCCTACGAGGCCGTCATGGCACTTATATTTTCAACAGCGATTGCTCTGATTGTAAGCTATCTTTCCTACGCCATTCTTCCGGGCGGTGAAGTCGTCAGTAATACCAAGAAGGAAAAAAAAGAGCATGGCGATGCTGTATCCGCGATTAAAAGCACGATCGTGGTTTTGCCACTTCTCTTGTATATATATTTGGGCAATCGGAGTGATGCCATCCTTATGTTGGTTTTCGTATCGGTTCTGTCTCAAAACACGGAGTTTGAAAAGGGCGTAAAATCAGGCCTTGGACTCGTCATAGGGAATTTTATTGGCGGTGCATTTGGGATTGCGATATATAACGGATTAGTTGCCGTGCCCCACTTTTCATTCTTCGTCTTAATCATGGCATCGGTTTGGCTTTTCTTTTCGCAGCAGGTTTTTCAAGAAGGCCTTCGAGGCGCGTTATTCGGTATCGCAATGTCGACCGTTATTGTTGTACTTAGTGGCGCACTAAGCTTTTCAAGCACTGATGCAAGCAGCACCGTATATGTCCGAATATTTCAGTTAATGATGGTGGCAGTGTATATCGCCATGCTTTTCTCGATCATTAATTCTTTTGTGCAGTTTTTTAACAGAAAAGGAAGAAAAAATGTTCAGACTGTTCATTAAGCATTTTTTACAAGTGACATGGAAACTAAAGTCTATTTACGTGTCGTTTATCGGCATTTTTATTTTGGGCGCAGGCGTGCTCTCATACTATGAAAAGCTATCGTATGGCGATGCGCTCTACTTTACTTTAATCACGGGCCTGACAGTCGGCTACGGTGATATTTCACCCCAGAGCATTGAGGGTCGAATTGCCGCTATATTTCTGGCCCTCGTGGGGATGATGCTCACTGGAGTTTTAGTGGCGACTGCCGTGCAGGTTGTAAAATACTCATTTGAGCAACATGAAGCCAAGCTTAGTAAACATTGATACGGCCAGGTGCCGATTCACATACTTTAAGAAATGCAACGTGCTTAGAAATGCATACGAACATAATGAAGCTAGCAGGTCGACCCAAGATATGATGACACCCACAATTGACCGATAGCCTTTTACACAAAGGTGAGCAAAAATACAGCTAAAAATCAACGAACTGGGCGAAAGGCGCATGTTCCTGCTGTTTTTTTGCGCGAGCGATACCAACGGGTATTGTCGCTAATACGATCAAGAAAATGTATGCTCGCGATACATCCCTGCGAATTTTATTTCGGTCTAGGCCAAAAAATCTAGGTTTGAGCAACCTGCTGATTTATTCGTTTAGTGTGACTCTTATGTCTTACCTTTCCATATGATTTGATTCTAGGAAAGTGAAGCACAACAAAAAAGGCACTGGAAACAGTGCCTTTTTAAGACGCGAAAAGACTACTTATTCAGGCGTCCGAGAATTAACAGGTCGACTACTGACGGGTCAGCTAAGGTAGAGGTATCGCCCAAGCTATCGTGTTCATTGGCCGCGATTTTACGTAAGATTCTTCGCATAATCTTGCCAGAACGAGTTTTGGGCAGCCCCGGCGCTATTTGAATCAAGTCAGGACTGGCCACAGGGCCTATTTCCTTGCGCACCCAATCTTTAAGCTCTTTTGCA
>JAWUYI010000079.1:0-38726 GCA_034110885.1 Oleiphilaceae bacterium
TAGCTTTGAGCCATAGGAGAGGAACAGTGAAGAATAGTGCAAAAATCACCAATCAAGGTTTCTCGCTCGTTGAGCTGATGGTTGCTATGGCTCTGAGCTCGGTTTTAATGTTGGGCTTATTCCAAATTTTCACGTCGAACAAACAAGCCGTTAGTTTGCAAGGAGGCGTTGCTCGTGTGCAAGAGAGTGGCCGTATCTCAATGGAGTTTTTGTCGCGGCACTTTCGAGTTGTCGGCTATATGGGCTGCGCAACAGGGGGGTTTAGTGACAATTTCACGAACCATGTCGATCGCACGAAGTATACCGATGGTGAATTCAAAGCCGCCCTAAATGCGTTTAACGGCGACAACGGCATTACAGGTTTTAACGATATTACGAGCGCAAATATAGTGGGTACCACTTTAGCGGACATTGGTCTAGCGGTCGGTACAGCAGCAGGCCAGATAGTGAGTGGTACCGACGCTATAGTCATGCAAGGTGTGCGTTCATGCCCAGGTGGTAAGGTGACTGCAGGAGGTACGGGTACTGCGCAGCTGAAAATAGAAGATGCGGATGCCTGTGGCTTGCAGCAAAACGACATTGTTATAGTTTCAAACTGCAATACGGCTGAAGCCTTTGGTATTACGAATAACCCGTCGAGCGGAGGTGGCTCTGATGACACCTTGGCGCATGGTTCAAACGTCAATATCAATAACAAGCTATCCGGAACTTACGATGATGACTCATATATCTTCAAACCTTCGTTTACCGCATTTTATATCGGCAATGGCGCTAGTGGCGAGCCGGCTTTGTATATGAAGAGTCTGGAGTATGCAGCCTTAGCGACCGCATTTGGATCGTTTGAAGTTGCGGAAGGAATTCAAGACATGCAGTTACTGTATGGCGAAGATACAAATGACGACGGAACAGTGAACCGTTATGTCGAGTCGGGCGATGTAACCGACTTTAACGATGTGCTGGCTATTCGCTCAAACTTGTTAGCGCGCTCTCAAGACCGGGCAACGAGTACAGCTCAAGAGTATGAATTTAATGGCGCGACCGTGACGGCTACTGACTTGCGTATGCGGGTACCTTACCAAACCACAAACGCCATTCGTAATCGAATTAAATAAGGAGGCCCCGAATGCAGAATTTAAAACATAAACAAGAAGGCGTGGCCTTATTTGTCTCTCTAATCTTTCTTTTGATCTTAACGGTTTTAGGCGTCACCTCTATGAATGACACCATTATGCAAGGCAAGATGGCGAGCGCTATTCAAGACGGTAATGTCGCCTTGCAAGGGGCCGAAACTGCTGTTCGTTTGGCCGAACAGGATATAGAAAGTTTTGCGTCAGTTGGCGATTTTAACAATAGCGCCCATTTATACACGGAGGGTTCTGGGCCCGATCCATTTTTAGCCGCGACTTGGGTGGGCGACAGCTCTGAACCGACAGTCGCCGTGACAGGCCAAGCCAGTGCTCCTCGATACTTTATTGAGTTGGCAGGCGAAGTGACAACTGACGATAGCGAGCTAGCGTTAAATATCGACACTTACTCTCATGAAAGTGGCGGCGGAACTATTTTGGCCTTTCGGATAATAGCAAGAGGCACGGGCGGAACGAGCAAAGCTCAAAGAATTATAGAAACGTTTTACGCGAAACGGTTCTAGCATATTGGTCTATCTAGGCACTTAACGAAATATTGATTTAATAATCCCGAACCAAGTTATTTGGGAGGAGTAAATAGCATGAAAGCATTACAAAGAACGTTAACATGGTGTGGTTTTGTCGCATACATGAGTTACCCAGCGATTGCCTATTCGGCCCCAGGGGAATTGGCAGACCAACCTTTATGGCTAGGTAGTTCTGTAAAACATAACGTAATGCTTGCCATCGACGACTCCGGTAGTATGGATTTTGAAGTGCTGTTTAGTAATAACGATGGCGCCATATATATAGATGGGAATGGATTTTTTGCCGATACCAATGGCAACCTTTATAACAGCGGCCAGAAGTACACCTACCTCTTTCCAAATGGCAAAGGCTCACCATATAACGGTAAGCGTCGTGTTAATAATCACTATGCGATCCCTCCTATCCCAGCCTATGGCTTTGCGCGCAGCGCGGCCTATAACTTAGCCTATTACGACCCAAGCGCTACGTATTTGCCTTGGCCTAACTTTGACGAATATACCGACGATATCTTTTCTGATGCTGGCGTTGCTACGACAGGCTTTGAGCCAGTAAGTACCTTCGGTGCAGGATCTATGGCTCTTTTTGCAGACCATAATACTGCATCTTTCAGTGAAGATGGCTGGGAGTTCGAGATTCAAGACGGGGATATGGCCTGTGAAGCCGATGGCTCAACGTGCTCAACTGGCGATAAAGATTATTCTTATTACCCAGCAACCTACTACCTAAAAGACACAAGCAGCACTTATTACTATTTTGCGGATGCGGGTGGCGGTACATCGAATGACTCTGTAGTCGTGGAAGCGGAAGACGGTACTTTGCTTAGCCCAATGGAGTCAGCTCCAGACTCGGTTGCCGAGTTGCTTGCTTTAACAGACACGGCCACAACAACTGCAGCCGTCAGTGAAGCTTCTGGCAATGACTTTATTGGCACCGCTGGGTCGCTGGGGAATTCTGGTACGAATAAACCTACCGAAGGTGGAGCAACTATTCCATTTGATTTACCCGCGGCAGGCACAGCAAAAATATGGTTGCGCGTATATGCTCCGGCCTCTAGCAGCAACTCATTTTGGGTTAAGTTAAATGGCTATGATGACTCCGACATTACAATCGATAATGCTGGAAATACTTGGGATCCTGCTGACAATACTTGGAACAGATTCTGGGAAGGTCTCTCTAGCGATGATACTGAGTGGGAATGGATATTGTGGGGCACGGTCGACCTGCCAGCGGGAATGCAGAGTTTAGAAGTGCGTCGTCGAGAGGGTGGCACTTTTCTAGATCAAGTGTTTGTTACAACTAACGCAAGCGCTGTGCCCAGTGGTCAGATGACATTGTCTCCTGCAGGCACTTCTGTTGCTCGTTCTTGTGCGGCAGATACTTCTCCTGCGCACTATCAAGATTTTGTGAGAAATCCGAGCAAATTTAAGGTCAGTGACAGCACTTCTTCAGAGAACATAGACGGAATCGGCTACGATGGCTCGTGCTTGACGAAATATGAGGTTGCTCGCACGGGTGCTGATGGCGATACGTTTGATAATGGCACAGGTGTGGCCAGAACAAACTTGGAAGAAAAGCAGAATTTTGCTAACTGGTTTCATTACTATCGACGTCGTCATCAAGCAATGCGCGGCGGTCTAGCCTCGGCATTTCAGGGTGTGGGTGGAATTCAGACGGGCTTATTCTGGATTAACAATCGTCGCACGGTAGGCGTAAACGACGTTTTTGATATGGATGATGAAACGGAGCTTGGAGATTTCTTAACAGATCATTTTCAAACCGTTAACTCTGGTGGTACCCCTCTCAGAACGTCGCTTGAGCATGCGCGGTCGCAATTTACAAGTACGACTGGGCCAATTACGAGCGAATGTCAGCAAAACTATACACTGCTATTTACTGATGGCTATAACTCTGGCACTTCGGTTAGCGGCATTGGAAACGAGGATGAAAATGCCGGCGCACCTTATGCGGATAGTATCTCGGATACCTTGGCGGATGTTGCCTACAAAGGTTATTCCGAGAACTTAAGGCCTGATTTGACCGCTGGCTCCGTGCGTGTCCCTGAAGCGTGTCGTGATACACCTCTCGATGCTGCGTTAGACTGCAACACGAATCTTCATATGAACACCTATACGGTTGGTTTGGGGGCGAAAGGTACGATATTTGGTGTGACGCATGATACTGTGCAAGATGCGCATGATAATCCACCTGTTTGGCCAGACGTGAATGTGAGCCGTGATGGGACTCAGATCGATGACTTGTATCACGCAGCAGTGAATGGCCGTGGTTCGATGTTTAACGCACAAACGCCTCAGTTATTGGGAACCGCTTTACGTTCGGCGCTAGACGACATCGTAGCAACGATAGGTAGTGGCTCGGGTGTGACCTTTAACTCATCATCCTTGCAAGCAGATGATGGTACGGCTATTTATACAACCTTGTTTAATTCGGCTAATTGGGCTGGTGACGTGAAAGCGCGGTCTCTGAATGGCTCTGATGGTTCGATCCAGGGGCAAGTTTGGCAAGATTCGAACGGTGACGATTCTGGAGTTGCTGCTCTATTGGATGAGCGTGACTTATCTGTTTCTCCTCGTGTAATTTTAACATCAGGCGCGAGCGACGGTATTGCATTTGATTGGGCTCAATTGACTGATGCTCAGAAGAATGACCTTAAGTCAGCACCTACGGACACGGGTACGCCTTCTGGTACTGAAGCGGATGGGCAAGCCCGCCTGGCCTTTATTCGCGGAGACATGGACGATGTGACACTTCGTAATCGAGGCAGTCGCTTGGGAGATATTGTGCATTCAGCGCCAGTATATGTTGGCTTACCCACATCATCATGGCCAGATTCAGGTTATTTTGGTGGTAACGCAGTAGATGGTTCGCAGCGCTACAGTGCATTTAAAAACAAAACTCTAGCAGATGGAGGTGCTTCTGATCGTGAACCGGCTATTTATGTTGGTGCCAATGACGGTATGTTGCATGGGTTTAATGCTCGCACTTCTGGGTCCGAAGCAGGGCAGGAGATTCTAGGTTTTGTACCAAATTCGGTATATTCGACACAGTCGGGTGCTGGTTTGCACTATTTAACAGATCCAAATTATTCGCATCGTTACTACGTTGATTTAACGCCTGTTGCGCAAGATGTTTACACCACTCAAAACGGTTCTGGAGCGGCTGATTGGAGAACAATGCTTGTAGGAGGTTTGCGCGGCGGTGGCAAAGGGCTATTTGCCTTAGATGTGACTGATCCCGAGAAGTTTAGCGAGAGCGCAACATCTTCAGCAACAGTTGCTTCAGCTCTAGATACAGTTATGTGGGAGTTTACGAGCGCTGACGATGTCGATTTAGGCGAGATCGTATCTAGCCCTGCGGTAGCCATGATGAATAACGGGAAATGGGCAGTTATTTTTGGTAATGGTTATGAATCGATTAACGGAAAAGCAGCACTATACATTCTTTTCGTTGAAGAAGGGTTAGATGGCACTTGGACGGTCAATGATGATTACGTCAAGATTGATACGGGTGTGGGCAGTGTTGGTGACAAGAATGGTTTGTCTGGTGTCGCTGTGGCTGACATAAACGGCGACAAAGTAGCCGATAGAATTTATGCAGGCGATGTCAAGGGTAATATGTGGGCCTTCGATGTCACAGATACGACAGCAGTAAAAAATAATGGTTCTCAGAATTGGGGAGTAATAGATAGTGCGCCGCTCTTTACAGCGAAAGATGCTTCGGGCAATGCACAGCCTATTACGGCGGCGCCAGGTTTGGCTTACAACAGTGGGCAGGTGAATGGCGGTAACGAGCCAAACGTTTTAGTTACTTTTGGCACAGGACAATACTTAGCTGAGGGGGATCAATCCGATACGTCAGTGCAGTCTTATTACACTGTGTGGGACAAGACTGTTATGAACCTTACTCGCAGTGATCTTGCTCCTCGAGTCTTGGCTCAAACGGGCACCAAAATGTCTATGAGTGGTGCCGAGGTAGACTGGACGACTCAGGAGGGTTGGTTCTTTGACTTTACCGTCAACAGTGCTGCTAAGGGTGAAAGGCTTACGAATAAACCACTATTGGCACCTGATAAAGATATTGGCCCAGTAGCGATATTTGCAAGTATGATTCCAGAAAGTTCAGAGTGCTCTGGTGGTGGTTCGAGTGTGCTTTATGCCCTGCCTTTGCTTACGGGCCTGACCCCTACAAAAGCTATTATGGACTTGGATGGTGAGGGCCAGATTGATGCTAGTGACTTGGGTGTGGGGATAGTGAAGGATGACTTCATCAATGACCCGAACCGCTTAGGGCAATATTTGTATGGCTCGAAAGGTGAGTCCGAAGGTATTGATCAAACCGAGACAACGATAAAATCAGGCTCAGACCGAGAAGGCCGTTTAGGTTGGTTTGAGTTAGTAGATGAGTAAGGTAGAGCGATTATGAATGGAATACTAAAAATGAAAGAAGCAAAAGGTTTTACCTTGATCGAGCTGATGATTGTGGTCGCAATCATCGGCATTATCGCTGCGATTGGCTACCCGTCTTACCAAGAGTCGACAGCTAAGGCGCGCAGAGGCGTTGCACAAGGCGCGATGATGGGTTTGAGTTCTGCTTTAGAGCGTTACTACACCCAAGAAAATCACTACTCTGATGCGGCAGCTGCTAGCGCCGATACAGGAGCCCCGGCCGCAGATCTATATAGTTTTGAAACAAGCGTTAGTGATTTTTATACCATTACCATTTCTAAAACAGATGGTGGAACCTCTGACACGGCAACAGCGCAAACCTATGAGTTGAGTGCCGTGCCAAAGGCTGGTATGACAGGAGACCGTTGCGGCACCATGATGCTTAATTCGGCGGGTGTGAAAACCGCAGATGAGCCAGATTGCTGGCGTTAAGCTAATAAAGAAAACGGATAAAACGGCGCTCCCTAGTGGGCGCCGTTTTTTTATTCTTTTCTTCTGATCTCTACGCTTAGATCTGTAGGCATGCCGTCTCGGCGCGCAAATCGGAGGAAGTGAACTTGGCCGTTTGCACGGTTTATTGACTTTGTAACCGCACTCTATACCAGCGACTATCGCGGCCAGAGCCCGCTCGCTATATTTATAAATGTGCAACTGTTGCTGCAGCTTCTATGTGCAACTCACCGGTTTTCCACTGCTATATTCACGCACCCCATCTTTGTTTCGGTCGTTCCCAAAATAAGGTCTTCCGGCGACATTCAAGATAACAGGAATTGCATGGTGCGTATCGCCGTCTCTGGGGCACACCGTGAAAGTACCATTCTGATAGTTAGTCATGCCTGTGGGCAAAAGTTCTAAATAACGTTTGTTCTGAAAGCTCCGCCATTTCAGATGACTGTGTTTGCTGCTTAAATCAAACTGTTGGATGACTTCATCGCCCTCATCCAAAAGCTTGTCGCCGTTGAGGTCTTTGTATACAGCAAGCTGACCACTCCAATTTCTGTCGCAGTTTTGCATGTTGGTGCTGGGGCAGATAAATACAGACTCTTGTGTCTGTATTGCGCTCGACCGACTGAACATAAGCGCTTGTATCACGCCTCGCGCCATGCGTTCGGTTGAATATTTATCTAAGACACTAAATGTTGGAATTACAAGCGAGAGCGATAGGGCGATGATGCCCAAGGTTATTAAGAGTTCGACGAGCGTGAAGCCGCCTTTAAAACGCAGTGATTGAGTCATAACATCGATCCTTGATGTATTTTTTGATGTGTCAATTGCTCTAGCAGTGCAAGCAATGCCTGATGCAACTATGAGTACATAGCCAGTAAAATCCTTTTTACTGGGAGTATTTTTACGCGCGAGACAATAGAATACAAGCAATTGATAATTGCTTAGTTGAAATCAGCGTTAAGTACACAAGGGGTAGGGGTGAAAATAATCATTATAGGTGGCGGCGTCATGGGTATGTTAATGGCGCGCCGCTTAGCCAGTGACGGTGTAGAAATAGTTTTATTAGACAAGTCCGAACTGGGGCGTGAAGCCAGTTGGGCGGGCGGAGGAATTATTTCACCCTTATACCCTTGGCGTTACCCTGCGCCGGTTACAGCCTTAGCGCAGCGCTCTCAAACTTTGTACCCTAAGCTCATTAAGTCGCTAATCAATGAAAGTGGAATAGACCCAGAGTATCAAGAGCATGGTTTGTTGATGCTCAAGGTAAAAGACCACGACGCGGCGCAGTCTTGGGCGACTGAAAACACTTCGTGGCTTGAAACCATCGAACATGATGCGCTGTATGGCTTGGAGCCAAATTTAGTATCGGGGTACTCGTCTTCACTTTGGATGCCGAAAGTGGCGAGTGTTCGCAACCCCCGCTTATTGCATGCTTTGCGTAAAATTGTTCGCGAGCATGCACACATAGATGTTCGTGAAAACACAGAAGTGCACAGTATTCAAAATGCAGATGTCGAACTCGCGTCTGGAGGCGTGCTTAGTGCAGATCGAGTGATGGTCTGTGCCGGCGCGTGGACATCAAAATTGCTGCAAAAAACTCTACAACACGAATCGCTTAAAATAGAGCCGGTGAAGGGGCAGATGATTGTATTTGATGCACCGAAAGGGCTTCTTAATCGTGTGATCTTAAGTGACGGGCGTTATGTTATTCCTCGCCAAGACGGAAAGGTAGTGGCGGGTAGTACGCTAGAATATAAAGGCTTTGACAAAATGACCACCGACGAAGCGAAGCAGAGTCTTTATGACAGCGCGATTAGCCTGCTTCCTTCTCTTTCTGAATGCCCTGTTAGTCATCATTGGGCTGGTCTGCGTCCGGGCTCGCCCGAGGGTGTTCCAAGTATTGGAGCCTTGCCAGATATGCCTTCGGTGTTTGTGAACGCTGGGCATTTTCGAAATGGTCTTGTGCTTGCTCCAGCTTCTGTTGAGTTAGCGTGTGAGTTGCTTCTGTCTGCGACGACAACATTAGATGCTAGTCCTTATAAGGTTTTGGAAAGAGCTTCGTTAGGCTAGGTCGGGCATTTTTCTAGGAGCTTGCTATACTCATTTCAAGCGCTTTTTCGAGCCCTGTTTCGAGCTGCGAATGAGGGCTTCATTTATTCTGGAGAGAAACCCTAATGTCTTTTTGGAGACTACGTTTATGAAAAAATTATTGATGGGCAGTGTCGCTTTATTTAGCTTAGCCTTTTCGCTTTCTGCGATGGCAGAGCTAAAAGACTGTAATGAGTTAAAAGACGAAATAGAAAAGAAAATCAAAGGGAATGGTGTCGCGTCATTTACCTTAACGATTGTAGATAAAGATGCCGACGCATCGGGCGAGCAAGTAGGTTCGTGCGAAGGTGGCACTAAAAAGATCATGTATGAAAAAGGTTAACAACATTTCGCTATTATTGTTAACGCTAGACAACTAGACTCCACACCATTCTGTAGAAGCCAACGATATGAGCGGCACGCTCTCTTGTGTCGTTGGCTTTACTATCAAATTTCTAGCCTGTTGAGACCATTATTTTGAGTACACAACCAAGCTCTAATGCCTTTTCTGAACTTAAACTTTCGCCAGCTTTGAATGAAAGTCTAGAGCGTTCGGGTTACAGTTCCATGACCGATATTCAAGCCGCAGCGCTGCCAGCGTTATTAGAGGGTGCCGACCTAATTGGTAAAGCAAAAACAGGTAGTGGTAAAACGGCGACATTTGGCTTGGCTTTGCTCAATAAATTGAGACCCAAAAATTACTACATTCAAACGCTAGTTCTTTGCCCAACGCGTGAGCTAGCGATGCAGGTGGCCGACGAGATTCGAAAGCTCGCAAAAGCGATGCACAATGTTAAGGTTTTGACTATTTGTGGCGGCAAGCCGATTGGCCCCCAAATTGGCTCGCTCGAACATGGCGCGCACATCATTGTCGGTACGCCCGGTCGCATCAAAGATCATTTGCAAAAGCAAACCTTAGATTTGTCTAGGGTTGAAACCTTAGTGCTCGACGAAGCAGACCGAATGCTCGATATGGGTTTTTTAGAAGACGTTGAACAGATCGCTGGAGCATGCCCTAAGAGCCGGCAAACGCTGCTTTTTTCTGCAACTTACCCAGACAAAATTGAATCGATGACGAAGCGCATTATGCGCTCGCCAATTGAGGTGAGCGTTGAAAGTCAGCACAGCGAGACGCACATTGAACAGCGTGTAATTGAAGTAGAAGACAGCGATAAACCGGAATTGTTGGCGCGTATTTTACGTTCGACTCAGGTGCCTACCGCTATTATTTTTGCCAACATGAAACAAGACTGTGACGAGTTGGCGAGCTATCTGATTGCTCAAGGCGCGAGTGCCTTAGCTTTGCATGGTGATTTAGAGCAGCGCGAACGAGACTCGGTGTTAACGCGTTTTGCGCAGGGTAGCTGCCGCTTTTTGGTTGCCACCGATGTGGCCGCGCGCGGTTTGGATGTCGATGATGTCGCTTTAGTCGTGAATGTCGATTTACCGCGAGACGATGAAATTTATGTGCACCGCATTGGCCGCACAGGTCGAGCGGGTAATACCGGCAAGGCCTATAGTTTCTTTACGTCTAAACAGACCTACAAATTGCAGCGTTTGGAAGAGGAGCGTAAACAAGCGCTAGCGCGCCTAGATGCGAAAAGCTTTAAAGCGCGCGGCGATTTTTTAGAGGCCGATTGGGTGACGCTTGAAATCTCGGGCGGTAAGCGCGATAAAGTTCGAGCAGGCGATTTACTTGGCGCACTGACAGTTAAAGAAGGTATACAAGGTAGCGAAGTTGGCAATATTCGCATTACACCAAATGCGAGTTATGTAGCTGTGAAGGCAGAGCATGGTCGTCATGCCTTGAATATACTTAATGAAGGGAATATCAAAGGTAGAAAGTTCCGAGCTCGCAAGCTTAAGTAATTCAGCGTTAAGCCTGTCCAGAGCTAGCCTGAGTGCTACTTATGCTCGGTAGTAAATTTGGATTAGGTGAAAGCCGAATTGGCTTTTGACCGGCCCGTGTGTTGTTTTAAGCGCTTGCGTAAAAATAACTTTCTCTACGGGCTTCACGAGTTGGCCTTTACGTATTTCGCCCAAATCGCCTCCGCGCTTTTTTGATGGGCACAGCGAGTGTTTTTTTGCTAGCGCTTCAAATGAGGCGCCTAGTTGCAGTTGCTTCTTAAGCTTGTCTGCTTCGTCTCGTGTTTTAACCAAAATGTGCTTTGCCATCGCCGTCGACATAGTAGCTCTCTCGTTTATAGGGCTTAATAATTGCGCTTGTGAATTCTGTCTTTTCTTTGCGTATTGTACATCCATATCGCGGCTGTAGTGTATTTGTTGCCAATCTCTACCTATAATTGCGCCCAACAACTGCTGAATGCGCAGTGAATGTTTTAAAAGGAAAATTGCTATGATTATCGTCACGGGTGGTGCTGGATTTATTGGCAGTAATATTGTTTATCAACTTAATCAGCAGGGCATTACTGATATTTTGGTGGTCGATGATTTAACCGATGGTACTAAGTTTACGAATTTAGCCGACCTAGAAATCGCCGATTATATCGACAAAGACGACTTTCTTGAGTTGATTACCAGTGGCGAATCACTAGGCGAGATAGAAGCTGTTTTTCATGAAGGTGCGTGCTCTTCTACCACAGAGTGGGACGGCAAGTTCATGATGCAGAATAACTATCAATACTCGGTGGAGTTATTGCACTTCTGCTTGGATCATAAAATACCTTATCTATACGCGTCGTCTGCCGCAGTGTACGGTGGAGGCACTATCTTCAAAGAAGAGCGCAGCTACGAGCAGCCTTTGAATGTGTATGGCTACTCGAAGTTTCAGTTTGACCAATACGTTCGCCGCCTGTTACCTACCATAGAAAGCCAAGTTATTGGTTTCCGTTACTTCAATGTCTATGGGCCTCGTGAACAACACAAAGGGTCTATGTCGAGCGTGGCGTATCATTTGAACACGCAGATTAAGGCGGGTGAAAATCCAAAGTTATTTGAAGGCTGTGACGGCTACCCTAATGGTGGGCAGAAGCGTGACTTTGTTTACGTGGGTGATGTCAGCAATGTAAATCTATGGTGTTGGCAGAACGATGCGCCATCCGGGATCTATAATTTAGGCACGGGTGCTTCCGAACCGTTTCAGTCCATTGCCGATGCCGTGATTGGTTTTCACGGTAAAGGCGAAGTGGCTTATATTCCATTTCCAGAGCACCTTAAAGGGCGTTATCAAAGCTTTACCCAAGCGGATATCTCAGCCTTGCGTGCAGCGGGCTATAAACAGCCCTTTAGGACCGTTGCTGAAGGCGTAAAAGAGTATATGGAGTGGCTTAATCCTGATCTTTCAGTAGACCACACTAGCCACTAAGAAGCATAAGTATATGTCATGGCTCCTGTATTTTGATCTATTTGGTGTGTTTGTGTTTGCCCTGTCAGGCGGATTCGATGGCGCCAAATATCACTTAGATTTGTTCGGAATTTTAGTCTTAGCGGTTGCGACGAGTCTAGGTGGTGGCATTATGCGTGATGCTATTTTGGGTGTGCATCCTCCAGCCGCCTTCGTCGATGAGACCTACTTCTTTACTGCTCTAACTGCAGGCTTGATTGCCTTCTTTTTCTCCAATCGCGTAGAGCGGCATTTCGAGTATGTAAAAATCGCGGATGCGATAGGTCTTGGTGTGTTTGCCGCGATTGGTGCAGCAACGGCTGTGAGGCATGAACTAGGCTGGGTCGGTATTGTGCTAATGAGTATTCTGACAGCAACCGGTGGTGGTGTGATTCGTGATTTGCTGGTGCGCGAGATCCCAATGATTTTACGTTCTGACTTTTATGCTTCCGCTGCGATTGTGGGCGCGTTCGTTTTTATTGGTCTGCACAGCTACGGCTTTGCCGAACCTTATTGCATTGGCCTTTCGGCCATTTGTGCAACGCTCAGCCGCTTTGCCGCGATGCATTTTAATATTCACCTGCCTCGAGCGCGTTCTTAACGTTTTCAGTTCTTCAGTTCAGCCTCTTAGGTCAGCATTAGCCAAACACCAACACCCATGAGCAAACTTCCCGAAATTCGATTAAGCGTTTTTTGGTGTGATGGGTCGGCTAAAAAGCGGCCTAAACTTTTACCTCCAAAGCCATAAATAAGTAAGCAACTCGCCTCAAGCAGCAGTATTAAAACAAGAAAGATCGCCAGTTGTCCGCCCAACGCTTTATCGGGATCTAAAAATGGAGGCAGTAACGCAACAAAAAATGCCCAGCCTTTTGGGTTGGCAATTGCGGTAATAAAGCCCTGGTAGATGAGAGATCGGCGTGAAAAATGCGCTTTAAGTTCGCTTAAATCAGACAGTGCAAGCTTACCTCTAGATCGCCACATTTGAACGCCTAGAAATATCAGATAAGACCCACCGCCAATTTTGAGTACGTCGAACAGCCAAGGTTGAGCCAGCAGAAGCGCAGCGACACCTAAGGCTGAAGACGCGGCCACGATCCCAACGCCCGCAAGCTCGCCGATCATCATCCATAGCACGGACCCAATGCCAAAGCGCATGCCGAGCGTCAGAGCGAGCGTCATACACATGCCGGGCGTGATAGATACCATAAAGAATGTGGGCACAAACACCGATAATACGGTGACGGAAGGTAGTTCCAAGGCTATGCTACTCCTGAATAGTCTGACTATAGTATGTATAAACGCTCGAGAATTTTTATGACGCTGTTTCGCGCCAAGGCACTTTACAAAGAAAACCTGAAACAATTTGGGCGTGACGTTTTACGCTCGTATTGGATTTTGCTGAAGATTATGGTGCCGGCCTTGGTTGTGGTCAAATTTTTGGAAGAGTTCGGTCTTACGGACGTCTTAGCGCTTGGACTCGCGCCGCTAATGAGTTCTTTGGGCTTGCCGAGCGAATTTGGTTTTGTGTGGGCCGCAGCAATACTAACCAACCTTTATACGGCAATGGTGGTGTTTTATCAGTTAGCCGACGGTAATACTTATACCGTGGCTCAAATCAGTACGCTTAGCCTGCTCTTGTTGTTGTCTCATGCCTTACCGGTTGAGGGCGCCGTAGCAAAGCTGGTTGGCGTGTCATGGCGCTTAACCTTGCTGTTGCGAATTGTCGGTTCTTATCTGTTGGCTTTTGTTAGCATGTGGCTCATGCGCCTGTTTGATTTTGGCGAGCAAAGCTCTGTCATGTTGTGGCAGCCCAGTGCCCAAGATAATAGCTTGGGTTCTTGGCTTATTAGTCAGTTAGAAATGCTTATCGGTATTTTGTTTATTCTAGCGGCCTTAATGGCCTTTTTGCGTATGCTCACGTTTATTGGTTTTGATAATGTGTTGGCGTGGCTGCTTCGACCATTAACTAAAATGCTGTCGATCGGCAAACAAGCCACAAATGTTACCATCATTGGTCTGATGCTTGGTTTGAGTTTTGGCGCGGGTCTCATGATCGACGAATCTCGCAAGGGTAGTATTGAGCCGCGAGATATGAAAATTGCTGTGTGCTTCCTAGGTTTGTGCCACTCGATTATAGAGGACACATTTCTAATGCTCTTACTCGGCGCCGATGTTATTCCGATACTGCTTGGCCGCATTGTTTTTTCTGTTCTGGTCGTCGCGGTGGTTGCGCGGCTAGTGTTTGCGCACGCCGGCCCTTCCGCCCAGCAGCCTTGACGTTGGCAGTCGTAAAGCGACCGGTGCTAGAAATTCATTGAAATCGCCAACACTTTTCAAAGCATTGTTTATACTGAAAGTAAGAGAAAACGAATCGATCAACTAATCCACTAAAAAAAATCCACCAACTAAGAGAAGTTGTCTGTTTTAATGCCTTCATCCTTGTTTAATTACTTTAATGTGTATCGTGTCACCATCGCGATACTCTTAATGGCTGTGACGTTTTCGCAAAAGTTCATGGTGGCTGAATTTCGAGCACCCGCCACCTTTCAGCTTATTGCGAGTTTGTATCTCGCGTTTAATATTATTTGTTTGCTGGCGTACCGTTATCAGTTTAAGGCCGATACGCGGCAAGTGTTCGCGTCGGCCTTGTTTGATCTTGCGTTTCTTCATGCGCTGTTTTACTGCTCCGAAGGGATTACTGGCGGCTTAAGTAATCTTTTGATTATTACGGTAGCCGCAGCGAATATCATGTTGCGCGGGGCTAAGGCCTATTCTTTGGCCGCCTTTGCCAGCCTACTTTCTTTGGGTCTAGAGTTAGAGCGCTATTCAGTTAGCCTAAGTAACATTAGTGATTTGGCGCGCGCTGGTTTGATGGGCGCCATCTACTTTGCGGCCGCTTTTATTGTACAAAACCTATCTCGCCGGATATCGCAAAGCGAAAGCTTAGCCGTGGAACAGCAGCAAAACATTGTCGAGCTGCAAGCTCTAAATCATCAGATCATTCAGAGTATGCGTACGGGCATTATTGTCTGCGATGAAAACTTTGACGTGAAAGTGTTAAACCAAGCCTGTACTGACTTGCTTGGTCTTGATTCCGAACAAGCACTGCCCCTGCAACTTGTTAGGCGGATTCAACTTTGGCAAGAAATGCCATCTATTCGCACAAAGCCTTTTCAGGTTTCTGCCGATTTACCCTTAGTGCAAGCCAATTTTTCGAGCATGGATAAAGAAGACATAAGGCGCACGCTCGTTTTTATCGAAGACACGCGCCTGCTCACTCAGCAAGCACAGCAGCTTAAGCTCGCGTCTTTAGGTCGCTTAACGGCGAGTATCGCCCATGAAGTGCGTAACCCTCTGGGCGCCATTAGTCATGCGACGCAGTTATTGGTTGAGTCTGACGATTTGCATCCGGCGGACCGGAAGATGACAGACATTATTCAACGCCATTGCGCGCGCATGAATGGCATTATTGAGAACACTCTTACTTTGAGTCGTCGCGGAAAGCCTGAAATTCAGGAGCTTGAGTTACAGCCATGGATTGCGAAGGTCTTAGGTCATTATCGTGTCCACGAAGAGAAATTTAAGCGCTTGAAGCTGTCTGTGGCCAACAGTGGCAGTAAAGCGCGATTTGATCCAAGCCAGATAGAGCAAGTACTTACTAACTTGATTGACAACGCCTTGTTTCACGGCGCGAAGGTATCTCCCGACTCAAACGTCGAGTTGCGCCTTGATGTGAATGAAAAAACAGGACAAGCTTTTATTGAAATTAGTGACGACGGCCCGGGCGTTAGTAAGGATGACGAAAAGCATTTGTTTGAGCCCTTTTTTACCACTGAGCCCTCAGGTACTGGCTTGGGCTTATACTTATCAAGAGAGCTTTGCGAGGCGAATCAAGCGAATCTGAGTTACATTGCGCGTGAGGGTCAAGGCGCCTGTTTTAAACTTGTATTTGCGCACTATAAACGTATTGTTTAATTCTTAATTAGAAACAATTAGAGAACAACAAGAGAACCGAGAGTTATGTCTAAGCAGCATGTATTAATTATTGACGACGAGCCGGATATTCGAGAATTGCTCGAAATAACGTTAATGAGAATGGGCTTAGAGACAACATGTGCAGAATGCATAGCCGACGCTGAACGCGCGGTAAAAGAGCAGGCATTTGACTTGTGCCTCACCGACATGAACTTACCGGATGGCAATGGTATCGATTTTGTTGCCTTTGTTCAGAAGCACTATCCCAACATGCCCATCGCGATGATTACCGCGTATGGCAGTGTCGAAACAGCAATAAGCGCTTTAAAAGCCGGCGCCTTTGACTTTATTTCTAAACCGGTCGATCTGCGCCAATTACGTGGTTTGGTCGAGTCTGCCTTAGCGCTCGCCAAGAACGAAATTAAAGAACAGCCTTTAGACGAGCTTGAGAAACCGCTTCTCATTGGCGAGAGCGCAGCTATTAAAACGTTAAATAAGCAGGTCGCAAAGTTAGCACGCAGCCAGGCGCCAATCTATATTTCTGGCGAATCGGGCAGTGGTAAAGAGTTGGTTGCGAAAACCATCCATGCAAATGGCTCGAGAGCCGCAGGCCCGTTTATTCCTGTGAACTGTGGCGCTATTCCCAGCGAGTTGATGGAAAGCGAGTTTTTTGGACACAGAAAAGGCAGTTTTAGCGGCGCGCATCAAGATAAAGAAGGTTTATTTAAAGCTGCGAATGGTGGCACCTTGTTTTTAGATGAAGTGGCCGACTTGCCTCTCGATATGCAGGTTAAGCTGTTGCGAGCGATTCAAGAAAAAGCGGTTCGAGCGGTAGGTGCAGAAGCGGAAGAGCATGTCGATGTGCGGATTTTAAGCGCAACGCATAAAGACTTGCAGGCATTGGTTGATGATGGCGATTTTAGGCAAGATCTTTTTTATCGAATAAATGTCATTAATCTACAAGTGCCAAGCTTGCGGGTCAGGCAGTCTGACATTGAGCTCTTAGCGCGTCGTTTTTTGAAGGACATCGCTAAAGAGTGCGGCGTTGAGAATGCGGCCATTGACGCTGAAGCGATGGATGCTTTGTTTGCCTACGAATTTCCAGGTAACGTCAGAGAGTTAGAGAATATTATCGAGCGTGCGTTTACGCTTTGTGAAGATGATTTGATAAGCGTTCAGGACCTGCAGCTCGATAGCGCGCCAAGACTGCCGACCAAAAAATCTTATGAGTCGCATGAACCCATTTCTCCACACGCCATTCAGCAAGTAGAAGGCGCGTTGCATGGTTTGCTTTCGAGAAGAGAAGAGCAGTCCTTAGAGGACTACTTGGAAATGATTGAAAGAGCAGAGATAGAAGAAGCCTTGAACGCCACAAAGTGGAACCGCACGGCTGCTGCGAAAAAACTAGGCATCAGCTTTCGAGCATTGCGCTATAGGCTAAAAAAGCTAGAAATGGACTGAGCTGCAACCCGCTCTCTAGTTCAATCATGTCCAGCTCAATCATCTCGAGTTTAATGATCTCTACCCTGATGCTATCTAGTTTAATGCTCTTTCGGTCAGTCAATTTCGAGAAGAACAGGGCAGTGATCAGATCCCATTACGTCAGTGTAGATATCTGCGTTGATTAAACGTTCTTGTAGTATTCGTGATGCAAGAAAGTAATCAATCCGCCATCCTACGTTCTTCGCGCGCGCTCCGGCACGATAACTCCACCAAGAGTATTTAACCTCGTCAGGGTTAAGGGTGCGAAAGCTGTCGATGAAATCGGACTTGATATAGTTGTCTAAGCCATCGATTTCAGTCTGCATGTAACCCGCACTTTTATTGTAGTTCGGTTTAGGTCGCGCTAAGTCGATGTCTTTATGCGCGACGTTTAAATCGCCACACACGACCACGGGTTTTGTTTGCTCCAACTCTTTTAGGAATGCCAAGAACGCTTGGTCCCATGTTTGTCGGTAAGGCAGGCGTTTTAGTTCACTTCCCGAGTTTGGCGTATAAACAGTCACTAAGAAAAAGTCGTCATATTCTGCGGTGATCACTCGGCCCTCGGTGTCGTGCTCTTCAATACCAAGATCATAACGAACGCTTAGAGGTTCGGTTCGACTGATAATGGCTGTGCCAGAATAACCCTTTTTCACTGCTGAATTAGAGTAGATATGAAAGCCGTTCAAGTCGGCTAGTGCTTCGAGCACTTGGTCGTCCTGGGCTTTGGTTTCTTGCAGGCACAATACATCTGGGTTCATGTGTTCGAATGAACTCAAGAAATCTTTTTTCATGACGGCGCGAACACCGTTTACGTTCCAAGAGACTAAGCGCACAGGGGATCCTATCTAAAATAAAATTGACGCCGAGTTTACACGCTGGATTGCATGAACGGAATAGTTCATCTCATGTCAAAGTGCACCATAAACAGTGCGGAGTGCTTTTAATTTGCGGGCGGATTGCATACGCTGCAAGAAACAGCTCTTAAGCCAAAATAACAAAGGTAACTCCATGGATTTTTATGATGTATTGCGTGGTCGTAATAGCACGCGCGATTTTAGCGACAAAGAAGTTGATGAAGCACTTCTGAATGAGATTTTAGAAGATGCTTTGCGTGCACCAAGTTCGTCTAATACGCAAGGTTATCGTGTGGCGATCGCGACCGGAGCGCTTAAAGATCAGATAGGCAAAGAGCTCACTAAAAAGTTTGATAGTGCCATTAAATTGCAGGGCTTAAGTACGCCAAGAAAGTTGGTGCAAGGGGTCTTGAGTGGCGCAATGCCGAATGGCGATTTTAAGCCAGATATCAATTACCCAAGTGAAATGAAAAAACGTGCGATAGCGTGTGGCAAGGGCTTGTATGAGTTGATTGGCATAGAGCGTTCTGACCGAGCGGGTCGAGACCAGTGGATGCGCAAGAACTTTGACTTTTTTGGTGCGCCGGTAGAGCTATTCCTTTTTGTGCATGGCGATCGTGGCGTTTATAGCGCGCTTGATGGCGGTCTGTTTTTGCAAAACCTAATGCTGGCTGCAAAGGCGAGAGGTTTGGGAACGTGCGCGCAAGCGTCTGTGGCGATGTGGGGTGGCACGGTCCGTAAACACTTCAATATTGATAAAGACTATAAGCTCATTTGCGGCTTGTGCATTGGTTACCCCACCGACGCTGTCATTAATACTTATCAACCAGATAAGCGCAGCGTCGAGGAGTTGTGTTTTCAGCCTAAGCGCAATTAAGCCCAGCTATAACTCAGCAGAACGGTTTATAGTCCGGCTAGTGCTTTGACTTCGTCATGCTGTTCCGCACGTAGGCGGGGCCCGTATTGGCTCACTACTTTGGCGGCGGCTAGATTGGCAAGCTTCGCTGCTTCGGTATAGTCGTGTCCTGCGGTGAGTGCATATAAAAACGCGCCAGCAAACATATCTCCAGCACCGTTGGTGTCGATGGCTTGTACATTCTGTCCGGCTACGGTGTTTTGGTTTTTGCCGTCAAACACCAAGGCTCCTTCTTTCCCTAAGGTGATGGCAAAGCTGCGTGCGCTTTGCTTCATGGCTTCTGCCGCCGCTTCAATGGTGTCTGTCTGTGTCCAAGCGAGCGCTTCGTCTTTGTTGCAAAATAACAGGTCGACTTGCGTGCCGAGCATTTCTTTGAGGCCTTCGCCAAAAAACTGAACCATGCCTGGGTCAGACAGAGACAGTGCTGTTTTAACGCCATGCTCTTCCGCGAGTTCGCGTACTTTGATGGCCGCTGCTTTGCCTGTTTCAGAGGTCACTAAGTAGCCCTCAATATAGGCGTACTCTGATGCTTTTAAGGCCTCTTCATCTATGTCGTCAATGCTTAGTGTTTCGCTGATGCCAAGGAAGGTGTTCATGGTGCGTTCTGCATCAGGTGTGATCATGACCAAACACTTGCCCGTAATGCCGTCAGATAGGTCGCCCGCGGGTGTGGCGACACCGGCTTCGCGTGTATCTTTGCGAAAAAAGTGTCCGTTATCATCATTTGCTACTTTGCAGGAATAGTAGGTTTGAGAACCAAAGTAGCTTGCAGCAATAATAGAGTTACATGCACTTCCGCCGCTCGACAATTTGCTTCCTACGCGATGCTCTTCCATGTGTTTGAGCAGCTCTGCTTGTCGCGCTTCATCTACCAAGGTCATGACACCTTTGTCGATGTTGCCAGCCGATAAAAAGTCATCGTTTACTTCAATTTCTGTATCAACCAAAGCGGCGCCTAGCCCATAGACGTGATAGCGTTGCATGCGAGTATTTTCCTTATATGTTAAGCGAAGAGTAGACTGAAAAATCGAGCGAATAGATTGTTGAGGCATTATTGCAATCTAGGCTTAGCAAATCAAAGTATGATCTGCACAAATGTGATGTTAGTGTGTTCGGCTAAGTGGTTTAAGAAACTCAAGGATAAAAGCGGTGCTTAATCTCAATAAAAATGTTTGGCTGCTCGCGCTTGCAGGGGCTCTTGCACTGTCCACTGCTCCACTTGTGGTATTTGTTGGTGGTTTGGTGGGCTCTATGCTGTCAGAAGATAAATCTCTGGCAACTTTGCCGGTCGCGGCGATTGTGCTAGGCACGGCAAGTGCAGTTATTCCGGTGGCGAGGTTAATGCAACGTTTTGGTCGGCAAGCTGTATTTTTGGGCAACATTGTGTGCATGGCTGCGTGGGCTTGCCTGGCAAGTTATGCGATCGAACAGAAAAGTTTTTGGGCATTTAATGTCGCGGTCTTTCTGCTGGGAACGGGCTTGGCAGTGATACAGCAATATCGGTTTGCTGCGATGGAAAGTGTGGCACCAAAGTTTCATGCGCCGGCCGCGTCTTTTGTTTTGTTGGGCGGTTTGATTGCCGCGTTTATCGGGCCAGAGTTAGGGCAGCAAGGGCGTGCTCTTTTTGATGTAGATTTCAGTGGCGCGTTTTTGCTATTGGCGGGTGTGCTTTTGCTTAGTCTACCGATGCTAGTGGCCTACCGGTCTGTGCCGCACATTGACCCCGCGAACGAATCCCTAGGTGACGCGCGAAGTCTCAGGGATATTGCCAAACAGCCTGTATTTTGGGTGGCTGTGTTAGGTTCGGCCGTTGCCTATGCAGTCATGAGTTTCGTGATGACAGCTACACCCGTTAGTATGCATCAGTTGATGGGGCACTCGCTTTACGACACTAAGTGGGTCATTCAGGTCCATATCTGCGCCATGTACGTGCCGTCATTTTTTAGTGGTTTTTTAATTCAGCGTTTTGGGCAGGTTCGCATGATGTGGGCGGGTTTGCTGTGTTTTCTGTTTTCGCTAGCAACGGCTTGGCTAGATACAAGCTTAGTGCACTTTTATATCAGCTTGATCTTCTTGGGGATCGGGTGGAACTTATTGTTTGTATCGGGAACCAGCTTGCTTCCGCAATCCTATCGCGACAACGAGCGCTTTAAAGTGCAGGGTGTAAACGACTTTTCGGTCTTCGGCTTGCAGGCGGTCGCGGCCTTATCGAGTGGTGTGGTGGTGTATCAGTTTGGTTGGCAAATACTTCTGTTGTGTGCCTTGCCAGTGTTGTTTCTTCAGGTCATCTTGTTATTATTCTGGAACAAGCCTCGTCCATCCTGAGTCGGTCAACGCAACAAAAAGCGAGAGACCGAGGTCCTAGTATTAAGACGACAATTATAATGATAAAAAGGTTACCGTGATAAAAACTTCCCTAGACGTATTAAAAATTAGCAGTGGCGTGTTGAACTCAATGCTGCGCCACCCTGAGCGCTTACCAGAGCGTTCTTGGTCGACTGAGTTTACGGGTCGACTGGCGCAACGAATGCTCGAAACGGCGACAGAAAAGTCGGATAAGTGGCTACGTGACTGTCAAAGTATGATCGCGATGCGAGGGCCGGCGTTAGCGAAGGTCCGCAGTGAACCCCTTTCATATGGCTCGGTATCATGTTTACAGTGCGTACCAAGACGCTATAAAGCGACTGAGCAGCAACCTGCGACCACGATCGTGTATTTTCATGGGGGCGGTTATGTCGTAGGGAGCGCGAAGGGTTATCACTATATGTTGGCGAAGTTAGCGCTCGAGTGTGACGCTCGTGTGATCGGAGTAGATTACAGGCTAGCGCCAGAATTCCCTTTGCCTTGCGCTCAAGAGGATTGCCTTCAGGCAACGGAATCCGTAATAGAAAAATGTGGACCTAATGAACGTTTGATCCTGATGGGGGATTCAGCCGGCGGCGGTCTGGTGCTGCATACTTTGAGAGAGTTAAAAGAGCACGGGAAAGTCGCAGCGGTTAATGCGGCGGTGATGTTGTCGCCTTGGGTTAGTCCTTTTAACTTGGGTGCCTTGTCCCTTGAAAATGCACAGCACGACATTTTAAGCGAAGCGATACTTAAGCGTTGGTCGGCGAGTTTGTCTCAAGACAGAGCGCAGGCGACACGCGCAGCAGACTTTAGTGAGGCAAGCTTTATTGGCTTTCCGCCGATGTATATTCAAGCCGCGGGTGCTGAGTTATTTAAAGGGCAAGTAGATGCGCTCGTGCGCCGCTTGCGTGCAGACCGTGTGGATACGGCTTACGATGTTTTTCCTGGGCAGTTTCATGTCTTTCAAACGCTTGCGCCTTTAGTGCCCGAAGCCGATCGAGCGTTGGCGCTGATTGCGAAAAAAATTGGACAGTTTGCTTAGATGTTCCGCTTCTTTTTTAGGTGCTTTTTGCTAGTGCTTACGCTTATCTTGTTGAGTGGCTGTGCGACATCGCGACCCAAAAACCCAGACAATATTTGCGACATATTTTACGAAAAACGGGATTGGTATGAGGCGGCGATTAACACTCGTGAAAAGTGGGGTGCGCCTGTCCATATTCCTATGGCCATTATGTATCAAGAGTCTCGCTTTCAATATGATGCGCAGCCGCCGATGGAGTATTTCCTATGGATTATACCCACGGGGCGTGCGAGTGATGCCTATGGGTATAGCCAAGCTAAAACCCCAGTGTGGGGAGAGTATGTTGACGATACCGGTGTATGGTTCGCGGATCGCGATGACTTTGCTGACGCGGTTGATTTTATTGGCTGGTACATGGACCGAACAAACAAGATCAATAAAGTGTCTAAGTGGGATACGTATGCGCAATACCTAAATTATCACGAAGGGCAGGGCGGCTATCGGCGAGGCTCATATAAAGCCAAGCCTTGGCTTGTCGGGGTGGCGCGTAAAGTGGAAGCGCGAGCCAAACGCTATAGCGAGCAATATTGGGGCTGCAAAGACGACTTGGCCCAGAACTGGCTTTTGCGGCTGTTCTGATTTAGTTGTCTGACTTGGTTGTCTGACTTGGTTGTTTGACTTAGTTGTCTGATTCAGTGTTCTGATTGGGCGCTCTGATTGTATGCTCTAGTTGAATGTTCTGATCGGCAACTCTGAGACTTAATTCGACTGTTTTCGAAGCTAAAAAGCCGACGACTTATTTGACATAAGGCGCCGGCTTTTCTGTTTGCAGCCTAAAACTTAAACGGTGGCGGCATGCTATAAGCAATGACTAAGTTTTTATCGCAGAAACGGGTTCAGCATACGGCCGAACATACCTGTCATTTTGAGAGGTGCATCCATCACTGCTAAGCAAATACAGTCTCCGTCCATCGCTGCGCGAGGTTGGTGAGTTGTACTCGTATCTGCCAGAATAAAGTCGCCAGCGTGATAGTCACACGTACGGTCTGAAAAGCTCCCTTCCATCACCAAGGTAAATTCATTTCCTTCGTGAGTGTGCTCGGGTAGCACTTTTCCAGCTTTAATCCGAAACAGCTTTGTTGTGTACTGCTCGTCATCGATTTTCAGCGTAAACTCTTTGATATTCTTTGACATGCCAGACCAATCTAGCTCATCAAAGTCACTCGGAATAAAGCGCCGCAGTGGCCGTGGAATCTTGGATGCAATCACTTCTTTCGAATTATGTTGCCCAATAAAGCGGTCATTTGCTGACTGTGGCTCTTCTAGTTTCGCCAGAGTCTTAGATAGAAGGTCTTCCGACACATCTACCTGCTCAGCTGACGCAAGAATGTCTCCACCCAGCGCTTCGTAGGTTTTCACCGTATCTCGACATGAACTGCACTTCTCTAAGTGGCATGAGACCATCAAACCTAAGGAATTAGGCAGCTGGCCAGCCGCGAAGGACATTAAAAGTTCATCATAAGGATGATAATTAGCCATGATGTTTGCTCTTTAACAATTGTATCTAGTTTCTTCATAGCAAGTCTCAAACGAGACTTGATAGTTCCCAGTGGTAAGTCCAAATCATTCGCGATTTCGCTATGCGACTTACCTTCAAAATAAACTTTGAACACGACCTGCTTTTGAACTTCGGGTAATGCTTGCAGAAGATTACGCGCAACTTGCCCTTCTAGTTCTTTTGAAATGTCAGTTTCTAGTTCTTCCGTGCCTTCTTCCGACCAAAGATCGTCTGATTGCACCGTCTCATGACGGTTCTTTCTCGCCATATCGATTCTTTTGTTTCGCACAATCGTGTACATCCACGTAATTGCGCTGCCCGCTTCGGGCCTGAAGGTGTGGGCTTTACGCCACACCGTCAGCATACATTCCTGTAATAACTCTTCCGCATCTGCGTTTGACGCACCGCACTGCATCGCAAACGCTTTCAACCTTGATGACGTAGCGTTAAACAACGCAACGAATGCCTGCCGGTCTTGGTCTTGAGCTATCTTTAGGAGCAAAATGTTCAGCTCGTTTGGCTGTTTGTTGCTCACTTTAATCCCCTTAGGTGGTGTCGAATTCTCAGTCTTTGAGTTTATAACGAAACCTACCCTAGGCGCTTCCTCACGTAAAGTGTTCATTTGCTTTACTCTTTTCTGTTGGATCCATTTCAACAAACGCTGAGTTGCCGATTTACCTGCAGAGTAAGTGTCACCTTCTATTTACATGACTGAATGTCATGATCTAAAGACGGTCACTGCGCGTATCGAAACTCTAAGGTACTTATCACCGAAAACGAATGATGGTACTTTCAATCTTAATTACGCAGAGGGTTACGCTTTGGATCAGTTGAACGAAAACAGCAAGGTGGCAAGGCACACGGTGCACGATGCGCTCTGGGACTATGTCGTCGTCGGTGCCGGAGTGTCTGGGTCTGCGTGTGCTAAGTTTCTGCAAGACGCGGGTCATAAGGTTGCGATCGTGGACAAGGCGAGAGGTTCAGGTGGTCGCTTGTCGTCAAAGCGCTTAGATCTTAAAGGAGAGTCCTACAGCTATGATCTTGGCGTGCAAATGTTTACGGTTCATAGCGATGTGTTTGCTGCATATCTTGAGGGCTGCGGCGCTGCTGCATTTAACGGTGGTGGTCGCGGCGAACGGCAAGCTTACGGTGCAGCAAGGAACTCTTTGCTAGCGCGAAGCAATCTAGAAGGCGTAGAAACCTTTTTCGGCTGTAGAGTGCTTAGTGTTTATCAAGAAGATCGGACCCTCGAAGGGGTAGCAGCAGGAGTGGCTGCCACAGCAGATCAACTCTGGCACCTTGACGTTCGAAAGGGCGAAGACAGTTTCGTGTTGTCGTCAAAAAACATCGTGCTTGCTAGTCCACCGATTCAATCGGCCGAAATCCTTGGTGAACAGCACCCGTTGTCGGATGACTTGCTTAAGGTGCGGCACCTACCGCAGTGGGTCGCGATGGCGGCGCTTCCTAGACGAAACGATTGGGCGGTGTTTTTAGCAGGCTTTCAAGAAAATCATCCAGTTTTACAAGGTATCCATATAGATAACGCAAAGTCTTCTCGAAGCATTCAGAGCAACTATGATGTATATGTATTGCATGCAACAACGCAATGGTCTGCTGCGCATCAAGACGATGACAAGCAAGATGTGCAGCGCCGCCTTCTTGAGGCCTTGGCTGAGGTCTTAAATGTTTCTGTAGAAGAGCTATTGGCTTCGGCTATTTCAAGCCACATTCATCGCTGGCTCTATTCGCGTGTGGATCGCAGTGCTTGTCTGTCCGACGCTTACCTTTTTGGTGACGATGGTCTGCACTTTTGTGGTGACTATTTTTCGCAAACTCAGGTCTGTGATGATCTTGAGTCGGCTTTCCTAAGTGCCTATCGTTTATGTCATGAGTGTTTGATCACAGGCGGTGATTCTTGAAACGAGCAATGATGTGGTTTCGTGCTGACCTTAGGGTTGCAGATAACCCAGCCTTATATCAGGCGTGTCAGGCGGATGAAGTGGTGGCCGTATATTGTTTGACACAGACGCAGTGGGATCAACACGGGGTGTCTAGGGTTCAGCGCTCATTGATCGTGCGCCAAATAGAGTGTCTACGCCTCGAGTTGGAGGCCCTAAATATCCCATTAATCGTGCTCGATTGCGGAACGTTTGAGCGCGCTGTTCCGGCGATCGTTGGTTTGGTTGAAGAGTTGAGTGTTGAAACTTTGTTCTTTAACGCTCAGTACGAGCTTAACGAAGAACGAATGAGTCGAGAGGTGCAGTTTGAATTGCAGTCCAAGGGCTGTGATGCACATATGCTCCATGATCAATGTCTTATTTCACCTGGCGGAGTGATGACAGGGAAGCAAACCGTTCCGAAAGTATTCTCTGCTTTCAAGCGACGTTATCTTGCAGACTTTTACCAATTAGCGAGAGCAATGGCGCCGAAACCTACATCGAGATCGACGATTTCAGTCGTCAGTGACGTGGCCAGCCTAGAGGGCCTAAGCGTCTCGACGCCTTGTGACGAGCTGTGGCCCGCCGGCGAAAACGAAGCCTTCGCGCGGCTCGAGAAATTTGGTGAGATGCGGCTGCGGTTTTACAGTCGTGACCGAGACCATCCAGCGCGAGCTGCGACGAGCACGCTCTCGCCATATTTAGCTGTAGGCATTATAAGCACTGCTCAGTGTTTGTACTTTGCGCTAGAATCGGAGCAGGCATCTATTGATGCCTTGGGTGAAGGTGCTCAAGTGTGGGTGTCGGAACTTATCTGGCGTGATTTTTATCGGCACGTTCTATGGTCTCGGCCGGATTTGTGTCGCCATAAGCCGTATAAGAAAGAAACCGACGCGTTGCCGTGGTCATCCGATGCTGAGGCCTTCGAAATATGGAAGGAAGGGCGCACTGGCTTCCCGCTTGTGGATGCAGCGATGAGGCAGTTGAAGCAGACTGGCTGGATGCATAATCGTCTGCGCATGGTCGTGGCGATGTTCTTAACTAAGCACCTGAATATTGATTGGCGCTTAGGTGAAGCATATTTTATGTCTGCTCTTGTTGATGCAGATTTTGCCTCGAACAATGGAGGCTGGCAATGGAGCGCCTCGACCGGTGTCGACGCGGTGCCTTATTTCCGAATTTTTAATCCAATCAGGCAGTCTGAACGTTTTGATGAGTGTGGCGAGTTTATTCGTACCTTTGTTCCAGAGCTTGGGCAAATAGTAGATAAAACGATTCATAACCCTCGTCTCGACCAGCGCGCTCGCTTTGGTTATCCTGAGATGATGGTTGATCATGCAAAGGCAACAGCGAATACAAAGGCGATGTTTAAGGCTCTGTCTGTCGTTGCAAAGTAGTACATTTGGAGAATATAAGTTTGACGAGTAAGCGAGTAAAACCTTTCGCGCTAATGCTATCTTCCGTTGGGCGTTGGTTTGATGCCGATGCGCCAGTTTCTGGTGCTCCAGTTTCTGATGAGAACAGAATAAATTGGGTGCGCTGCTTCCCCTTTGTATTTCTGCACCTAGCCTGTGCACTTGTTCTGTTTTTGGGGTGGAGTCCTGTGGCTGTCGCGGTATGTTTTGCGTTCTTTTGGCTGCGCATGTTTGCGATTACCGCGGTTTACCATCGTTACTTTGCACACCGCTCGTACAAGATGAATAGGTTTTGGCAGTTTTTCTTTGCTGTAATTGGCTCATCTGCGACGCAGCGAGGGCCACTGTGGTGGGCCTCGCATCACCGGAATCACCATAAGTTTTCCGATCAAGAAAAAGACATGCATTCGCCCATTGTACATCCGTTTTGGTGGAGTCATTTTGGTTGGTTTCTAAGCGAGAAAGGTTACAAGACTGATTATTCGGTCGTGCCGGACTTAGCAAAGTTCCCCGAGCTTGTTTTTCTAAACCGTTTCGACACCTTGGTGCCTGCACTCGCCGCACTCTTTATGTATGGGCTCGGAGAGGGTTTGGCGTATTACCTGCCAGAACTTGAGACCTCTGGGTGGCAAATGGTTTTATGGGGCTTCTGTATCTCCACGGTCATGTTGTTTCATGCCACGTTCACCATTAATTCATTAGGTCATGTTTGGGGTTCTAGGCGTTTTAAGACGAAAGATCACAGTCGAAATAATTTTTTCTTGGCTCTCCTCACCCTTGGGGAAGGGTGGCACAACAACCACCACCGTTTTGCCGTGTCTGCGCGGCAGGGCTTCTACTGGTGGGAGATTGATGTGTCATTCATGATACTAAAGTGTCTCTCTTTTGTTGGCATTGTACGTGATCTAAACCCAGTGCCTAGGCGTATTCTTGAAGAAGGTAGAGCGTTGGGTAATCAGAGAAAAAATCCCGTTTGACGGGCAGAATCAGTACAGTTTACCCCACGATCAGCCTGCTTTTATTGTTTCATAACTTTTAGTGGAGGCCGCACGTGGCACCTAGTTCGCTTAAGAACGTTCAAGCTCAGGCAGAGGTAGAAAACATAGCTGCGAATAGTTCTGCTCCTAAATCTGCTCCTAATTCTGCATCGAAGTCTAAATCGAAGGCTCGATCTGCAGATAGCGCTTCATCAATTGCCTCGGATATTTTAGTCCGCTTCAAGAATTTGTATCAGTCCTTGAATCGAGACTCCTTGACGAAGGCAAAGCTTGCTGACTTTTATGCTGATGATATTGAATTTTGCGATAGCTTGCATCGAATAGACGGTTTGGATGCAATGTTTACCTACTTTGAGACCATGTATGAAAACGTACCTGAAATAACGTTTGAGTTTCATGACGAGTTTGTGAACGGTGAGACGTCTAATAAGGGCCCGCAGGCGATGATTACGTGGACGATGTCCTTTCGGCACAAGCGCCTCAATAAAGGAAATTCAATATCAGTTTCCGGCTCGACACTGCTAAAGGTTCGAGACGAAAAAGTTGTCTTTCATCGCGACTACTTCGATGCGGGCGAAATGCTGTATGAGCATATTCCTGGTCTGGCGTTAGTGATCAGGCAGTTAAAGAAGAGATTGGCATGAGTCCGAGCTCTGCATTAGAGATGAGAGCCGACGGAGAGAACCTTTAATGTTAACCGTTGATGAGAACAAGCTAAGAGAAAAGGCATTGAGAAAGAAATATGAGTACTAAAAGTGAACAGAATTGCGTTTGGATTGTCGGGGCAAGTACGGGTATTGGTGCCGCGCTAGCGAGCTTGTATGCTGCCAATAATCCTGACGTTCATCTGATCTTATCGGCCCGATCTGAGGGCAAATTGCACGCTCTAGCGGCGGCTTTAGCGCCGGTGAAGTGCTCTGTACTGGCCTTGGATGTGAGTGAAAACTTGACGGAGTCGGGTTTGGTGCAGCGCGTTGCCGAGGTTTCACAAGAAGTGGATACCGTTGTGATTAACGCCGGTACCTGTGAGTACATGGACAGCGATAATGTCGATCTCGAGATGGCAAGGCGCGTGATGGAGACGAATTTCTTTGGCGCCATACAGCTCACTCAAATAGCGCTGCCTTTGCTGCGCGCGGCGAGAGACAAAGGCCGCACGCCACACTTGGTATTTGTTTCAAGCAGCGTGACCTACCAAAGCTTGCCGCGGGCTCATGCATACGGATCGTCAAAGGCCGCCTTGCGGTACTTTGCTGAATGTATGCGCATAGATCTGCAAAACGAAAATATTGAGGTGCAAGTTGTAAGCCCAGGTTTCGTAGAAACGCCCATGACAGATCAAAATGATTTTGATATGCCCTTTATTGTTTCGAGCGAAGCGGCGGCGCAGAAAATCTACGATGGCATTCGCAAAAACACGTTCGATATAAGTTTTCCGAAAGCGTTTACCTGGACTCTCAAAGGCCTGTCCAAGCTACCTTCTAAACTGCGCTTTTCTATTTTGTCTAAAATGTCTCGCCACAGCGAGGTGCAGCATAAAGAGCTTGCGTCGAAAGCGGCGGTCGATTCCGCGTCCAAGCCTGAGAGTACGATTAAGGAAAAGCAGTAATGATGACAGAAGTACAATCGGCGCAAAAAATTGCAGTCATAGGGTCGGGTATTGCCGGACTAACCAGTGCTTATTTATTGAGCAAGCACCATGAGGTGACGCTCTTTGAAGCAAACGATTATCTAGGCGGTCATACCCATACGCAGCATGTAGAGGCCGGTGGTCGCAGCTTTCCGATTAATACGGGTTTTATTGTATTCAACGATTGGACCTACCCAAACTTCATTAAACTGATGGATGAGATTGGTGTTGCAAGCCACGACTCAGATATGAGCTTTAGTGTGCATTGTGAGAATACCGGGTTGGAGTATAACGGCACGACGCTTAATAGCCTGTTTGCGCAACGGATTAATCTCGTTAGGCCTTGGTTTCTAAGAATGATTCGTGACATTTTGCGCTTCAATAAGCAAACGGTCGCGGCGCTCGAAAGCGGGCAGGTAGACTTAAAAATGAGTCTTGGTGACTTCATTGAGAAATATGCGTACAGCAAGGCATTTCAAGACTATTACATCATTCCGATGGGGGCTGCTATTTGGTCTGCTTCAACAGACGTTATGATGAATTTTCCGCTAGAGTTTTTTCTCAAATTTTTCAGTAATCATGGCATGTTAAGCGTCGATGATCGCCCTCAGTGGCGAGTCATATCGGAAGGCTCAAGTGCCTACGTAGAAAAGCTGATAGCGCCTTTTAAAGAGCGGGTATTTCTGAATACCCCTGTTGAGTCGGTTGAACGCAAAGCAAACCATGTGGTAATCAATACATCTCGTGGCGAGGAAACCTTTGATCAAGTTGTGCTAGCGTGCCACAGTGATCAAGCCTTAAGGATGCTCAAAGACCCAAGTGTTGATGAAAATGAAATTTTGGGTGCTATTCCGTATCAAGACAACGAGGTCGTGCTACATACTGACGTTAAGATGCTTCCGAAGAGAAAGTTGGCGTGGGCCGCATGGAATTATCACATTCCCCAACGCCGCAGCGAGCATGCGATGGTGACTTACAACATGAACATGCTCCAAGGGTTTAAGGATGCGCCAGAAACGTTTTTGGTGACGTTGAATCGCAGCGCCGAGATAGATCCGAGCAAAGTCATTCAGCGCTTTAACTACGCGCATCCTGTATTTAGTCACGACGGGGTAGTTGCACAGGGTCGGCACGCAGAGATTAGTGGCCAGAATCGAACACATTATTGCGGAGCCTATTGGTTTAATGGCTTCCACGAAGATGGCGTTAACAGTGGTTTGCGTGTGGCAAAAGTTTTTGGGATTGAGCTCTAATGCAGGGTAGTGCAATTCAGAGTACAGATATGCACTCATGCATGTTTAAGGGTTTGGTTCGTCATCGACGATTTGTGCCCGTTGAAAATACGTTTAGCTATCAGATCTTTATGTGGTTTCTAGATCTCGATGAACTAGAGCAAGTTGTTACAAAACGTTGGTACATGCGTTTGAATCGCCTTGGTTTAGTCAGCTTTCATCGTAAAGATTACTTTGCACCAGAAAAACGCGACTTGAAACGGGCTGTTATCGACAGCGTGAAAGGCTTTTATGAGAACAACGATTTAAGCGCGCCTGACATTCGCTCAGTGAGACTACTCACCCATTTACGCTACCTTAATGCTATTTTCAATCCGGTTAGTTTCTATTATTGCTATGACGACAACGAAAATTTAGTCGCAATTTTAGCGGAGATAACCAACACCCCTTGGGGCGAGCGCCATAGCTACATCCTGCCATTTGCGGGCGAAGTCGGCAGCGAAACGTGGTTTAAGAATGATCTTGAAGGTGTGGGTGCGCCGATGCGATCTGAGAAAATTCGAGCCAAAACAGCACGCTTTCATTTTGATAAAGCGTTTCACGTGTCGCCGTTTAATCCAATGGCGATGCAATATCATTGGTCGTTCTCGGAGCCAAACAATAAACTCGCTGTGCACATGGATAATACCATGCTCTCAGCCGCAAGCGGAGAGACAGAAAAGCACTTTGACGCCACTTTGCAGATGCGTAGAGAGCCAATTGAACGCGCCGGGCGTATCTTACTTATCCAGCCATTTATGACCCTGAAAGTCGTTGTAGGTATTTATTGGCAAGCCGCAAAACTTTGGGTTAAGGGTAGCCCGTTTTACGACCACCCTTCTGCGAGCCAAGATTCGAAAGCGGGATAATAGAAAAGTTTAGTGTAGGCGTTGTGTTTGGATGAACAGTTTGGGTGAACAGTTTGGATGAACCGTTTGGAAGAACACAAGCAGAACATAAACCGATTAAAAGTTGAATATAATCAAAGCAAAGAAAGGTTTTGGAGACATAAGATGAATAGTCCGCAGATCGCTGCCAATGAACAAAGTAGTTTTGGTATGCATCATTTAGCAAAAAAAGCAGTGTTTGCTCAGCTTAAGAAGTTGCACACTGGTATTTTGGTCGTGGTTGATGGGGGCGTGCGCCATGTGTTTGGCGATTTGAACGAATCCTCTGGAAGCCAGCTTTCAGCCGAGTTGCACGTGGTTGACCGATCATGCTTTTTTGACATCATGACGGGCGGCAGCATTGGTGCTGCTGAAAGCTTTATGACCGGCGACTGGACAACACCCGACTTGGCGGTGCTTATTCGCGTTATGGTTAGAAATATGGATATTCTTGATCATATGGAAGGGGGTGTCGCAAAACTTTCAAAGCCTGTGCTTAAGGCCATGCATCATTTTAACCAAAACACGCCAAAAGGATCGCGCCGTAACATTGCGGCACACTATGATCTTGGCAACGACTTCTTTCAGGAGTTTTTAGACCCGACCATGATGTACTCCTCTGGGATTTTTCAATCGGAATCATCTACTCTAGAAGAAGCATCTACCTATAAACTCGATACCATCTGTCGAACTCTGCAGTTGAAAGAAAGTGATCATGTCGTTGAAATCGGCACAGGTTGGGGCGGTTTTGCGATTCACGCGGCAAAGCACTATGGTTGCCATGTTACAACGACGACTATTTCAGAGCAGCAGTTTGTACTGGCTAAAGAGCGTGTGAAGAGAGAAGGCCTAGAAGACAAAGTGACACTTCTCCTTAAGGATTATCGTGAGCTTAGAGGGGAATACGATAAGCTCGTTTCGATAGAAATGATCGAGGCGGTTGGTTGGAAATATTACGACATCTTTTATGAAACCTGTTCGCGTCTGTTAAAGCCGGATGGTTTGATGCTGATTCAAGCAATTACCATAGCTGATCAACGTTATGAGCAAGCAAAGAAGGATGTCGACTTTATTCAGCGCTATATTTTTCCAGGTAGTTGCATACCAAGTCTGCAAGCCCTTATGACGGCATCAATGAATAGTTCTGATTTACGGCTAGTGCAGCAACAAGATTTCGCTCAACATTACGCGAGAACTTTGCGTGCTTGGAACGACGCGTGTAAGGCTAAGGCAGAGCGAATTAGTGCGCTTGGATACAGTGAAACCTTTCAAAGAATGTGGGAGTTTTACCTAGCATATTGCGAAGGCGGATTTGCCGAGCGTGTGATAGGTGTGTCTCATATTTTATATGCCAAACCCCTTTTTCGGGATGAGTACGTTGTTTAAATTTTTAGAGGGCATATTGGGTTGAACTCGAACGTTCATAAAATTGTCAATGCCGTGCTGTTTCAAGCGCTCTGGTTTTCGGCCGTGCTCTACGGATGGAGGGCTGCTGCGCTACCTTTGATTTTATTACTCGGACACTTGCTGAGTCTTCGTAGTATTCGTCACAGTCTCGCTCCTTGCTTGGCATTAGCGTGCTTTGGCATGATCGGCGACAGCGTACTTGCAGCAATGTCTGTTTATCAGTTTCCATCAGATCAAACTGTATTGGCGACGGGTCTTCCCGTTTGGTTGATATTTATGTGGCTTGGTTTTGCTGCGACGGTGCCCTTGTCTCTGTCTTGGGTGTTCCAGTCTCGCTGGCTCGTACTGGGGCTTTTTGCTGTGGGCGGCCCACTTTCGTACAGTGCGGGCAGAGCGCTTGGTGCCATCAACTTTGACAATGAAAACGCGATGTATGTAGTGGTTTTGTGGGGGCTAATGGGCTTGATCGCTCTAGGCTTGTCTCGGTACAGCAGTGAACGGGCTATTGTAGGTAATCACGAAACCGTTCTCGATTCTCGTCCGTAAGCTCTTTAAGTGAACGCTAAATCTGTAGTTAAAGTGCGTAGTCGATGTACGAGTAGGCAGAAGGGATAAGATGAAAAGTCGATTTATAGTCAAATGTGTTTTTCTGGTGAGCTTGCTTTGCTTCAGCAGTTTGTCTTTGAGCGCTCAGAATGTTTTTGAGTTTGAAGGCCATGCTTACGACATAGACAATCAAGACCTGTTATATGTGGAGCACCATACGGTTTACTTGGATGGAGAGGGAAACTACCTCAGTCAGCAAGTTGAGTACAAAGACCCGAAAGGCGTGTTACTTGTTCTGAAAACCCTCGAGTATGGGAATCGCGCTTTTCTGCCGTCGATGTCTTTTCAAGATAAACGAAACAATCATGGTTTTGAAGCAACGGCTGCGGCTGAGCATGTGTTCCTAGAGCGGGATTCGGGCAGTTCTTTGGATCGATTTGAAGTTGAGCTGTCGAGTAGCATGACGCCTGTTCTTGACGCGGGTTTTGACCGTTTGCTTGCAAAGAACTGGGACGCCTTGCGTTCCGGCGAAGTATTAGAATTCGACTTTTTCGCACCTACCCGAGCAAGTATGATTGGGTTTCGTCTGAGCGAAATGGCGTCTGATGACAAGACCTCCGCGCGCTTTAAAATTGAGCCAAGCACGTGGCTTATTCGCTTGTTAGTCGACCCTATTATTCTTGATTATGACGCAGAGTCACGTCGTTTGGTGCGCTACAAAGGCATCACGAATATCCCTCGTAGCGAGGGAAATCTTGTGCTGGATGAGAATTATCGCGCAGAGATTGTGTATAAATACATAGGTACTATTTAGCGACTACTATCGCTACTATAGCTAGCCTCGACGTACAGCCCATTCGGGGGCTGCGTGGTTATTAATTGTCGAAATTCACCAATATTTGGAGTCGTAAATGTTGACGCTTAGAGTTGTCGCAGTTTTATATCTTATGAGTGCTCTATGGTGTGTTTTTGCGCTTGAGTTAGCTGCGAACGCCTTGGGTTTTAACGTGTCGACGGATGCCGCACGAGCAGAGTTTTTTGCCGTCTATGGTGGTCTGCAGATAGGGTTAGCCATTGTGATGGGCGTTGGTTCGTTTGTAAGCCGTTATTACTTGGGTTGTTTATTTGCAGCAACGGTTGTGTCGATTTCTTTATTCGTCGCGCGATGTCTCGGCCTCATTTTCTATCCTGAAGCCTTAGAGTCGAACACCATCATCGTAATGGCTGTGTTAGAGCTTGGTATTGCGGTGGCCTTACTGCGCGCCCTCAAACGCGCGCAGGTCATAGGTGTATCAGAGCGTATTTAGCAACATCAATTCTGAAGGGTGGGGTGCTAAGTATTTAGAGCGTACAACAAAGGGTTTTGGGTGGCGACGAAAGTGATGTCGCAACAATACAATCGGAACGATAAGTGGCATCAAGCCTTGGCGATATTGCCCGATAGTTTCGGTTAATTCCGCTTTATCTTCCTTGTCTAAATCTGCTTTTAGAAAGCCCTGCAAGTGATGTAATACGTTGACGTGATTCTTTCGAGTGGCACGTATTTTTAAGATGCGCATCATTTCAACAAAGTAGCATTCTGCTACCGAGCTAAGGTCTTTGTCTTTCGTCTCTCCTAGCATTGTTCCGAGCGCTCTGGTCCGAGTTTGATCGTGACTAAGTAGCGCGTATTTGTAGGATGAGTGAAAGTCGGTAAGTGCTTTGATGGTTAGTTCGCCGTCCATCAAGTCTTTCCAGTCGCGATAGGCATACACTCTTTTTATAAAGTTCTCGCGCAGTATGGTGTCGCCCAAGCGGCCTTCTTCTTCGATCGGTAAATTCGGGAAGTTATCTTGCAGTACGCGCGCATAGATACCGCTGCCAATTTTCTCGCCCATCGTGCCTTTATAAACCTTAACGCGCTCCATTCCACAGCTAGGAGAATCTTTCTTTAGAATGTAGCCGCAAAGGTCTGCGTGCCAGGGCTTTTGTTCTTCGGCGCAATCTTTTAGGCGGTCTGTCACGTCGTGATCAGGGTTTTTCGTACCAACGCAGCGAATCTCGTCTTCTATTTGCACAAGTCGAATCGTCTCGCGGGGCGTGCCTAAGCCAATGGCCATTTCAGGGCAAAACGGTTTGAAGGTGAAATACTGACCTAGAGTGTCTTTTATGTACGAGTGGTTTTTATGTCCGGTGTCATAACGGACTTTTTCTCCCAATAAGCAGCTACTGATCCCAATTAAAATGCGCTCTTTGTCAGCGAAGCCAGAGGTTTCATTGTCCATTGATTCATTTGTGTCTGCTGCAGTATTAGGGCTCATAGCGATCCATCTCTGATTAGTACTAATTTCTTGAAGTGTTGCTTCTCGTTATTGAAAAGCACGTGCTTGCATAGCTAAAGCTTAGTTTAGTTTTTAGCTATGTAGCAGCTTATTTACGGTTGCTTAAGTTCTTTGTCGAGCGATTGGCTTTGCTTGCGTGAAAGCTTCTTATGCAGCCAGGTGCTGGTATTCGCACCAAGCACCAATAGGCAAGGTGTGAGTAGCAGTGTAAGTATGGTGGCGAAACCCAGACCGCCGGCAATGGCGCTCGATAATTGCCGCCACCACTGTGTGGAGGGGGCACCAAACGTCACGATGCGATTAATAAAATCTATGTTCATCGCGAGTACCATGGGAATCAAACCAAGTACCGTGGTGCCTGCAGTGAGCAGTACCGGGCGCAAACGAATCTCTCCAGTCGCTAAGGCCGCATCGAAGGGTTTGTAGCCTTCGGCAATGTATGCATTATAGGTATCGATGAGTACGATATTGTTGTTTACCACAATGCCGGCCAGGGCAATGATACCAAGCCCGACCATTACGATGCCAAAGGGCTGTGCTGTAATGAGGAGCCCTAACAGCACTCCAAAAGTGGAAAACACGATGGCGCTCAGAACCAAGAAACTCTGATAAAAGCTGTTAAATTGAATGACGAGTATCAAGAGCATGAGAAAGATTGCAAAGATAAACGCGCTTGCCAAGAAGGTCATGGTTTCTTTCTGGTCTTCTTGCTCACCTTTTAATGCGACTCGAACGTCTGGCTTAAAACTGATGTCTTTGGTTGCCGCAAACAGTTCTTGTAGCTTGTCTGTTGGCAATAAGCCTTCTTCAACATCCGCTTGCAGGGTAATTGCTCGTCGGCTATCAGCGCGTTTGATCGTGCCGGTTTTCGGCGCAGGCATTAGCTCAACAAAGTTACTTAAAGGCACCATTCCCGCTTGCGTTTGTAGCTTGAAGCTATCCAAGGCTTCTAATGTGCGTTTTTGGCGAGGAAAACGGATGTTGATGTCGACCTCATCGTCCGTGTCATCGGGCCGGTATTCGGCAACTTTTACACCGTTAGTGACCATTTGAATAGCCGTTCCTATTAGCACGATGTCAGCACCAGAGCGCGCTGCCGCCTCACGGTCGACACTTAACTGCCATTCGATTCCGGGCAGCGCACGATCATCTTCAATATCTTTAAAGCCTCCGAGCTCTTCCATTTTTGCGCGTAGTATCGCAATGGCTTCGTTAATATGTTCTGGGTAAATGGCCGATACTTGGAGTTGTATCGCCTTGCCGCCCGATGGACCGTTGTCCGCCTTACGAAATTCGAGCTCAACGCCTGCAATTTGCTCGGTCATTACGGCCATTTCTTCCAGTATTTTGGACGCTGGACGGCGCTTGTCCCAATCAATAAACTGAAAATCGACAGAGCCAATAACGTCAGCGGCCATCTGGTTTGAGGCTTGGTTAAATGAGCGAGCGTAAACCGACTCAAGCTCTGGCATGTCATAAAAGTGTTTTTCCACAGACTGCAATATGGCGTCTTTTTCATAGACCGATAGATCGCCGCGCGCATGAATCAATACTTTTGCGCTGTCGGGTTCTACTTCTGGAAAGAACTCAACGCCTTTTCCAAACGAAATGTAGGCAAATAAAATCACGCTTATGATGACGATATTGCCTAGAAGCGCTAGCCCTGGTTTTTTCAACAGCGCCTGCAATATTTTTGAATAGGTTTTAGTAAACCTTCCCCTGTTAGGCGAGTCTTCTGCCACGGCCTTGCTTCCGCCTATCCAAGCCCCAAGCACGGGTAAAAAAATCAGGGCGACAACAAGTGAAGCAGACAAACAAATGATGACCGTTATCGGAAGGAATTTCATAAATTCACCGACAGTGCCCGGCCAAGAAATCAAGGGCAGAAATACCGCCAACGTGGTGGCGGTTGAAGCAATAATGGGCCATGCCATGCGACGTGATGCTTTTGAAAATGCACGTTCTGGGCTGAGTCCCGCTTCTTGATTACGGGATGCCAATTCCGTTACCACGATCGCGCCGTCGACAAGCATGCCCACGACCAAAATAAGACTAAATAACACGACAATGTTGAGCGTTAAGCCCATTGCATTGATGATAAGAATGCTCGATAAAAAAGAAGCAGGAATAGCGATTCCGACCAAT
>JAWUYI010000080.1:0-15377 GCA_034110885.1 Oleiphilaceae bacterium
CGCTAACATGAAAGCAAGCAACGCAAACAAGGCGCCCGTGACTGAACCAATAGGTGGCGCATCATTATCGGCGCTGCGATCTCTAAACCCTTTGCCTAGCAAAAATCCGACAAACACCGCGGCAAAAGTAATCAGTAATACTGCGGAAAAAAAGTACTCGATACTCAAGATCGAGAAAAAACTAGAGTTCATGACAATTGCTCTTATAAATATGTTCGATTCAGTTTAGTCTTTTGTTGAATATAGACATAATACTCATCGTATAACCAAGCCAAGCTTCAACTCAGCATTCCAGAATGAACGGCTTATCCCATACGGCGATTCTTTTAGCATACGCATTGTTCGGCCAATTCAAAATTAGGGTTCTCAATGCCCACGCAAAACAACCTGCATTGCTCAGGCAAAAAGAATCGGTCATACAGGATTTTTTAGAGAACGATTCAAGGAGACGCTTTGGCCGAGCGTAAAGGACTGGTTAGTAAGCAAGACCGATTGATAAGGTGTCAACCTAGCAAGTTGACTATTCGAACCAAACTGATATGTTTGTGAGCTTTCTTAAAGTGAACAACTTCAGTGTCTACGCGTAATTATCATCACGGCGATCTCAAAACGGCTCTTATCGAGGCCGCTAAAAAACTGTTATCTGAGAAAGGCATAGAGGCGCTTTCGCTGCGCACGCTTGCGAGCGAAGTTGGCGTGAGTCATATGGCACCTTACGCACACTTTAAAAACAAGACCGAGCTTTTCCAAGCGATCGCTGCTACAGGCTTTAAGGCACTTGCGCAACGAATGGAAAATGTCGACACACAACAAGACGCAAGGCTCGTTATTCTTGACTACGGCACACAGTATATTGAGTTTGCGATCGCCAACGCCCCACTCTATCGACTAATGCTAAGCCAAACTCAAGTGATGGGTCCGCAAAATGCTGAAGCGAGCAGCCCGCACATGACACAAGAACTACGAGATGCGAGTGCTCGACCCTATAGTTTGCTCGTGCAAGCCTTTGAGCAAGTCACTCACGACAAAACAAAGCAAAATGTTCGAGCTCAAGGTGCTTGGTCGATGGTGCATGGCATGTCTGCCTTACTGATTGATGGCCACCTGAGCATTCCAGAAGGTACGGACGTCAAAGGCTTCTTGGAGTTGGCTTCTTTTCAAATCATATAGACCTATACGCGCCTAGGATCTTGTCATTCATGCGTTCCGAACGAAAGACACAGGCAAGCAACGTCCGAAATCACTCTCTACAAGCTCTACCTTTAGCTACATGCCCTCAAAATGACTAATGACCGACTCTATCTTAGAAATAAACGCATCTAAGGCCGAAGCAGAGTCATATTTACATTCAAATTTGTTATGAAAAAAGATGTGTAAGCGAACGCGAGCATCGCTTAGTACGATGTTGTAGCCGTCATAATCAGAGCTGACTGTCAGTCCGTACAAACGGTAACTGTCACTCATCTGTGCAGCACCCTGCTCGGGCGTCTGGTCCTCTTTCTCACCATGCAAGCGCACCAGCTCAAACGCTTTTAACGCATCACGTACCTTAATCTTCTGATTTAGTTCTTTAAGCATAATCGCGTCCATAATGAGAGGTGGCCTCGAGAATTGAAATCGAGAGTTGAAATCGAGAGTTGAGATCGAGAATTGAAGACAAAAACTAAAGCTGTTCGCCCAAAAATTCCCAAGCACTATTTATACGCTACGAAAGGCACAACAGATGCTTCGCACTTAATCTATATGCTGAGAACGCACTTGCTCTATCCAACCCTGCCACCAAGGTGCGGGCTTGTTAACTGGGAACGTTTGTTGCTGCTCGGCATCTAATAAACTGGCTTTAGGTACCTTCGAAAAACGACCAAGGTCTTGCACTGAACCATTAAAAGCCAGATCAAATTCAACCAGCAAGTCGTCCGAGATAGCCGTATCAAGAGCGGCAGAAAACCCACTTCGAAAGATAAGATCGTAGTCTTGTCGTATTAATCTTAGAGCACCCTGCACACGAACTCGATTCTTTTCACTACCATCGTCAAGAAAGACCCTGAGAGGAACATCAAAACTTCGGCTCGTTTCATTGAGTGTTAACTGCACTGGCACTTCACACTCAACACGGTTCGGCTCGCAGCGCGGCTTGCCAGTAAAGCTGAGTGTAACGGGCGTTCTAAATAAGGCCATCACCTCGTCATCGCGCCTTACATGCCCAGACCGAAACTCAGCATGGCTAAGCGTAATATGGCCATTTAAATCCCTCAGCGAATCGAAGTCGCTCAAAGAGAATTGTCCGCTTAAAACATCTTTTTTATCTTCGGCTAACTGGCCTTCGACCAACATCGTTCCGTATTTATTGATTTGATAACGCAAATGGCTCACATCAGGTCTCAAGATAAAACTTGCAGCATAAAGCTCTGTACCCAAATTTACGCTTATCATCAAAACAATAAAGCGCCCAAACATCTTACACAACGTCACCATCAATATTTTCCCAAGATACGAAATTCTTTTTTGTTCGTCCGGACAGACAAAAGCAGTGGTTTCAGTTTTTTCGTCAGTTTAGCTAAGTTTAATGCTATACCTTTTCTATTATTGAGATATTTGACTAGACTCAATAACTAGAGGGTTAAATTCCTGAAAATAATGATAAATTATAGTTGTGGCTTTGCTGTAAGGCCGAATCAAGGGAGAAAAATAATGTTGAAACATATCATCGCACTGGGTGCTGCAAGCGCCATCGCACTGAGCACTGGCTGTGCAAGCTTGTCTAAAGAAGATCAATCGAGCTTAGATACTGCAAATTCAAGCGCAGCTGAGGCGCAAAGCGCCGCGAATGCGGCTAAGTCATCGTCTGATGCCGCTGCAACTAAAGCAGCAAGCGCCGATGCAAAAGCGGACGCAGCGATGGCTAAAGCAGAAGAAGCTATGAAAATGGCGCAAGAAGCGATTGCCAAAGCAGAAGAAAGTGCTGAAAAAGCAGAGCGTATGCTACAAAAAGCAAGCAGCAAGTAAGCAAGCTTACGCTGCTATTAAAACAGTATGGCGTACCCTAAAGGCTAGCACTTACCCTGCTGGCCTTTATTTTGCCTATCCGTTGAGGAATTCCAAGAGGTTTTAATATGGCGAGCTCAAGTAAATCTGAGTCTATCTGCAGTGCCCCGTATTGCCGCTCGCGTTTCTGAACATGCTCAGCAATTAAGGCAGAAACATCTTCGCTAGTTAAGCCATCCATTTCATCTAGATGAATTTCGACATACACCTCACCCGAGATTACCCCAAGCTTCACCGGCTCTTTGATAAATCGAACAGGCGTCTTTTTAGGCAGCTCCCAAACAAACTTGGAAATATCTGCATTATATAAACGAATGCACCCATGGCTCACTTTTGTGCCGATACCAAAGGTCTTATTCGTGCCGTGAATAAAGTAGTCGGGTAAATCTAGTTGAATCGCAAACGGCCCTAAAGGATTATCCGGACCGGGCAAGATTAGACGTTTCATTTTCTCACCGTGCTCTTCAAAATACTCCTTCCGAACCGACTCCGGTGGATACCAATTAGGGTTTTCTATTTTAAGCTTCACTTGGGTTTCAATTAGGGGGGAAGGCGTTTCTGCCGCACCAATACCAACTGGATAACTAATTACTTTGCCGCCCTCTTTCGGGAAAAAGTATAGACGATATTCACGTAAGTTAATGACCACACCTTCTCGGATACTCGGCAGCAGATAATGTGAAGGGATCAACACTCTGTTTCCCTCCCCAGGCAGCCAAGCATCAAGTTCAGGATTCGCCTGTGTCATTTCTATAAAGCCAACGTTATGGGATTCGCCCAAGTCCGCTAAGGTGTCCGTATGCTGTGCCGAGAGAATTATAGGCACGCCAATCGAGTCTGCTTGTTGATCCCAGTAAAATTCGCGCGCATCACTGTGCAGCGTAAAAAAAGCCAGAAAAGCGCTAACGCAAAAATGACGAAGTATCATCGGTGTCATGAAGAAACTAACTACTTATTGTTCGTGAAAAGAATCGCCATAATACAAGATTGGCAGCGAAGTAAAAGGCACTCATGCATGTTAGTAAGGAATGTGAAGGCGCAATCAAGTACCTATCTATTCTTTATAGTTAGCGGCGCACTCCGCTAAATTCGCATCTAACTTACAGCGAACTCGACGAAGAAGCGTTAGAGTACGCTGGTCATAGATACCTTGGCGCCCTAACTCAATTCGACTCAAACGAAAGTCTTCCGACCAAAAATCATAAAGATGGTCTGGAATATCAATCCAATACTTATCCGGAATGGTTGCTTCTGGCCGCTTTAAAAAACCGACAAATTCTTGATACCGAGATAGAACATAATCACGGGTTTTCTGCGGAATATCTTCTGGGATTTTATTCCACCGTGCAACCAACTGCATAGTGATATACAAGAAAGGCTCACTATACACCCCTCCATTTGGCTCTAAGCCTTTATAGAGTTCGAAGGGTTCGTAGATAATGGCAGGGCCTGCAGTTAAATCGACACTGCCGTTATTAAACTTTAAGAACGAATTAAAAATACTAGAACTAACAGGCGTTATACCGTACTTTTTTGATAGGTAAGCAGACTCCGGAATGTCATCTAGAACCGCCATACGCTTACCTGCGAAATCCTGCGGTAAAATAATCGAACGATCTCGCGTAAACATAAAGATGGCACCAGCGGGGCCAATGCCCGTTATTTCATAGTCGCCCACTCGCATCAATGATGCCGCCTTTGGAGAACTTAGTGTTTTAATTACCACCCCTAAATGCTCATAACTAGGAATAGCGCCGATAGCCCCCAAACTCCCGGTTAAGGTGTTGAACTCTCGCGCCCTAAAACCTAGCATATTCACACCATCGCAGCGTCCTAACTTAAACTCTTCAATCGCGACGCGCTCATCGCTATACACCACAAAACTAAGGTTGATACCCCAACGAAACGCGACGGCTTTGGCTTCCCGCATTAGCATTTCACCCGGGCCAGACTTTCCTAACGGGTCCCAAACACAAGCCAAGAATGGCACAAGTTTCTGGCCCTCATCAGCCGTATCACTTGCCCTCACTTCAATTGAACACAGAACAACTGATGCTAAAAGCGCAATGAATGGCACTAAACGAAGACGCAGTCCAGCAGACCAAGACCGTAGTAAGCGAAACCCCTTCAAGGGCAGAAACATCGTGCGGTTTTGTTAAGCCTAACAATCATGCTAAAAACCTATGCGATACAACGCACTATGAATTAAAAATAAAACACCTGTGCCCACAGGCCAATAGGGCGTATAGTCAAGGCGTCAGTTATTCTATCTCTATCGAGCCTACGGGTAATCACACCTCTATCCTCCTTATTGTAACTCTAGTTGCTAGCAAGCAATTTAGCGTAGTTCCATTGCATCCACTATCTAAGCTTCTCTGTTTTCAAGAGAACAGCCAGATTTTAGCGTAACTCTGCTCGTTTGAGCACAGCGATGCTGCTCGTTATTTTTTTAGCGTGGCGTTGGTGCGCCCTTATTTTTTACTTAACCCTTTTAGGAGCACCATGCTTACAGGTATCGACAATAAAACCGAATTGCAGCCCGCTATTATTTCTTATGTGAAAGATCTTCCCAACCTGTGTTCACTCGCCGGATTGGCCTGCACACTATCCGCAATTTATTTCAGTATTTTGGGCATTTACTATGCCGCCATGATTGGCATGATCTGGGCGGTAGCCTTTGATTGGGCCGACGGTTTGGTTGCGCGAAAAATGAAGGGGCGAACCGGCAGTGATCGCCTGTTTGGCGGCCAACTGGACTTGCTGATTGATATTGTCAGTTACGGCGTGACCCCAGCCATTCTTTTACTTAGCTTTGGAAAGCTCAACCCAATATTTTTGCCGCTTGCTTTCATCGTGCTTGCTACTAGCGCCATACGTTTAAGTTACTTTAGCACCTTCGGTTTGTCGGATGAATCTAAATACACAGGCCTCGCCCTCGACAACAACAGTATCGTTCTAGTTTTTGTATTTCTTTTCGAAAGTATTCTGCCCATTGACGTGTTCGCTGTGGTTCTTTATGCGAGCGCTCTTGGACTAGCCGTTCTTAACGTATCACAAATTAAAACACCCAAGTTTTCGGGTAACCCGCGAAATGTCCTCCTGCTGGCGTGTTATACGCTTGGAATAAGCGGTATTTACATGTGGAAACTTTGGTAGCCGGTTTAGACACCGATAACACGGTCGTGAAAACGGCACAGATAATTTTTTTCAGGAACAATCGTATGATCGTATATACCGTAGGCACATTTGATTTGTTGCACGTGGGCCACTTAGCCTTGCTAGAGTACTGCAAATCTTTAGGCTCTGTTTTAGCTGTTGGCGTTGCGTCGGATCGAGTCGTAAACTCGTACAAACCTAATGTCCCTGTAATACCCCTTGAACAGCGCATGGAAATGCTCAATGCATTGGGCTGCGTTGACATTGTGCGCCCCTATCATGAGCTAGAGTATGTTACTGGCTGTATCGACGTAAATGCGGATATATTCGTGATTGGCGAAGACTGGGGGCATAATACCCACAATATCGCGGTGGAGTCTTACTTGCACAAGGCTGGCAAGCAGATTAAGCAAGTTCTGTATAACCCTCGCACTTCATCAAGCCAGATAAAACAGAATGTCCTGGATCAATCTAAGCATGTTAGAAAGCTAAGTATGGCCATGGCGTAGCTTTTATGAAACACCGGCACGCTGGCGGATCTAGCTCTGCGTGCACTAAGTTATTTATATCTAGATCGTCCGCGTATGCTCTAAGCGAACAAACGCTACCTTTTTACATCGAAGGGCGCGCGAGTGTTGCACTATCAGCACTAGAGGAAATGGGCTACACACAGGTTACTAACCTTGGCAGCGCTCGAAAGCGCCATTGCATACGCTCAGTAAAACAATGACGCGAATAACTAAAGTGCGCTTTACGCGCTCATTAGTAGGCTATCAGCGGTTGACTTAAGCTCTTACAAAAGTCCGGATTACTCGCTGGCAAAAAGTAGTTTCTTGGCATGGCTGGATAGCCTTCACTCTGAACTTGCGCTTTCGCGTGTGCCGAGAAACTCAAACCATACATTTCTAAGTAATCGATCAGATCGTATTCAAGAATATGTCCCATGCTCACCAGCAAAAAGTCATTATTACTGATCGACGCTGCTTGCGTATGACTAAAGCCACCAAACCCAATAGCTGCTTTGCCTGCGTCCCAATTTGTGCTGTTTCCATCAATGCTATCGAACTCACGTTCAAGCGCATGCAGAACAGGGTATAACTGCCAGCCATCGCTTAACGCTCCTTGATTTTGAGCCGACATGAGCACTTGAATCATCAAGGCAATGCCGTCATCCCATGCGTCTAGGTCTTGTGCGGCCATATAGGCATCAGGGTCTGCTTCGCCCTGAGCGGTTTGCAAAAGACTGTTTACATCGTCAAAAGGAACACTTTGGCAGTCGGGTTCGATACCCTCCTCAACCCAAGCTCGGTGCTTCGGGTAATAGGAGTATGGGTTGGTTGTGGCATGCCCCTCACGCCCATCAAACTTAAATTTTCCTTCTTCAATGGTATGGCCAATTTCATGCAGGTCACCGTGACCAAGTGGGTGAAAGTCCCATGCAGCGTCATAAGGGTTGCCCGAGCAACCATAACCGCATGAGGGCTGATCCAGAACACCATGCTGCACTCTATCACGCGCGGTAAAACTCAAGCCCTTGGCGGTCGCGAGCGCTTGTGCTTCACTCGTCACTTGAATGTCCGGTCCAATGAAACCACCTAGCGCAAATAAGTCGCCATGCATAAAGGTTTGCATCAACCTTGATAGCTCTTCTGCTGTGGCTGTAATACCGTCAGCGGTAAGTTCGGTGAACGTGTCTTCGATCAAGTTAAAACGAGAATGGATTTCAACATGTTCACTGGCTACTTCAACCCAATCGTAGTGGTTGTCGCTCATAGCCTGCGCAAAGCTTGCGTTGTCTTCGGAGCCGTCCCAAAACGCATGCAAGCCAACGTTCGTAACATCGAAACTCGCATTGATACCAACATCATCAAACGAAACATAAAGCGGGCCTCCATAAGGAGACGTTAAGGTAATCGTTTCTCCTGGAGCAATTAGGGTACGCGCACTGCTTAAAAATTTAGGCCGGTCATAGGTGCGGGAACCAAAAGGCTTGGTAGAGCTTGTACGCTGCGCATTGATAAAAATACTCGTCTCTAAACTGCTATTATTATCCGTACGCGTCACCGTGATAGTTTCTCCGGGAATCACGTACACCCCCGCCGATCGAAAGTTAGGCTTACTCACAATGCTCAAGCTTTTATTGGTACCACTTACATGGCTAAAGTCGGTGCGACTAAAGTTACCTAAATCGGCTTGCACAGGGTTCTTTGAGCGCGAATTATAAACAGTGTAATCAGCAAAAAAGGCTTTCGACCAAGCAAGACGGTCCGCACTCGCTTTGTCCATTGGCAGTGAAAAGCTTGCTCGATAGCGGTCACCCATCAATGCCAAAAGTTTTTCTACTTCATAAGAATTTGCTTCATCAAATATATGGGTAGCCGTCTCATCAAGACTATCAAATTGTTCTCGAATGGACACTAAACCGGTTTCCAACTCGCTAGCAAACCGCGGATCGTTATCACAATCACTGTCATTACAATTGGCTAAATCATATGAAAATGTATTGTCTTTAAAGCGTTCAACTAAACCACGTGCAGCAAGATATAAATGCGTCTGCTCAAGTACTGCATACATGTCGTCTTTATCTGCCCAAGAGGCATGACGATCTGCATCGCTAACCCAGTAGTTTCCTACACCACCAGGCTCTTGCATTTTGTACCCAAGAAATTCGAGTGTGTCATTGGTATAAACAGTCGTGCTTGAGCCATCGGTATGCGTATAAATAACGGGGATATTTAGCGCTTTTGCGGCTGGCAACGCCGTGTTGATCAACGCTTCGGCTTGGCCTGGTGCATTAGGGTCGGACGACACGATGAACAAATCAGGTGGCGAATCCATGCACGTCTGCACCGCAGCTTCTCCAAAACAACGGGTCACAGAACTGCTACCTGCTTGCTCAGAAAACCAAGTGGCTATGTTGGTATAAGTACTCGTTGAGGAGTTCGAGCTCACATTGGCAACCTTCACATTTAGACTCGCCCCAGCATCGTTTAAATCGACACCGGTCATCCACTTTATAAGGTTCACCAAATGCGGGCTATATGAACCTAGGTCGTCTCCGACTCGGGACGAAGTAAAGATATCGGTACCAAAAGCGGCTGTCTTTTGACTATTTATCTCACCAAACGCCGCATGAACAGTACCACCATCACCAATCACTAGAGGCATAGCATTTGCCGCATATTGGTCTTGAATTAAAACAGCTTGCGATGAGCGCGTTACGGGGTAGTCGATCGAGGCAGAGCCATAAATGGCGGATAAACGCGCTAAATAGTCTTGTTCGAAAGTATCGACGCGGTCAATCAAACCTTGATATACCGTATTTATATCGCTCGGAAGATCGTTAACGTCACCACTAGCCAGAGCAGCCGCTAAAGCCGGTTGTTGCGCTGGAGGGCTAGGGTCTGGCTGTGAGCCGGGCTGTGGATTCGATGGGTCTGGCAAGTCCGTGTCCGCGCTAGAATCAGAACTAGAATCAGATGAGTCCGAGCTTTGCTGCTGATCGCCTTGAGAAGCACTACTCGAAGCACTCTCATCAGAACCGCCGCCCCCACCACCGCATGCGCTGAGCAATAAAGACAATGAAACCAAGATACTAACAACCAACTCTCGAACTAAAATCACACACACCTCCGTTCAGAATATTAAACACCGACAGATTAGTTACTTCTCTGAAGGCATGCTGTAATGAAGTGTTGTAGTTTGTTTAACGGGTAAGGGATTAGGTAACTGAGCGGTTAATAAGCCGCTAGTATAACGATACTAAAGTGAAATAATGTCATATATTAAGAACGCACATTCCTGAACGTTTGCTGCTTAGTTGACATGAATCAACGCCTATTCTTCTATTTCGAGTCATGCTTATCTTATAAGTTAGAAAACAAGTTCAAAAACAATGCTCTTTAAGGAGATGATATGACTTTAGAAAAACACGACCTAGTACACGAACTTCCAGAGTTTCGCGACCAAATTCACGACCTGAAAATGAACGATGCTCACTTTGCTAGACTGTTTGACGAGTACCACGAGGCAGACCACGAAGTGCATCGTATTGAAACCGGTGCAGAGAGCACCTCTGACGACTATCTTGAAGAGCGCAAAAAAGTACGCTTAAACTTGAAGGATAAACTGTTTGTGATGCTTAAAAAGCACAGCGGACAAACTGCGTAGTTCTAGACAGCCTTGCAAAGCAACTAGAAACAAAAAAGGTGTCGATCTAGAATTAGATCTGACACCTTTTTCATACTCCGAATTTAGACATTACAAAGCGGTGCTTTGAATCAAATGAGTAGCTGTAGTGATAAACGAGTGGTACCAAATGTTTTGGCTTCGATTTTAGAATCGCGTTCACTCTTTGCACTCACTCGATATATTCATTGGCCATCGGTTTAGTATGATGCACAGCGCTCATCCCCAAAAAAGGATAAGACACGACCCTTTATGATGCCTCGAATGCTCGTTCCAATGCTTCGCGCAGGGCTCCAGCAATCGGCATAGGTTTATTGTTTTCGCGGTCGACAAATACGTGCGTCATGCTGCCGTGGGCGCAAGCGTGTTCTTCACCTTCTCGAAAAATAGCCACGCCGTACTCAACTGAACTGTTACCGATGCGCTGCACTTTTAAAGCACCGATTAACTTGTCTGGAAAGGCAATACTGCTGTGATAGTGGCACTGTGAGCCGACAATAAATCCGATCTGTTGGCCATTTTGGATGTCTAGACCGCCCTCTTCAATCAGGTACTGATTTACGACACTGTCGAAGTAGGAGTAGTACACGACGTTGTTGACGTGGCCGTAAATGTCGTTGTCCATCCAGCGGGTTTGAATAGGCCGCTGAGAGTAATAATCGCTAAGTTTGGGAATGACCTTGCTCATAGATTGGCTCCAGAGAACGCTGCTTGATAAATCGCTAGGGCGTCTGCATGCCCAACAACGCGCGGATTATTCGTTAACAAACGCGTTTGTAGCATGGCGTCGTCGGCCAGCATACCAAGTTGGTCTTCTCGTATATTCATCTGGGCCAAGGTCGTCGGTAACTTCAGATCGACAATGAGCTGTTCAATGTACGTAATAAGCTGAGCAGCGGTTTCTGCCGCAGAACCTTGCATACTTCGCTCAGGGATAATGTGCAGTGCTAATTCAGCATATAAGTCCGCACACTTGGGGGCGTTAAAACGCATCACATGCGGTAACACCAGAGAGTTACTTAACCCATGAGGAATATGAAAGTGGCCCCCAAGTGGATAGGCTAAAGCATGCACGGCGGCGACCGGTGCATTGGCGAATGCCTGCCCGGCTAAACACGCGCCCAGTAACATATTCTGACGTGCTTCAATGTTGTTGCCGTCGAAGGTAGCTGTTTTTATATTGGCGGATAAAAGACGTAAGGCCTCTCCTGCCAACAGGTCTGAATAAACATTCTTTTTGAGCGCACTGGTATAGGCTTCAATCGCGTGAACCATTGCGTCAATGCCGGTTGCTGCGGTCACGGCAGCAGGTAAACCTAGCGTTAACTCGGCATCAAGCAAAGCGATGTCAGGAAGTAAGGTCGCAGAAACGATACCGGACTTGGTAGTCTTGCCAGTCGTAACAATCGAGATCGGCGTGACTTCAGAACCTGTTCCTGCGGTGGTAGGAATCAGAATCAGCGGCAAACGCCCACCTTTCACCTGGTCAATTCCGTACATATCAGGCAGGGGCTGACCCGACTTCAACATAGCGGCTACTAGTTTCGCGGTGTCCATTGAACTGCCACCGCCAAAGCCTATAATTCCGTCTGCTTGGTGCTGTTTAGCAAGTTCGAAGGCTTGTTCAACAATCGCTTCTGGAGGGTCGGCGACCACGTCGCAAAACAAGGCCGTCTTCAAAGATGAACTAGAAAGCGCTGCCTGCAATTTGTCTAACAAACCGCAGGACACAATGCCTTGGTCCGTCACCACAACAGGACGTGACATCCCTAAATTTTGGCAAAACTCACGGATACGCTGCAAGGAGCCAGATTCACTAATAATGCTTTTGGTTGTGCTAAATTGGAACGCGCTCATATTCTATTCTTCAGACCCTAAACTCTTATTTTCTTAAGATGCTGCCTCTATACCTAGCAAGCTGTTTTTAATCATGCTTGCGTGCACAAAGCGCCCTGAACTTCTTCTGTTTTTTCACGCTTCGTCACAGCGGATTCAGACTGCTTGTCTTCCGGCTTTGGCTGCATGCGTTTGGCGACACCTAGAAGGCTCATCAAACCTGGAATCAAAAGAATCGCACCAATCATATTTACTAAGAACATGAAAGTTAGCAATAGGCCCATATCTGCTTGAAATTTGATAGGCGAGAAAATCCAAGTTGCCACACCAATAGACAAGGTTGTTCCAGTAAACAATACCGCGCGTCCAGATGTACGCAAGGTATTATAATAAGCTGTTTTTAGGTCTTGGCCGCGTCTTAAATACTGGCTGAGACGATTGAAAATATAGATGCCGTAATCGACACCAATACCCACACCTACGGCAATAACCGGCAGTGTCGCCACTTTAATACCAATACCCACCCATGTCATCAAAGCTTCAGACAACACCGTTGTTAAAAACAAGGGCGCCACCACGCAAATCGCGCCTAAAAATGAGCGATAGGTTAGAACGCAGATCAACAATACAACGCTATAGACCATGTAGGTAATTTGCAGGTGAGCACTTTCAATCACCATGTTCGTCGCCGCTTCGATACCTGCGTTACCTGCAGCAAGCAAGAACTCAGCTTCGGCATTATTGTGTGTAGCGGCAAAACGTTCGGCCACAGCAACGACTGCCGAAAGTGTTTCGGCCTTGTGATCATTAAGGAATACAAGAATTGGTGACAAGGTGCCTTCTGTATTTGCCAACGCTGCGGGCATGTTGGCAGCAATCATGCTGTCCAAAGCGACTTGACTGCGAGGAATCGAATACCAGTCGAACTTTCCTTCGTTGAACGCCACGTTCAGCAACTTAACCTGCGACACAAGCGAGATAGTCGACTGAACGCCGCTAAGCTGCTGCAATTCCCACTCTAACTGGTCAACATTCGTTAGCGTGGAATAGTCACTGTTGCCTTCGGCTGGGGTGCGCAACATGATGACGAATAAGTCACTGCTCGCTGAATACTTTTCGTTCATGTAGGCGTCATCAAGATTGTAACGCGAATCAGGCCGAAGCTCTGGCGCACCCGAATCAAGATCTCCAACCTTTAAGCCACTTGCGCCCCAGAAACCCAACACTAACAACAACGCTGCAGTGGTAACCGAAATCCTAGCCGCCTTTGGCGTTGCCAAATTCGACAACACTCTCCAAACGCCGTGATTGCTTACATTTTTTTCGTGGTTAACGCGCTTCAAGCCGCTCTTGCTGACGCCAGTATAAGATAGCAATACTGGCAAGAGCATCAAATCGGTAAAGGCGACAACGGCGACGCCAATGGCAGCACCCACTGCGATATCTTGAATAACCGCAATAGAGATCACGATTAGAGTTAAGAAACCAATACCATCGGTGACAAGCGCGGCTAAGCCTGGCTTGAATACTTTTCGGTAGGCTAAGCGAGCCGCTAGCAGTTTATCGGCGCCCTTGATCATTTCTTGGGTCATGGTACTCCCCATCTGAATACCATGACTCACACCGAGCGCAAACATTAGAAACGGCACCAGCATGGAATATGGATTTAAGCCGTAACCAAATAAGCTCAAGAATCCTAACTGCCAAATAACCGCAACAAAAGACGATGCCGCGCGCACAGCAGTGCTGCGCAAACAACGCGAACTCCAGTAAAGAAACGCGAGTAACACTAAAAACGCGATCCCAAAGAAAGAGAAGACTTCTCCGGCACCATCAATTAAGTCGCCCACCACCTTCGCAAAACCCACAATGTGCAGCGTATAACCAAGTTCTGCATAACGGCTACGCACTTCTTCTAAGTCGGCAGACAGCTTTTGATAGTTAAGCGGCTTTAAGGTTTTCGGGTCTACATCGAGTAGAGGGACATAGATAACACTAGAGCTATGGTCATTGGCAACAAGAGAGCCCACTTCACCAGACTTTTGAATATTACGACGAACGATCTGCAATGAGGCATCAGAGCCATTATAGTTTTCGTCGATGACAGAACCAAAGTCGAAACCGAACTCGGTGACTTCGTTCCAACGCACGTTCGGACTCCAAAGCGACTTTAATGCCGAACGATCAACACCTGGAATAAAAAACACATCGTCTGAGATCGATCGAAGCGTTTCCAAATAGTCCGCATTGTAAATATCACCACTCGGTGCTTCAACCGCGATCCGCAGCGCATTACCCAGACCTTTTAGGTCGTCTTCATGCTCGATGTAATTCTGAATATACTCGTGTTCAGACGGAATCATGCTTAAGAAACTTGCTTCCGGCTTAATCAATAAAGCATTAACAAGAAGAAATAAGGTCATGATCGAAAACAAAAACAAGAACAAGGGGCGATCACTAAAGAGAATAATCTCCATGATCGACTTTTTGTCGTCTATCACCTCAGTACTTTTTTGATCACTCATAATGCCTTCGTTCCGATATTTTCGAGCGGGTGCAACCCATTTAGACCGGACAGCCAAATAACCTGCCCCGCTCTAAACAACGCCGTTGCGCCTTCTACTTCTGTTTCTATACGCTGCACGTTGTTCCCTTGTGCATTCGTCAAAAATACGTTGCCGTCAGTGGCTAAAAAAACCATACGGCCATCATCCAAATAGTTCATATCGATAATCGCCGAAGAGGTCGACAACTGAATACTGTCCCAAGATTGCCCTGCATCTTCAGACTTAAAAACATTGCCCTGTAGGCCAAATGCGATGACTTGCTCACTGTCACCATTTACACCAAAAAATGAACCTTGGTAGGGTGAGGTAAGCATGGTCCAAGTTTCTCCCGAATCGCGAGAAACAGATAGCAGGCCATATTCGCCCGCCAGATAAATCGCACCATTTAACGTGTGCAGGTCATACAAATGCAGACCTTCTGGGTTTTTCATTCGATCCATCAACAACTGCCAGCTTTCGCCGCCATCTATTGTTTTAAACAAGATGCCATAAGCGCCGACCACTAAAATAGTATTTGGGTCGACAATTTCAAGATCAAAAAGAGGACGTGTTGAACGATTCGCAAGTGCGTCTTCAATATCGTCG
>JAWUYI010000081.1:0-14315 GCA_034110885.1 Oleiphilaceae bacterium
TCGAGGCGGGCCGGCAGGTTTTATGAAAGTGCTAGACGCAAAAACGCTAGGTTTCGCTGATTTTAGTGGTAACCGGCAGTATATAAGCACTGGCAATGTTGCCCACAACAATCGGGTGTCGCTATTTTTTATGGATTACCCTAACCAGCGACGCTTGAAACTTATAGGTCGAGTTGAGGTGATTGAGGTGGGTCAGCATGCGCTGTTTAGCCAACTCAAACTCGATCATTATCGCGCCAAGATAGAGCGTGGTTTCATCATTCATATTGAGGCCTTCGACTGGAATTGTCCTCAGCATATTACACCCAGATATACCGAAGAAGATGTGAGCGTCATGCTTGAACAGCGCATGGCCGAGCAAAAGCCTCAATCCTCTACTGCGCATGGAAATAGTACGATTGGTGCTGGACCATTGGGGCTTGTTATTACGGGTATTCGACAGTTAACGCCGCAGGTAAGGGCGTATGAGTTGCGCAGTGCGAATCAGGAAGTTTTGCCGAAAGTGACCGCAGGCTCGCACTTGGAAGTGCCGATTATCCTAGACGATGGCAGCTCATCTTTTAGGCATTATTCGATTTGTTCAAATTCGGTGCGGCGTGACATTTACGAAATTGCTGTGCTCAATAAAGAACAAGGTTTAGGGGGGGCGTCAGCTATACATCAGCAATATCAGCTTGGTATGCGTATCAACTGCTCGGTGCCTACCAATTATTTTGAGACGGCGCTTGAATCGAAGCAGCCCGTCGTTCTGCTCGCTGGCGGTATTGGTATTACGCCGATTAAAGCGATTGCTCAAAGCCTTGTCGAAAGTGGACATGCTTTTCACCTCCACTATGCTGGACGTAGCCAAACAGACATGGCGTTTTTCGATAGGCTTCAGCGGGCGTTTGGCGAAAACATTACTTTGTACCCTGCTAGCGAAGGCAAGAGATTGAACGTGCGTGAGGTGATGCAGAACGCAAGCGATGACACGGTTTTTTATGCCTGCGGACCGGCAGGCTTATTGCAGGAGATCAACGACCTCGCAGAAGTCCTCTCCATTGCGGAAGACCGTATTCGATTAGAGCGCTTTAGTTCGGATCGATTTAGTTCGGAGAATGGAAGCAATGACCGCGCGATAACCGTGACGCTGGCAGAAACGGGGAAAATAGTCGAAGTCGGCGCCCAGCAAAGCATACTTGATGCTCTCATCGCTGAGGGCTTAGATCCCATGTATAGCTGTAAAACTGGGCAGTGTAAAACCTGCGTTGTTGAGCTCGTCGACGGCGAGCCGGACCATCGCGATACAGTACTTCAAGAGGTAGAAAAGGCAACGAAGTTTTGTCCCTGTGTGTCACGCGCAAAAACGAAGCACTTAACGCTTAACATTTAAGTTTGCACCGATTTGGGTCAAGTCTAAGGACTTCAATGACTTCAATAAACTTGTCGATAAATTTAAAACCGAGGGTTCATAAATGACTAACACAGAAGCTCGACCACCTTTCCCTCCGTTTAGTTCTGAGGATGCCGTTGTTAAAGCGCGCAAAGCAGAAGATGCTTGGAACAATCAAAATCCAGAGGCAATTGCTCTGGCTTATACGCCCAATTCGACGTGGAGAAACCGTGCCGAATTTCCTCAGGGTCGCAGTGAGATTGTCGACTTTCTGAAAGGTAAGTGGGAGAGAGAGTTGGAGTATCGATTAATCAAAGAAGTATGGTGCCATGACGCTAATCGAATTGCCGTGCGTTTTGCCCATGAGTGGCACGATGCAAGCGGCCAATGGTTTCGCTCTTATGGTAACGAAAACTGGGAGTTTGACGAGCAAGGCTTGATGGCTTTTCGGTATGCGAGTATTAATGATCTTGCAATAGCCGAGGCGGATAGAAAGTTTCATTGGCCCTTGGGGCCTCGACCTGCTGACCACCCAGGTTTAACCGAGTTAGGGCTGTAAAAGGTTTAAGCAATGACAGAAACGAGCATCGTTGTTTGGTTTCAGATTGCGACGTCTGCGCCGGTCGTGCAACGCTCCGCAAAACTAGGAGCGATTGTGGGAACGCTTTTGGCGCTCATTAATCACGGCGACGCTTTGCTTGCGGGGCAGATTACTTTTGAGAGTTCAATGAAAATTCTGCTCACGTATTTGGTCCCGTATTGCGTGTCGACTTTTGCCGCAGTGCAGGCGATTCGCGAGCAAATGTAGTAAGTGTCACACCCGTATGGGAGAGTGAATTTTATTGTGTTATAACTCACATATGGGTTCCTTAAATAGTGCTGTTAAGCAGAGCCCGAAAAACAGTAAGTGGCGTCTATATAAATTGTTACTAGATGCCTTTAGGTGTGCAAATCAAAATTAAAATTAATGGCCACATCGAGGGAAAACTAAGCGTATGGAATTTAAAGATTATTACAAGATTCTCGGTGTTGAGCCCGATTCCGATGTGAAAGCCATTAAAACGGCTTATCGTAAGTTGGCGCGTAAATATCATCCGGACATGAACCCGGACAAAGGCGCGGAAGAAAAATTTAAAGAAGTCGCCGAAGCCTACCAAGTGCTTAAAAATGAGCAGACCCGTGCGGACTTTGACGAGTTACGAAAGTATGGTTCTCAGTCTCAGGCAGGTTTTCAGCCGCCCCCTGGTTGGAAAGGCTCGACGAGTTCAAGTCGCCAATCTGAGCAGCGCCATGATGGCGACTTTTCAGACTTTTTTAACTCTATTTTTGGTGAGCAGGGTCAATCCTCTCATCAGCAGGGTTTTCATCAGTCTCGAAGTACCAGAGGCCAGGATATCGAGGTTGAGCTTCCTGTATTTTTAGAAGAAACCCTCAAAGAAAATCTAAAAACAGTAGAGTTTGTTATCCCCGCTGACCCTGTTTCTCAAACACATGCTTCAAAAAAACACTTAAAAGTAAAAGTGCCGCAAGGCGTCATGGATGGCGAAAGGATTCGCTTAAAAGGGCAGGGTCGACCGGGTTTTAATGGCGGTGCTGCGGGCGATTTGTATTTGCACATCCGCGTTGTCCCTCACCCTCTGTTTGACGTGTCTGGGCATGATGTCACGATTACGGTGCCCTTAGCACCATGGGAAGCCGCGCTCGGGGCTAAAATCACCGTTCCTACCTTAGAGGGGAAAATAAGCCTTACGATACCTGCCAATACTCAGTCAGGGCACAAAATGCGATTGAAAGGGAAGGGCTTGAAAACTAAGACCCTGACCGGTGATATGTATGCGGTTGTTAAAGTCGTGATGCCAACTGAGGCAAGTGAAGAAGGTAAGCGCATGTGGAAAGAATTGGCGGCCAGCGAAGCCTTCGAGCCCAGAAAAGAATGGAGTGATAAAAATGAGTGAGACATTATTCAGTATTTCATTTGACGAACTGTGCGAGTTGGAAGGCATCGAAAGCCACTATGTTGTGCAAGTCGTAGAGTACGGCATTGTTATGCCGTTTAATAAAAAGGCCAATCAAGAAAGTTGGTTGTTTGATACCAAGGGTATACCTTGGATTCAAAAGGCTTTGCGTTTGCACCTAGATCTAGAAATAGATTGGGTTGCCGTTGCGATGGTTATCGACTTGATGCAGCAGAAGCAAGCATTGCAGAGTGAGAACGAGGCATTTCAGCGACAGATTGAGCGGTTCGTGAAAATTGAGACCCGTTAGGTCCGCTCTCGTTTTACTTTTGCCATTGCGCTAATATGCCGCCTCTCACAAGAGGCTATGCCGCGCTATGCCAAGCTATGAATAGGAGCCGAATGAAACATAACCTTGATACCAATATTGATTATTTTGACCGGCACCTTGATAGTGTGCGTCGAATCGTTACGCTTGCGTGTATTTTTTTGATTGTCTTGGCGACCATACCCGTAGCGATTGCTCGAGCGGTGAATGGTTGGGATTTTGCCTCTTTAATACAGTTTTCCAGCATCTGTGTGTTGCTAGCTGTTTTTATTTACGTGCTCGCGAAAGGTTACCTGAAAACTGTTGGCGTTATTATCTATTGCGTCGACATGGTCTTGATGTCTGTGGCGACTCTAGACTCTCAAGGGAATGAGTTGGTTGTTCTTTTCTTTATAACGCCCTTGTTGGTCGCCTATTTATTTTTCCCATCCAGAAACGCTCTGGCTATTTCTATCTTTTCCTATGTTTATTTAAGCTATCTCTATTTTCTTGAGTATGTTGAAGTAGGTTCTCCTAGTTATCATTTTGAAATTGTACTGCTTGTTTTTGCTGGAATATCATCCATTGCTGGGCTTCATGTCGTCATTGGTTTACGTCATAGTATCGAGAAAAAATTGATTGGTGCGGCCCATACCGATGCCTTAACCGGCTTGCCCAATAGAATGTATTTCGACGAGCGCTTGGCTCAGGAATTTAGTCGAGCGGATCGCGAAAAAACGCCCCTTTGTCTCGGTTTAATCGACTTGGACAACTTCAAGGTAATCAACGACACTTATGGGCACGAATGCGGTGATCAAGTGCTGATTCATGTGGCTAGATTGATTGATGACTCAATTAGAATTGAAGATATAGTGTGTAGGGTTGGTGGAGAAGAGTTAGTCGTTTTAATGCCCAATACGATGCTGGGTGAAGCGCGAGAAATATTAGAACGCTTGCGCCTAAACATTCAAGACGCATCTATTCCATGGAAATCAGATCACATCTCTTTAACTGGGAGTACAGGTCTTTCTCAGTATAAATATCCTCAAGACAAACAAGGCGTTTATGCAAGCGCAGACAAAGCTTTGTACTTGGCTAAGCAAAGAGGTCGAAATCAAGTCGTGTCTGCCAGCAGTAAATAGCCACAAAAAACTCAAATAGTTTGCCAATGATCGTCGTCTTAGATGGGTACTCAAAAAGGGGTGGTAGGTGACTCAAAGCCGCAAAAAATTATTGTGGACAAAAGTTTTGAAACGACGTGAAAAAGTATTTAAATTTTACGATTTATCCCGACTTTGCTGAATTCATAAGCTCGCCATTATTGCTCAAAATACATCTTTTAAAAGTAGAAAGTCTGACGGCTTTTTCTTATGCAAAGTCAGCTTTCTTTTATATTTTATTTCCTCCGCGCTTAAGTCATATCTTCAGCTATAGCTGACGTTCAGTCCTATTACTCTTTCAAAAATACCCATTCTACTAGGCGCTCGAACAGTTGGGTTTTTATCGTCCCCCACTCCTTTTTTAAAAGTTTGCTTATATCCTTTTGGAATTGACTTAGATCAATGCGTTCGCTTTTGTCGCATGTCAGGCTTTATATAGAGATTCATAAAGTATCCATATCAATACCAAAAAAGGGGTAGTAAATGCCTAGATCTATTGATCAATTAGAACGCCGAGCAGGGTCGATGTTACGTACCTGCTTTTCCCTTCTGCCTCTGTTTGCATCCGCGACGTTCCTAACGGCGTGTTCTGATGGCGATGTAACGCTGGAGCAGGAGCCGATTAGCATTGAAACCTTTAGTCATAGTGTGACGCATACTTTTAGTGTTGCTGATGTACAAGGTGGTTTTGACGGCAAAACGCAAGCGGAAGATAGCACGATCGTATGTGGTATTGACGCAAATGCGCCAGCGTGCGCCACGACGCAGCCTATTATTGCAAAACAGACGGGCGAGACGCTTTATCCGGTTGATAGTGAGTTTGGTTTTTACGTCGAAGACTTTGTTGGTGGCGCACAAAAAATACGTGACCAAGACCACGCGGAGGGCTGGGTCAACGATATCGATCAAGCACCCAATGGCAAGGGCTTGATGGTCGCCAATTCGAAAACCGATTCGTTTTTAACGCCGGCACGTTATGGCAGTTGGTGCACGGGCTTGGGTGGCGCTCTGGTTAAGTGTTCCAGTGAGCATTACACCACATTTGAGCATGTGTTGACCTGTAACGAAACCGTTCCTTATACCACAGCAGATCCTAGCTCCTCAGTTCAAAAGGATTTAATCGACCCCGAGACAAATGCGGTTGTCGGTAACTGTGCAGATGCGCGTCTTGATAACGATTTGAAGATTGTTCGAGGCGGCTCTGTTACGGATGAGTCGCTTACAAGCATGATGCCTGGTGTGCAAATGGCGGCCAATGAGTCGACCGTCCGTGACGACATTGCGATTGGTAAAGATTACTCGATTAGTTTGAAAGACGACGGCAAGCCCTTATACCGTTGGGGGAACGCAGTGAAACGCCCGAATGACATTCGGATGTATGCGCGCATGGCCCTGCCGGACACATGGAAGCAGCCGGGTGAAAATTTCATCGTATTTAAGGCGGAGCTAATAGTTAACCACGAGATTACCAATAACCCTAATGACCAGCTTAGACCTGAAGACATGGAGAACGAAGCGGCGACAGGGCGTTTACCTGCCTACACTGTGTCTGGTGCGAATTGGTTGTCTGACAAAGACTGCTACGAAGGTGATGGCAATTTCATTCCTGCCGGCACCTTGTTTAAGAATGCAGCCTTCGCTCAAGGCGATACGGCATTTTCGTCCGATTTGCGCTTAGGCCTTACCAATGCATGGTACACCAGTATTGATCGAGACCCATTTGAGGCCGGTATAGATGTAGGGCCGCGCTGGCGCCTCGGTTCGAACAAGTTTGGGCAAGACTTACCCAGTCTAGAAATTCCAAGCAATGCCTGTACACAACCGCCGTTTAAGCACGATACCTATAAATATGCGACGGGTACTGAAGTGACCACCACGATCGACTTACTGGACTTTGACGGAACCTCGCCTTTGGCAACTAGCTTGGGTTGGGTCGATGCGCGCAGTAACGACATTAACTTAGGCGTCGATGGAGATCCGAAAGCACCGAATGGCATTTCGATTAATGGTTTGCCATTAACCGAAGACTTTGACCTAGGTGTCTACATCAAAGGCGATGCAAAGGGTACACGCATTTATAACGCGACCTTGAATATTGAATACGCCAAAGTGACTTATGGAGAATAATGACATGAAAAATACTAAACCAACTTCAAAGTTACGCGCTGCTTTTGCCTTAAACACTGTGGCTGGTCTTGCCCTATTACCATTGGCAGCAGCAATTCATGCAGCACCGCAGACGCACACTGTTAGTCATGCATTTTCGATCAATGACATTCAGGGAGGGGCGAACAACGCAACGTATGCGACGGATAAAACCATTCTTTGCGGTGAAGCGGGCAGCACGGTAACGGCCTGTCCCTCAACGGATGTAACTGGGCAGCCGATCGTGGATAAACAGAGCAATACCCTTTATCCGGTTGAGAGCCTATTCGGCTTCGTGGTATCGGATTTTGTGGGTGCGGCACCGCGAATATTTGATCAGGATTATCAGGAAGGCTTTGCTGGTAATGTCCCCGATACGGGAAATGGCACAGGGATTGCCGTTGCAAACGTTCAGACCGATGTATTCAAAACTAAGCCTTCTTATGGTACTTGGTGTGCAGGTTTAGGGGGCGTCACGGTGAAGTGTTCGTCTGAGCATTACACGGTAATGGAACACGTACTTAGCTGTAACGAAACCGTACCTTACACAACGGCTGATCCGTCAACCGACGTGCAGCGCGATCTGATTGATCCCGACCCAGCAGCCAATGGGGCGGTTCTAGATAACTGTGCAAATAATAAGCTCAGCACTGACCTGTATATTGTTAGAGATTTTGTTGTCTCAGATGACTTGTTAACGGATACCTCACTGATGCCGGCCAACGAGTCTACGGTGCGAGACGATATTGCTGTGGGTCGTGACTACGGAATTACGATAAAAGATGATGGCAAGCCTCTTTACCGTTGGGGTAATGCAGTAAAGCGGCCAATAGATCTGCGTTTGTATGCGCAAATGGCTTTGCCGCAATTGTGGAAAGATAACCCCAGCACCGCCTACACAGTAACGGCTGCAACACTTAAGGTCGTGCACAGCACATCCAATAACCCGAATGACCAAATTAGACCTGAAGATATGGAGAACGAGTCGGCTACGGGGCGCTTACCAACCTATACCGTATCCGGAGCGAATTGGGTGTCGGATAGAGACTGCTATGAAGGTGACGGTAACTTTATTCCTGCTGGTACCTTGTTCAAGAATGCCGCCTTCGCTCAGGGTTCGGGAGCGTTTTCGAGTGATTTAAGCCAAGGCTTAACCAATGCCTGGTACACCACAACAGGTCGCGACCCCTTTGAGGCAGTGGCGAATGTGGTGGGTCCGCGTTGGAGGCTTCTAGCCAACAAGTATGGGCAAGATATTCCCGGTCTCGAGATAGCAAGTACCGCGAAAGAATGCCAAGTAGCACCGCCATTCGTTGATGCGGATCAGAAGTATGTGGTGGGCGATGTTGTTACAACCACAGTTGATTTGCTTGATTTTGACGGCACATCTCCGCTTGCGACGAGCTTAGGTTGGGTCGATGCGAGTCAAAACAGTATCAACCTTGGGCCGGGCGACGACCCAACAGCAGGCAATGGGATCTCTGTTAATGGCTTGCCCTTAACACCTGATTTCGACTTGGCCTTATACGTTAAAGGCGATAAAAAGCCCGTGTATATCTACAGCGCTACTTTAGAAATCTCTTGGGATGATGTGCCTTGATGAGAGCTGCAGAGAAAAAACGTAGCTCCTTAAATACCTTGGCGAGCGCTTCTGTATTGGCAATGAGTCTCTCTATGAGCCTAGTTGTTGATGCAGGCGCGGCCGAGGGTGCCAATAAATCGGGAGCTGGCTTGGGTGTCGCTCGTTCTCAAGGCGTGGATGCGCCCAGCGGAAAGTTGGCGCAGGCCTATCAAACAGAAAATAGTTTGAGCCAAGACTTTATCGAGTTAATAGCGGCGGATAAGCAAGATGCTGCTATTGCTTGGCTTGCCGAGCACAAGGGCTTGATTGAGTCTAAAACTCGGCATGGCCAAACGCCACTGATGTTAGCAGCGGAGCGAGGGTTGCTTGATGTGCTCGACTACCTTTTGGAACAGGGTGTGTCGGTAAACGAGAGAGATCAGTTTTCGCGCACAGCACTAATGCTTGCGGTTGAGAAGGATCAAGTCGCAGCAGCGTCGCGCCTTATAGAAAAGCGCGCCAATGTTCATGTTACAACCGAGCAGGGGCAGAGCGCTTTGTGGGTGGCTGTGCAGCACTCGAACGTCGAGCTAGTAGAAAAACTATTAAGCGCAGGCGCGGATGTAAACTTAAAAAATAAAAAAGGGCTTACGCTCATAGGAACCGCCATTGCCAAAGGTGCCAAAGAAGAGGGTAGAAGCGGCGATCGTCAGTCAATTGTTAGTCTGTTACTGGACAATGGGGCGGATGTTTCAGAGCGCGATGTTAACGGCCGAACTCTCTTGTTAAATGCGGCCTACTACGGCAACGGCGAGGTGATCAAACGTGTTGTGAAGCGCGCACCTAATACGCTGAAAAGTCGCGATAACTTAGGGCATAGCGTATTGCATTTGGCAGCCTTGTCTGGCTCTGAAGCGACGGTGCGTTGGGCGATTGAAGCTGGAGCAGACATCGATGCGACTCAACAGCATGGGTTTACCGCATTAATGTTCGCCGCGCAAGACGGGCATCAAGCAATCGTTAAGCTGCTTTTGCAAGCGAAAGCACAGACTAACCTGCAGAACGTCGGAGGTGTGACAGCCTTGATGATGGCTGCAGGCCAGGGGCATGAAGCTGTTGTTGAACAGTTGGTCGCGAATAAAGCAGACCTCAGTTTACATAACAAACCAGGTTGGAATGCGCTGTTTTATGCGGTTTCGAGCAAGAAAATAAACACGGCAAAGCAATTAGTTGATGCGGGTATTGCCTTAGACTCTCAGGACAAATACGGCGCGACGGCGCTAATGCTGGCGGCAGGTAATCAACAGGATGCCTTAGCTCGCATTCTTTTGTCTTCTGGTGCAAGTGTAAATATTGCGGATAAGCAGGGTTTCACGCCGCTCATGGCGGCGGCCTCGTCTTCTGAACTAGCGCTTATTGAACAAATGCTTGATAAAGGAGCGGAGACTGAGGCTCGAGACAAGCAGGGGCGCAGTGCTCTGCATTGGGCTGCACAGTCGAATTCGTCAAAGGATGTTTTAGCTGCATTGCTCGACTTGGGTCTGAGTGTGAATGAGCAAGATCGGCAGGGCCGCACGCCGCTAATGTATGCCGCAGTGAAGGGAAATGAACCCGCCGCAAAATACCTTTTAACAGCAAAGGCTGATGCTTCGCTAAAAGATAACGAAGATCATACCGCCGAGTATTGGGCAACGAAGAATAATCACCCATCTTTAGCAGAGCTTCTGGCTAAGTAGCATGATGGCTTACAAGAATATTTTAAAAGAGAGTGTCGTTATGACGAATAAAAAGTTGAGCACGAAGCGGTCCTTACCCTTTCTATTAGTTTTAGGTGCAGCGTTGAGCGCGCCGGTGAGCAGTAGCGAGATTGGTCCGTTACTTAATGCCGATGATGGCGAGTATTCTCTCGGCTTAGGCTATTACTCTATGCGCACCAGTGGCTTAGAGTACGATGGCGGCGGCTCGACTGGGGTTACGGACCTTATTGAGCAAGATGCGTATTTCATGCGTTTACGCTATCAGTTTGTCGATGATTGGTCGGTATCAATGAGTTATGCCGCAGACCGTCTAAAAAACGAGCCAACGAAGACCATCATTTCTCATTTAGATACAGGCCGACAAGGCGCATGGGGTCTTTCGGTTGAAGGTGCAGCGTATAAAAACGAGAGCCTGAGTCTTGGCCCGTTTCTGCAATACACCATGTATTCAGATATGAATATTTCTGGTCGCGTATCGACCAATAACAATGCCGTTCCCAGCACCCTTAACGCTAAAGCTGATAATTTTTATAGCTTAAGAGCCGGGGCGATTCTTCAAAACACTTACGAGTATGCAAAGGCTTATGGCGCGCTTTACTATTATCAAAGTGAGATGGATGTAAAGGGAACCTTGGGCTTGCAGGACTTTGACGGCAAGATGATAGACGATAACAAGTTAGGCTTTGCACTCGGGTTGAATCTACCAGTTTCGGACAGTTTCAGCTTCAATGTAGAGGGGCATTATCGACACGAACCGGGCGTTGTTTTTAGCTTTAATTATCAGCCAGGTAAAAAGGCAAAGGCTCAGCCTGAGCCCGAAATTCGAACAGTCGAAAAAGTTGTTGTTGTAGAAAAAGTCGCGGAGCCTAAGCCCGCTGCAGCAGGTACTCAAGAATATGAAGCGACCTTGCTGTTCGAAAAAAATGCTGTTGACGTAACGCCGTCTGAGCTGCCTAAAATTAAAGCATTGGCTGACTTTTTGGCGGACGATGACAAAGCAATGGCCTTTGTTGAAGGGCATTGTGATTGCGACGGACCCGATGCGACCAACGATAAACTTTCTGAAGATCGAGCCAATGCAGTTAAGAAAGTTCTAGTTGATTATCATGGAATCGCGGAGAACCGAGTTGTGATTGAAGGCTACGGTGAGAAGTTCCCTATCGCAACGAACGACACAGAGGAAGGGCGCCAACTAAATCGAAGAGTTAGAATTTTTGCATACAAATAGACCGACTGAGGGTTAAGTAATGCAGTATACATTTCGAGTAAGTGTACGACTTTTTCTGGCCCTAATGCTTGCGGTGTTAGGTTCAGCTTGCAGTTCTGGTTCTTCAGGGACGAATTCTCCAGAGGCAGAACAAGTAAGCGAGAGCGACGATTCGCAGAATAGCTCTAATGCTAGCGATGACACTAGCAGTGACGTACCCGTGCAAGTTGCGAGTGCGGTTGATGCAAACGAAACCGAGCATTTGATTTTTATGCGCGAAGAGGAAAAGCTTGCCCGAGACGTCTATACGACGCTCGGCATGCTTTATCCACAGTTGAAGGTGTTCGGCAACATAAGTAAGTCTGAAGAGGCTCATACCTGTGCCGTGTGCGAAAAGCTAAAGCACTATGGCCTTGAAGACCCTGTTGTGAACGACAACGTTGGCGTGTTTAGTGGTGTTGCGTACGGCGCGTATTTTACTGAAAAATTTAAGCAACTCGTGGATCGTGGAGAAATTAGTGAACTTGAGGCTTTGTATGTGGGCGGCTTTATTGAAGAGTTAGATATGCTCGACATAGAGCAATGTCCAAAAGCGATCATTGATGCAGATAATGGCATCGAAAGCTTTGCCGAGTGTGGCCGCATGTATACCGATAATGAGGATATCATTCAGCTGTATACGTCTTTACTAGAAGGTTCCGAAAACCATCTTCGCGCGTTCGTTTCTAGTATTGAAAAACGCATTGGTGAAGGGAATTATCAAGCTCAGATTTTGGAGCCATCAGAAGTTGATGCCATTCTGAATCGTTAATGACAAGTGATCGTCTGAGTTTTGTATAAAATGAATGTGTTAATCGGCGTGTTTCAGAACAGAAGCCTTGAGGGAAGCTCGCCTAGTTATCCCGTAGTCTATTAGCGCAGTTATGGTGCCAATCGTGACTAAGATAATCACTTCACTGCTCGTCGATGATAGTGGAAGACCATAGAGGTGAATTTGCAGAAAATAGCGAATCCCCGTCGTGGCTGGTAACACACTCATCAGTTCGTGCCATAGCGCTGACTACTCCCATCTCACTCTGCTTGTCATTGTATTTATCCTGCAGGTACTGCAAATATTGTCACAAACATTAAGATCAAAAACATGGCGAAGAAACACGCTTTTTGCCATTGGCTTTGCGTTCGAGTTATGGCCACTAATGACTGCAATGCGTAATACAAAGCAAAGGCTCGTGACGCCCAAGCCACCACTTCAAGTAATTCGCCCTCCCAGGTTAAAAGTCCTGCTCCAATGCCAATAATTAGGTACGCGAACTTGGTGTTAAGTTTTCCTTTCGACACTTCAGCAAGCGTGCCAGACGCAGCAATAGTATCTGCAACAGCGGCAGAGAACTGACTCAAGGTTGCCGCAATGACTAAGGGAATTACCATAAATCCAGCAACAATCGCGGTTAGTTTAATTAAGCTGTTACCACTATAGTCGCCCTGCAGGTCGATCACCAAAGGAGCCGCGAGCGCCACAAACACAATATAAACGGTTGATGCAATCCACTGCGAATATCGTGACGCACGTATTCTAATATCTGCCGCATACCGCTCTCCCATATATCTCGGTGCCTCGAAGCCCTGCACGACAATCAGAGTTCCTCCTAATACAGTCGCGATACCCCATGCGCTTTGATTTTCAATCTCAGGAAATTCGAGTACGGCAGTCATCAGCTGATTTATATCGTAGAATCCATAAGCGACAATCAAGACAGAGATGATAATTAAGGTGCACCATAGCGCTAGAATTTCTAGAGATTCTAAGCTGTTTAAACCTTTAACAAGGCCGATCAAGGTAATAATAACGATCACAGTCGTTGTAGAAATGTCTTCATTTAAATGGTTTTCGATCCCCATCGGTGAAAGAAAAAACGATGACATAATGTGAAGATAAAGACAGACCGACACAATATACGCAAACACTAAAACCAACTCGCTCAGGCTCTCTAGTGATTGAGTTATTTTACTATTTTCTAAATGCTGACGGGATATGTTGAAGCGAATGACTTCGCCTGCAAGGTAAGCAAAAATACAAATCCCTACCATTGCTAAGGCAGAATATCCGGCAACAGCGCTGGCTAGAATGGGCACAATAACGAGAAAGCCGCTGCCAAATATTGACGCGAGCGGTGTCGACATCGCATTAAAGAGAGTTTTAGTGTTAGGAGATAACATTGTCAGCCTTATACTTGGGTGGTGCGCATAGATCGTGTACCGTCAGCTAACCTTAATTTTGGTAACTCTTAAGTTGTACTGACACAGAATTTTTATTAGTTGGTTGTCTAGTTATTGTTCGTAATCCATTCTATAGCAGTTTGCAATTCGCTGAATTTAAACGCTTTAATTTCTGCAGATGTGAAATGCGTAACAATGTGCTCGGCTAAATTTGCAATGGGAGTATCTGTGACAAGTGCGATATAGGCTATTTTTTTATGATGTTCTTTCACAAAAGACAAGTGTGATACAAAAGCAGAGAAATCTTGCCAGCCAGGGAATTTCTCCGAAGAGATGATCAGGCCATTTAGTTTGCCCACATCGTTTATCAAGGGGTCGATGATATTCACTGCAGATAAAAAATCTGGACCGCTTAGTTTACCTACGGGTTCGATCGTCGCAATTTTGTTCTGTTCATCTAATGTGATGTTTAACATTTTTATTTTCTTCCCAAATATAGGCTTTACCTATTTTTAGCGTTCCCATTTTTAGTCAGGTTTGGATGTTTTGATGACCTCGGTCTCAGTTTCAGGTTGAGTGGGATCTAGCGCTGCTTGTGCAGCATCGTCACTTGTAATTTCCATGGCCATTGATG
>JAWUYI010000082.1:0-21007 GCA_034110885.1 Oleiphilaceae bacterium
CTTATCTAACAAACCATGCGCCTTCCGATGATTTTAAAACACGTCGCCTTTTTGGTCTGAGATTCGCCGTGCGAGGCCTAAAGCCTTGAGTCCTCAGCAATTTCAGCGTCTTAAAGGGCGCTATGGCAATGACGTGGACTCGTTTGTTGATGGTGCGCAAGTAGCTGTTTCTGGGTCGCTTTTGCGACGCATTCACGATACGGACACGCTTTGGCAAGAACTGGTGTGGGCTTGTCAACACGAGACAGTTCAGCACTTAGACGACCTAATGCTGCGCAGGACACGGATTGGCTTGTTGTTAAAAGATGGCGGTGCAGAGTACTTTGAAAGGATAAAAGATTTGGTCTCTCCGGTTTTGGGCTGGGACGATATGGCATGGTCTAAAGAGCTGGAACGCTACCAAAAAATTATACTCCGGTATTACAGCTTGCCCTTGGCGACAGTCGGTCGCACCGACATGCAAGGTGCAGCATGAGCACTAAAAGTATTCTGGCGATAGACAACGGCACCCAGTCCGTTCGAGCATTGTTGTTTGACGATCGAGGAGAACTGCTAGCCAAGGGCAAAGAAGAGATTGAACCTTACTTCTCTGAGCACCCAGGTTGGGCGGAGCAACAGCCTGAATATTATTGGCAGTCTCTTATCAAAGCGTGCTCTTCTCTATGGCAAGACATGGATGCAAAGGGCTTAAGTAAGGGCGATATCGCTGGAATGTCGGTGACGACCCAGCGTGGCACCATGATTAACCTAGACTCGGATGGCCAAGCTTTGCGGCCAGCAATTACGTGGTTAGATCAGCGCAATACGGAGCCGCTAGGCAATCTTCCTAAGCTGCACGAATTTATGTTTAAGATTGCCGGGGCGAATGACTTAATAGAGCGATACCAGCAGCGCGCGCAGTATTTGTGGATCGCTAGTCATCAGCCTGAAATTTGGAGTGAAACCAGTAAATACTTGATGTTGTCAGGTTTTTTAAATTACCAACTTAGCGGCGAATACGTAGACTCGGTGGCTTCGCAGGTTGCGTACCTTCCGTTCGACTACAAAAAGTTGGAGTGGGCTCCAGAGTCGGATTGGCGCTATAAATTGCTGCCAGGCTTAAGCCAAGACATGTTTCCGAAGCTGTATCGGCCGAGCGAGAAAATGGCCTTGGTGAGTGCCAAGGCTTGTGCCGAAACAGGTATCCCTGTGGGCTTACCTATTTTCGCTTCTGCTTCAGATAAGGCCTGTGAAATTTTAGGTTCAGGAGGTCGAGATACGAATGTTGCATGCATGAGTTATGGCACGACAGCAACCATCAATACGACCAATAAAAAGCATGTTGAGCCGATTCGGTTTATGCCAGCTTACCCTTCTGCAATTCCAGAGCACTACTGTTCTGAAATTATGATCTTTAGGGGCTTTTGGATGGTGAGTTGGTTTAAACAGGAGTTCGGTTTGCGGGAACAGCGAATTGCCGAAGAGCGCAATATTGCTGCCGAAGACCTTTTCGACGAATTAGTTGAAACCGTACCTCCTGGCTCAATGGGCTTGATGTTGCAGCCCTATTGGACTCCGGGTGTGCGTGACCCGGGCCCAGAAGCAAAGGGTGGAATTATTGGCTTTGGCGATGTGCATACTCGCGCGCACATTTATAGGGCGATACTAGAAGGTCTGGCTTATGGCTTGCGCGAGGGAATGGAGCGCCTAGAGAAGCGTAATAGTGAGAAAGTGACTCTATTGCGCATTGCGGGTGGCGGCTCGCAAAGCGATGCAGCTATGCAGCTCACTGCCGATATTTTTGGCTTACCCGCTGAACGGCCCCATACCTACGAAACCTCTGGCTTGGGTGCGGCAATGGATACTGCTGTTGGCTTAGGTTGGCACAAAGGCTTTGATGAGGCGATTGCCGCGATGACGCGAGTTGGGCAGCGCTTTGAGCCAAATGCGAAGCATCACGCGACGTATGATCGGCTCTATACAGAAGTGTATAAGAAAATGTACAAGCAGCTTCAGCCATTATACAAGTCGATTCAGAATATCACTGGATATCCGTCAAACTAAGGTTTTAAAAAAAAAGGGCGCTCTCTCGAGCGCCCTTTCAAATATACGCGGATAGATATCCCTGAAAAACAGCGGAGGTAATCGCTTACACTCCGCTAACGGGGGATACTACATCTAATCCACTCATTAAATGTAGGCTTATATCCGCACTTTCGGTAGGAGTATTGCGTTACGGGTGGTTGGCTATTGTTACACTTATGTTACAGCGTGTGTGCTCAACCAAACGCTTCTTTTTTCTATGCCGAAGCCGAAAACGCGGAAACTAAAAGCTTTTTGTCTTCGGTCGCTTGTTGTAACTGTGCTTCGTTAAAGCGGTTGAGTTTCTCGAAACTTGCGTCTCTAAATGAATCTTCAACAAAGCATGTCGCACAGGAAACATTCACTGTAATAAAGCCCGATGTTGTTCTGAACGATTGGTGGTCTAAGCCTTTTGATACGCGCCGATACGTGCCCAAGTTGCAGTTACTTGCGTCTGCAAAGTGCGCAATGATGGCATATTCGTAATCATTTATTTTGCATATTTCGTCAAGCGGTCGCACCAAACTACGTAATTTTCTCGCAAACTGTATGCATAGTTCATCGCGAATTAATGGCTTGTTTTCTTTTTCGATCTGATCCCAGTTGTTAATCTGGACGGTCATGAAGCTGGTCGCACCGCCTCGTGCGTCAGAATGCTGTAGGACTCTGTCAAGCATGTCGCGCGCTTGGTGAATGTTTCCCAAGCCTGTTGTTTGGTCTAGTCGCTGGCAGGCTTGTAGTTCATTAAGCTGTCGAGTTGCTTGGTTGCGTTCTTCGAGCGCTTTGTTTTGCTTTAAGCTGTTTCTGGCAGCAGCTGAGACTCTCGGAAGAAGCTGTTGGTTTAGATCCGCCTTTAGAATGAAGTCGTCTACGCCTTGTTCAAAGGCAAATGATAGTGCGTCAGGGGAGTCTTTTGCGGTGATCAAAATACAGTAGGTGAGTCGACCTTTTTGCTGGTCTAGCTCGATAATATTCTTGCAAAGGTCGATGCCGTCCATATCTGGCATTAGCCAGTCCGCTAGTAAAACGGCGGCGGGTCTTTCTTTTACTAACGCAAGTGCGTCGTGCGCATGGTTAGCAACGCGTACGTCGCTATAACCAGCGCTCATAAGTTTGCGCGCTATAAGCGTACTGCTGAACTTAGCATCGTCTACGACTAAGATCGATTCATTAAATGTCGGCATTAAATAGTTCCCTACGAGTCTTTCAGGCGCTTTGCGTATTATCGCGAAGGGCGCTAATAACTTTTGACCATGTCAATAAGTTGTGTAGACTCGTCGATTGTTTCCCTAGTTATAATTTTTCACTTATTTTAACGGAGTATATCATGCCATCTTTCGACACGGTCTCAGAAGTTGACATGCACGAGGTTACAAACGCAATTGATCAAGCAAAGCGTGAACTAGGTAACCGTTGGGACTTTAAAAATGTCCAAGTCGACATCGAAGCGACGAAAGATAAGGTTGTATTTTCTGCCGAACAAGACTTTCAGCTAGAGCAGTTGATCGAAATAATGCAGATGGCGATGGCTAAGCGCGGTCTCGATGTGCGCGCGTTGGTCGAAGATGGTGACAGCAAGGCTGGAAAGTTGGTCAAGCGAACCTTTAGTTTTCGACAGGGCATCGACTCATTGACTGCAAAGAAGATGGTGAAGATGGTTAAAGAGTCGAAGATTAAGGTGCAAGCGGCTATTCAGGGCGACAAAGTTCGCATTACTGGCAAGAAACGTGACGATCTTCAGCAAGTGATGACCTTATTTCGCGAATCCGATATTGAGTTTCCTCTGCAGTATAATAACTTTCGCGATTAAACGGAGCTATCTTGCAAACCAATCCCTCTAAGCCTTCTTGGTTTGAGTTGTTCGCCTTATATAAAGACCCTAGACTTTTGCGTATTTTTGGCTTGGGCATGGCGAGTGGCTTCCCGTGGGTCATGATCGGCTCTGCGATGAGCGCGTGGTTGAGCGAGGAGGGGCTGTCTAGAACCAATATAGGATTTTTTGGTTTTATCTTTATTGCCTATTCAATCAATTTTTTGTGGTCACCTTTGGTTGACCGAGTGTCTATTCCTTTTGTTGGGCGTTACTTGGGGCAGCGGCGCAGTTGGATTGTCGTGACGCAAGTGCTCATTGCCATGTGTTGCTGGATGATTGCCTCGGTAAGTCCTTCGCAAGACTTGGCGTGGGCTAAGTTTTTGGCGCTTGGTTTGGCGCTCGCTGCCGCCACGCAAGATATTGCGATCGATGCTTTTCGAATTGACTCTCTCCCTAATGAAGACAGTAAGCTGATGTCTGCGGGGGCTGCCATGGCGACTTCTGGTTGGTGGACAGGCTTTGCTGGTTTAGGCGCTGTGCCTTTGATTCTTGTCGACTTGGACTCTTGGTCATGGGGTGATGTGTATCAAATGATGGCTGTGGCCATGGTGTTACTAGCCATTGTGCCTTTGACGGCTAAAGAACCTGTGACGCAGCGAGAAGCGCAGCAACAAAGTAGAAATGCCGTTTACTTATCGCATTTGAGCCAAGGCGGTTTAACTCAGCAGTGGGTACTACGCTTATGTGTGCCGTGCTTTTTGGCTCTGCTTGCGTGGATGATTTTGGGTTTTCCAGGCTTTGATCACTCTGAGTCCTATTATTTCCAGTCGGGCTTTGTTTTGTTGGCTTTGTTGTTTTTTATTGTCCGGTCTTTGGTTCGAATAGAGGGGCATGCGTTAAACGGTGCGGATGTTGGCGAGAATTTGAGCTTCGCGTCGAAATTTTCTGAGCGAGTGGCTCGCATGGTGTCTTGGCTCTTAGTGAGCTTTGTCGAACCCCTTACCGAGTTTTTTAGGCGCAACGGCGTGAGCCTAGCCTTGTCCGTATTGCTGTTTATTTTCTTATTTAAGATCGGTGAGGCTTTTCTTGGGCGTATGTCGATCGTTTTTTACAAAGAGATTGGTTTTAGTAATTCAGATATTGCGATCTATTCGAAGGTGATTAGTTGGTGGGTAACCATTGTTTTTTCTTTGATCGGAAGCGCTGTCACGATGCGCTATGGTATTTTAAAAGGTTTGTTTGTTGGTGGTTTTTCGATGGCGGTCAGTAATTTGATGTTTGCGCTAATAGCGCTTACCGGACCCTCAAAGCTTTTGCTCGTTGCGGCAGTGGTAGTAGATGGCTTCACCACCGCATGGTCTACGGTGGCATTTGTCGCTTTTCTTTCGATGATGTGTAATAGGGCGTTTACCGCGAGCCAATATGCTTTAATGGCTTCATTAGGCACGCTAGGGCGAACGTTTTTAGCATCTTATAGTGGTTGGCTTGTGGACTATCTATCGGGGAACTGGGCACTATTTTTCGCTTTGACCGCGCTAATGGTGCTGCCGAGCCTACTTTTTCTTTATCGAATACGGCATCGTTTGCGCTCTCTGTCTCATGAGTTTTGATAGTTTGGCATAGCTGTTCTGTAAAACTTAGATGTAGCATAGGCTGTCTCTGATCAGTGCGATAAATTCGGTTTCTGACACAGGCTTACAATAATGAAAGCCTTGAACCAAATCGCAGTTCATGTTCTGTAGTAGTACCGCCATCTGGTGGTTCTCAACACCTTCGGCAACGACTTCGATGCCGAGGGCATGTACCATATCGATAATGCCTTTTACGAGTGTTCGGTCTTCGTTTGAGACCAGGATCTCGTCAATAAAGCTCTTATCAATTTTCAATACTTCGATAGGCAATTTTCTTAAGTAATTAAGAGATGAATGGCCTGTTCCAAAGTCATCAATAGCTGTACGAATACCAAGTTTCTTTAGTTCATTTAGTGTTGAAACGGCGAGGTCGATGTCGTCCATGATCGCGGTTTCAGTGACTTCGAGCTCTAGCATAGAAGGAATGGCTTTTACTTCTTTCAATACTTGAGCAACGTGCTCTTGCAGTAAACCCTTTTGAAAGTGCTTGGCAGAGATATTCAAGGCTAGCACAAAATCTGGATCTAGGAAGGGCATCCAATCGTTTAGGTGTTCACAGCATCGGCGGATGACCCATTGGCTGATTGGAATGATCTGGCCGCTTTCTTCGGCTATAGGAATAAATTCCATTGGGCTGCGGTAGTTACCATCTTCCATCTTCCAGCGAATAAGCGCTTCAGCGCCTTTGATCGTGCCCGATTCAAGACAAATTTTTGGCTGGAAGAACAGTTCAAATTGGTCTTGCTCTAGCGCAATGTTGATTTCGTGCTTAATGCGCAGTCGGTGCTCGCAATGTGACGAGGTAGAAACGTCATAAATCTGGTAGGTGTTCTCGCCCTGCTTTTTCGCATGCGTCATGGCTGAGTTTGCGCAATTGATTAGCCTGTCGGATTCATCACCATGGGTTTTGAGTGAGGCGATGCCAATGCTAACGCTCATATATATGTCTTGGCTGCCAATATGGTATGGGCGTTTGAAGCAATCGAAAATACGCTCTGAATATTGGGTTGCCTCATGCATATCAATTTGCTGGGACAGTAGCGCGACAAATTCGTCCCCGCCGTGACGTGTTATCACTGAGTTGGCCGGTAATGCTTCGTCCATGCGCTTGGCTACTTCGATCAATAGAGAGTCGCCTACGCTATGCCCTAACGAGTCGTTTACATCTTTAAAGCCGTCTAGATCGATGAACATCACAAGTAAATCTTTGTTTGTGTTGCGATGCGCCTCGATTTGACGCTTTAAGCGCGATAGCAGGGACCGGCGATTAGGTAAACCGGTAAGAAAATCATGATAGGTTCGGTGCTTAGCTTCATGTTCTTTAAGCTTAAGTGCGGTGATGTCCCGGAAGCTCCAAACTTGACCTACTATTTCGTTATCGTGCCAGTGCGCTTTAGAGTGCGCTTCAATCCAGCACCCGTCATGTGTGCGCAGTTCGTAGTTTGCGCACTGTTCTGGCCAAGATAATGAGTCGCGCATAGTGTCCGAGAAAAACTTGTTGTCGACGACTATGCCTTGGCAATGCTCCAAAAAATCGTTCAGATGGGCTAGGCCAGCATTAAACGTGTTGATCTGGAACATCTTATTGAAATTAGGATTTGTGAGGCGAATGCTGCCTTTTAAATCAACCATTACAAGTGCGTCGTAAGTCGACCCTAGGCTTGCGTGCAAAATCGAGTAAGACTCTTGCAATGCCGATTTAGTTTTCAGTAGTTCGTCTAATTGACGCTTTAACTCTTCATTTCTATCGCTGAGCGCTGCATTGCGCTCTGCAATAGAGTCTTCAAGGGTTTTGCGATGGTGTTCTGATTTGTCGTAGGTATCACTTACCGCCTTTATAAGGGGGCTAAGATTTACATTTACAACATCATGCTTTAGATGTTGCCGGATTTGAGCTTGCAGAAGGCTATGGTGGTTCATAAATTATCCCGAGCACACTTTCTTGTTTTTGGTAATAGTTATAGTTTCAGTGCGGGAGTAGAGGGAGCTGGGTGCCGTTGCTTTTGGCTGGCATTTCCAAATGAATCCGTCCATCACTCTTGCTGGCTGCTACGTGTTGTGGCGTTGCAACTCACTACCGCAAAAACTGATCGTTATATTCTTACTCTAGCTCAAAATTATGAACGAATTGTAAAGAAATTTAACCGGTGACGTGGATCACAAAAAAATAGGCCAAAAGACGGTCGTTAGGTGTGCTTTGCCCAAAGTCTCGGGGTGGCCTTCACTAATAAGTCGTGCAACTTGCGCAGCGTGACGCTCGCTGCCAGGCGAAAAAGAGGATCGGCCTTGCGCATTGATCACCCTATGCCAGGGAATGGTGGAGTGTTCAGGGAGATTTTTTAGTATATAGCCAACCTGCCGCGCATAACCCGAGTAGCCTGCTGCTTTTGCGATCGCGCCATAGGTGCTTAGGCTGCCTTTAGGAATAGCATTGAGCGTAGAAAGTACGTTGTCTTTAAACTCGTGTTCGGAAAAGGTGATTGGCATGCTCATTTAGGTTTAAATTAAAAAGGTTCGGGGTTCTTGATATTCTCTTTGTCGGCTCAGTGTTGAGTTTTGCGATCGAAGCCCCATATATGGTCTATTGTTATGAAATTTTGACTGTGTTGGCCAGTGTTTGCAAATGATCTTGGCCTTAGTAAATCTTTGGTGCTTGTTATGCGTTTTGTTTTCTTGCTGTTTATTGTTATGCCAATTGTTGAAATGCTCCTGCTTATAAAAGTAGGCGGCGTGATAGGCGCTTGGTATACCGTTGGTTTAGTGTTGCTTACAGCGGTAATTGGAGTCAATTTGCTAAAGAAGCAAGGTTTGCAAACACTAATGAATGCCCAAAATAAAGCTCGGCAAGGCATGATGCCCATCAGTGAAATTGGTGAAGGTATGATGTTGGCGATTGCGGGAGCCTTGCTGCTCACACCGGGCTTTGTTACCGACGCGATTGGATTTTTGTTATTGACGCCTGGGGTGCGCAAAGCAATGGCTGCGCAGTTAGCTAAGAACATGGTGTCTATGCAACAACCCTCAGGTTCCTCTTTCCATTATCAAGAATTTCATCAGTCTTCATATCGTAATCCGAATGAGTCAGAGTCTGGTGTTATTGACGCAGAGTTCGAAGAAGTCAAACAAACGCCAGAAAGGCGCTCGTTGGAAGATAAATAGGTAAAAACTTCTTTTTTTTTGAAGTTCTTCCTTGAAAAGAATTTTTGCAGCCCCATTTATAGAGTCACCTAGCCATCAATAACAAGCTTAGTTTATATAAGCATTTGTTTTGAATGGTATTTTACATTTACTCGAAAGAGTCAAATCAAACTCGGATTGATAACCTGTCAGGAGAATCATTGAGATGCAAATCCGTCCATTACACGATCGTGTTGTTGTACGTCGCAAAGAAGAAGAAACCACCTCTGCTGGAGGAATTGTATTGCCAGGCAGTGCGACTGAAAAACCATCCCAAGGTGAGGTTGTGGCCGTAGGCGCGGGCAAGTCACTAGACAATGGTGACGTTCAAGCAATGGCTGTAAGCGTTGGCGATACAGTTGTATTCGGCCAGTACGCGGGTAACACAGTAAAGATTGATGGCGAAGAGCTATTGATTATGGCTGAGAACGAAATTTACGGCGTGATTGAGAAATAAGATTTAAACCAATCAACTTCTCGTATTCATATATTAAGTTACAGGATTAAGAAAATATGACAGCTAAAGATGTGAAATTTGGCGATGCTGCTCGTCAAGGTATGTTGGCAGGTGTAAACGTGCTAGCCGATGCGGTTAGAGTAACATTAGGGCCAAAGGGTCGTAACGTTGTTCTAGATAAGTCATTTGGTGCACCAACTGTCACCAAAGACGGCGTTTCAGTCGCGAAAGAAATCGAATTGAAAGACAAGTTCGAAAACATGGGCGCTCAAATGGTTAAAGAGGTTGCATCACAAACAAATGATGCAGCGGGCGACGGTACTACGACAGCAACAGTATTGGCTCAATCTATCGTAAATGAAGGTTTAAAAGCAGTTGCAGCGGGTATGAACCCAATGGACCTAAAGCGTGGCATCGACAAAGGTGTGACTGTAGCAGTTGAAGCTATTAAGGGTTTTGCTAAACCTTGTACTGACACCAAGTCGATTGCTCAAGTCGGTACGATTTCAGCGAACAGTGACACGTCCGTTGGTAACATCATTGCTGAAGCAATGGAAAAAGTTGGTAAAGAAGGCGTTATTACTGTTGAAGAAGGTAGTGGCTTTGAAGACGAGCTAGACGTTGTTGAAGGTATGCAGTTTGATCGTGGCTACTTGTCACCTTACTTCATCAACAACCAAGACAACATGAGTGCTGAGCTAGACAGCCCATTCATTTTGTTGGTTGATAAGAAGATTTCTAACATTCGTGAGTTGTTACCTGTTCTTGAGAACGTAGCAAAGGCAAGCAAGCCACTTCTTATTATTTCTGAAGACGTAGAAGGCGAAGCCCTAGCAACATTAGTTGTTAACAACATGCGCGGCATCGTTAAAGTTGCAGCGGTTAAGGCGCCTGGCTTTGGTGATCGTCGTAAAGAAATGCTGCAAGATATCGCAGTATTGACGGGCGGTACGGTTATTTCTGAGGAAGTTGGTCTTTCTCTCGAGAATGCGACTTTAGAAGATTTAGGTACAGCTAAGCGAATCAACATTAGCAAAGAAAATACGACGATTATTGATGGTGCTGGTGTTGCAGCAGAAATTGAAGGTCGTGTTGGTCAGATTCGTAAGCAAATCGAAGACAGTAGTTCAGACTATGATCGCGAAAAACTTCAGGAGCGTGTTGCTAAGCTTGCTGGTGGCGTTGCTGTTATTAAGGTCGGCGCAGGTTCAGAAGTTGAAATGAAAGAGAAGAAAGCGCGTGTTGAAGATGCTCTTCACTCTACTCGTGCAGCGGTTGAAGAAGGTGTAGTTCCTGGCGGCGGCGTATCATTGATTCGTGCGCTGCAAGCGCTAGACGGCCTTGAAGGTGATAACGAAGATCAAAACGTTGGCATCAACTTGCTTAAACGTGCGATGGAAGCACCTTTACGTCAAATCGTTTCGAATGCAGGTGGCGAAGGTTCTGTTGTTTCAGACAAAATCAAGCAAGGCGAAGGTAGCTACGGTTACAACGCAGCGACGGGCGAGTACGGTGACATGTTGGAAATGGGTATCCTAGATCCAGCAAAAGTAACGCGTACAGCTCTGCAATCTGCAGGTTCGGTAGCGGGCTTGATGATTACAACTGAGTGTATGATTACTGATATGGTGGAAGACGGTGCTGGTCCTGCGATGCCTGATATGGGTGGCATGGGCGGCATGGGCGGAATGGGCGGCATGATGTAGTACGGCCTATCCGTGACGGAAACCTCGGCCTTGGTCGGGGTTTTTTTTCGTCTAATTTACGAGGCTTTGGATGCCGACCTTTTAAATTGTGTCTTTAGTTCACTTCTGGCTGCATAGGACTATAAATTCAGTTAATAGTACTAGTATTCATGTTTTAAATAGTCTGTAATTGTGTATCGCTTGTTGTGCTGCGGGCTATTGGCTTCGCTTAGCCCCTAAAGAAAATAATTATTGTGATAAAAAAAACCATAGGCCTCGTGTTGGTCTTCCTTTTGAGTTTTGCCGTGTTTTTAATCGCAACGCTTCCGGCAAGTGTTGTGTGGAAATATGTCATTGTTCCAAATACTAAAGTGCTTTCTTTGGGTGTGCAGGCGCGTGCCTTCGAGGGTTCGGTTTGGGACGGCAGAGTATATCTTTCATTTCGGCATCTCAAAGGCATTCTAGATTGGGATTTATCTCCAATGGGTGTGTTCTCGGGTACTTTGCCACTAGAGCTAAAATTAGAATCGAGTACAGGTAAGTTGTCGTCGACTGTTGAGCTTGGGCTGAAAACCCAACGCTTTACCCTTAGTTCTCTGGAGCTCGCCTTGGAGCCGCTTAATGTTTTTACTAAGGCTCAGCGTTTGTCGGTAAGTGGCGATGTGTTTGCTAAAGATGTTGAATTGATTATTCGTGACCGTAAGCTCGAGTCTGCGATGGGAAGTTTTACATGGTCGGGGGGAGCTGTGTCTTATCCTGCAGGAAGGGATTTACATGAGCGAGTATTGCCGCCGTTTTCTGGGCGTATGAAGACTGATGCACCTTATGATGTGCACCTTGGTATTCGAGATCAAGATGCTAGTTTCGATGTTATGCGGGGTTCCATTAATGAGCGCGGTGAGGCCTTGTGGGAAGTGACAAGACGAGTGCTTGATATTGCAGACGAGCCATGGTCGCCTAACTCGAAAGAGACCGATGTGGTGTTCAAGGTTAAAAAACCTCTATATTCAGGGCTTTCTCAGTAGACGTCATGGCAAATATTCTTAATCAAGAAAGCTCTTCGCAGTCTAACTGGATTAAACGCATCCAGGGCTTGGCTCTTTTGGCCTTGGTTATCTATGTGGCTTTTTTGAGCGCCCAGTTAACTTGGTTTATAGTCGAGAATGATGAGCAGGTTGTTCCAACAGAGGTGGCGATTAGTTCTGGAACTAGCACTAGTGCAATGACCTTGAGGCCAATACAGGCTTACCATATCTTTGGCGAAGCTAATGCCAAGCCTGTTGAGCAGAACAAGCCAGTTGAAGCCCCGAAAACTCGTTTACGCTTGCTGTTAAAGGGAGTCTTTACCGGTGACCAATCTGCGTCATCTGGCGCAATTATTGAAGAAATCGGCAAACAGGCGGAATACTATCGTATCGGTGATGTATTGCCGGGCAACGCGACTCTTGAGGAAGTTTACCCTGACCGTGTATTGCTTAAACGTGGCGGTAAGTTTGAAACCTTGGCTTTTGATGATTCGGTACAAACAAGCAGTATTGCTAGAGTTGTATCTCAGCCTAAACGTGAATCAGAGCAGGTTAGCAGTCCAGAGGAATTTATTAACGAGGCTGCGCGGCGCCTTGACGAGAATCCTGAGCGAGCGCTTAACTCAGTTGGCTTAAGTTTTGCAGAAGGTGGGGGTTATGTATTTAAGGGAAATAACCCAATGCTTTCAGGTATGAACCTAGAAAAGGGGGATGTAATACGCTCTGTGAATGGGAGTGCTCTAGGTGATGTTAATAAAGATAAAGAGCTGATGCGCTCTTTGTACGAAGAAGGAAGTATTGAAGTAGAAGTTGTGCGAGATGGCGCCAGTTTTTTTGTAAATTATCCGTTAAGATAAGCGCCTGATAATTATAATACGACAATCATGAGTTTCGAATTGTGAAGACCTTTAAAGCTAGTTGGTTAGCAGTCCTTTTTTTCTCGATTATGTTTTCGAGCACCTCTCTCGTTTTTGCGGAAGATCAAACATGGAAAGTCAACCTGAAGGATGCTGACATTCGGGCGTTTGTAACGCAAGTCGCTGATATTACAGGTTATAGCTTCGTTATTGATCCGAGAGTCAAAGGTAAAGTGACCGTTGTCTCGAATGCGCCGATGACTCAGGACGCTGTTTACGAGATGTTCTTGTCGGTGCTTGGCGTGCATGGCTTTGCTGCTATTCCTGGCTCGGGTGGCGTGATTAAAATCGTACAGCAGAACAATGCGAAGCAGACGGCTGATGACAATAGCCTTTTCAAGAATGTGCCCAATGAGCAAATCGTTACCCGTGTTATTCAGGTTAATAACGCCAACGCATTAGAGCTTGTTCCTATTCTTCGTCCGATGGTCGCTAAGTACGGCCACTTAGCGGGTGTCGCAGCAGCCAATGCGCTCATTATTAGCGACCACGTGGCAAACATCACGCGTATTTCTAAAATTATTAAAGAGCTTGATAGCCCGTCCAAGTATGAACTGGAAGTTGTTCAGCTTCAGGATGCTTGGGTTGGCGATATGGTGAAGCTTCTTGAAGAGCTTGCGCCAGGGGAGCTAGGCCAAGGTGCACAGGGCAAGGGCGGTGCGAACAAGTTTAGCGTTGTGGCCGATCAGCGCAGCAATCGCCTGATTCTTCGTGGTGACGAGTCTTTCCGAGACAAAATGCGGGTGTTAATTTCAAAGCTTGACCAGCCTTCGTCGACTGGCGGTAAAACAAAGGTTATTAGGCTAAAGCATGCCGATGCGGAGGATTTGGCGGACCTTTTAAAAGGACTTATGGGCGATATTGTTAGTGAAGAGACGGCGGCTGCCGGAGGGCAGGGTGGGTCCAAAGCTGACGCAAGTGTTTATGCAGATGAAGGTCTAAATGCATTGGTGATTCGAGCTGACCCTTCGGTATTGCAAGAACTTGAGGGCGTAATAGAAGAGCTTGACGTTCGTCGTGCGCAGGTACTTATCGAAGCGGCGATTGTAGAAATTCAAGACAATACTGACAATAAGTTAGGTATCCAGTGGGCGCTTTATGATCAAGGGGCTTCGATTCCTGGTGCGTTCACTAACTTTAACGAGATTGGCATTAGCGCTGCTAACGTTCTCGGCGCATTAATTGACCGAGACAATGACCCAAATGGTCAGGTTGACGCCGGTTTAATTGGTAACCCTACAACGGGTATTACCATGGGTGTTGGAAATACGAATAGCAACGGTTTGAGTTGGGGGGCTTTAATTCAAGCCTTGGAGGGTGACGCGGGAGCGAATGTGCTGTCGACCCCTAAAGTAATCACCATGGATAACCATGAATCTTCGATTATTGTTGGTGAGAACATTCCAATTATTACAGGGCAATCTAGTTCGGGCGGCGCAGGGACTTCAGATCCATTTACGACTATTGAACGTGAAGATGTAGGTGTTAAGTTGATTGTTACGCCAAGTATCAGTGAGGGTGACTTGGTGCGTTTAGAGATAGAGCAAGAGATCTCTGGTGTTTCTCCCTCTACAGCGGGCGCCGATATCATAACTACGAAGCGCCAGATCAAAACGAATGTTTTGGCCGACGATGGCGAAACGATTGTTCTAGGCGGCTTGATTCGTGATGATGTGCAGATGAGTGAGAGCAAAGTTCCGCTTTTGGGAGATATTCCTTGGTTAGGTGCTTTGTTTAGAAGTACGTCTAAGGTTGTGACCAAGCAAAACCTACTCGTGTTTTTACGACCTACTATTCTGCGAGATAAAGCATCGACGCGTTTGGTGACGAATCAGAAGTTTGATCAGTTGTGGCAGCTCAACCTTGACCTAAAGGCTGCTAATGGTGAAGATCCCGAAGAGTTAGAGAAGTTAGAAAAGCCTAGTGTAGATAGCTTATATGACGGTATGAAAGTTCGATAGTTAACGTGAGCTAGCGTTTAATGAAGCAAAAAAAACCAGAGTCTATGCTCTGGTTTTTTTTGCTTAGAACTTTTGCTTATGCAAGATTCGCTGTAACGAAGTCCCAGTTTACAAGAGCCCAGAAGGCTTCTAGGTAGTTAGGGCGGACATTACGGAAGTCGATGTAATAGGCGTGTTCCCAAAGGTCAACAGTCAGCAGCGCTGTTTGGCCAGCAGTCATCGGTGTGCCCGCGTTAGAGGTGTTAACGATCTCAAGAGAGCCATCTGCGTTTTTAACTAGCCATGTCCAGCTAGAGCCGAAGTTGTTCACTGCTTTATCGTTAAAAGCTGCTTTAAACTCTGCGAAAGAACCAAATGCTGCGTTGATTGCATCTGCAACTGCTCCGCTTGGTTCGCCGCCGCCATTAGGGCTTAGGCTGTTCCAGTAGAATGTGTGATTCCAGATTTGTGCAGCGTTATTGAATACAGGGCCGCTAGATGACTTGATGATATCTTCTAGGCTTTTACCTTCGTACTCAGTCCCAGGAATCATACCATTAAGCTTATCCACATATGTTTTGTGGTGTTTGCCGTGGTGAAATTCCAGAGTTTCTTGTGAGATGTGTGGTGCTAGAGCATCTATTGCATAGGGTAATGCAGGTAGTTCGATTGCCATTTGGCGTCTCCATTATGTAAATGAACTAATATCAAATGAGGCACTGAAACGAGTAACTCGAATTTGAGGCCCCAGATCATAACATTTCGAAATTTCGAGTTCTATGATCCTGCGGAAGCATTGCTAAAAACAGCTTGGATTAGACTCGCACACCCTTGATACGAAGCTGAGGGGCGTTCGTATCAAGAAATTTTGACTAACTGGTGTTTAGTTTAACGTATCATAGCCTTCGAAATCGGGGCTGCCAGGCAGATGTGCCGCGACGTTTCTTACTCGCCATTTTAGTTCTTCATAGCTATCTGCGTGCACATTCACATGGCCAAGTTTTCGACCTTTGCGCTCCTCTTTGTCGTAGAGATGAAGTTTTGCATAAGGAAGTTTAAGCAAGCCTTGAATATCGCCTTTGCTGCTGATGATATTGACCATGCATGTAATGCCCTGTGCCTCTGTATCGCCAAGAGGTAAGTCAGTAATAGCTCGCAGATGATTTTCGAATTGGCTGCTTGCAGCGCCCGTTAAGCTCCAGTGCCCAGAATTATGCACTCGAGGTGCCATCTCGTTAGCGAGCAAGCCCTCGGCTGTTTCGAATAACTCGAGCGTTAAAACGCCGACGTGGCCAAGTGTTTCCATCAACTCTCTCATGTAGAGTTTTGCTTGTTGCGCATTCTCTTCGTTTAGTTGGGGTGCCGGTGCTGTGGAATATCTAAGGATGCCATCGTAGTGCGCATTTTCGGCAATCGGGTAGACTTTTGTTTCGCCTGAAACACTGCGCACTGCAATGACGGATAGTTCGCGGCTAAAGTTAACGAACTTTTCTACGATCAGTTTCCGGTTGCCAATCTCTTGCCATGCCACGGTACATTCGGACTGTTCGCGAATGACGAATTGGCCCTTGCCATCGTACCCTTCTGTCGTCGTTTTTACGACGCATGGGCAGCCGAGTTCGCTAATTGCATCGACTAACTCCGCTTCCGAATCAATTATGCGGAAGTCGGGCGTTGGGATTGCCAGCTCTTGAAAGAGAGATTTTTCCTTTGCGCGGTCTTGGCATACTTCAATGGATTTCGCCGGAGGGTAGAGTGTGTGTTTTGCTTCTATGTGTTGAACTAAATGCAGGGGTAAGTGCTCAAATTCGTATGTTACTACGTCGTTATTGTCTAAAAACTCTGCTAATTTTGGGTTGTCGAGAGCTGCATGGGTGTCGGTCAATACAGGCTCGATGCCAACGCTAGGCGCGCCCGACGTGTCGTAAAAGCTAAAGCGCATTTCAAGAGGCAAGCCTTCGAGAGCGAGCATGCGGCCAAGCTGGCCTGCGCCGAGAATACCAATCTTTTTCATGGTTAGTCCCTTGGGTCTGGCTGATCTAACACGGCTTGAGTCTGGTTTGTGCGAAAGGTATCAAGCTTGGTTTTAATTTCTGGGTCATGCAGAGCCAAAATCTGAGCAGCTAGTAATCCAGCATTTTTTGCGCCGGCATTGCCAATTGCGAGAGTGCCCACAGCAATGCCGCCGGGCATTTGTGCGATGGATAGCAATGAGTCTAAGCCGTTAAGTGCCTTGGATTGAACAGGTACACCTAGAACCGGCAGATTTGTTTTTGAGGCGACCATGCCTGGAAGATGGGCGGCGCCGCCTGCGCCAGCAATAATGACATGAAGGCCCCGCGCTTCGGCCTGCGATGCGTAGTCAAATAGTAAGTCTGGAGTGCGGTGTGCTGAAACAACTTTCACTTCGTAATTCGCGCCAAGTTCATCGAGCATATCAGTGGCGTGTTGCATGGTTGGCCAATCTGATTTCGAGCCCATTATGATGCCCACTTTTGCTTGCATTTTATTTACCTATTGGTCAGGTTTGGCGTGAAAAATAAAACCTAAGCACGCGCGCTGAAGAAAACGAGCGCATATCTTATTTAGTGTGCCTCTAGCATGCAAATTCTATTTCGAAATGCCCATCATCACTGTAGAATTAATCGAAAATAAATTGATAAGCATTGGGATAATTAAATGGAAGGTTTACGTCCGGAAAGAGACGAGCTGGATCGCTTTCAAAAGCGCAGTACTAAAGCACCTAAGTCGAACAAAAAGACATCTAAAGAACCGTCTAAATCACCTGAGTCGAGAGGCTCATACTCCCCTCTTATGATTGGGCTTTTGCTTTTGATGCTCGTTGTGATCGGCTTTCTGGGCTGGATGCAAGTAAAGCAGGCTCAGGCTGTCGCAACACTAACTAAGGATCTAAGCGATTCTACGTCTTTTATTAATCAGAGTAAGTTGTTAATGGCACGTTTCGAGGGCGAGTTAAGTACAACGGGTGCTGAGCTAGAGCAAAGTGGTTCGGCAGCAGAAAAAAAGCTCGCGTTTTTAGACTCTGAAATGAGGAAGCTTTGGGGTTTGGCTGGTGATCGAAACAAAAAAGCGATCGAAAGCAATAAAAATTCAGTTGATGGCTTAGGCGTGAAGTTGGCTAGCTTGAAAGACGAACAGAATAAAACGCTTAAGGCTATGTCGGCGAAAGTAGATCAAGGCGTGCAGTCAGTGCGCGATGACATAAAAGCCTTAGGGAAATTGTCGAAAGATATGGTGATGCTCGAAAAGATGGTTGCCAACGCGGCCAGCGAGTCCGCACTTACAAGAGACTCTTTAGAAGGGCAGGTCAATCGTTTGTCTAAGCGTATCGAAAAGCTCTCTGGTGATAGTGCTCGAGGGATAGAAAATTCTAAGGCCATTGCCTCAATTGACGCGAGTAGGCAGCAGTTGAATGAGCGGATTGTGGGCTTGGAGCGTAAGTTAAATGAGCTCAAACTTGAAATTGCGGCAGCTAAAGTTCAATAAACAGCGTGGTAGCGCGCAGTACATCGCAAAAAACAAATATGAGTGTTGGTATACTTTCCCGTAAATTGCTTAGTGATATTTGAGATGTTGGTAGTGCTACGATTATTTCTTGCTGTTCTTATGATGTGGGTGCCATGGTCTGTTTTGGCTGACACCACTGCGCCTTACTCCAAACCCTTCCACAAACAAGGGCGGGGTTGGTATCCATCGATTTACTGGTCGACGGGTCGTAACTTTGGTTCATATTATTTTCCGAATGAAACGGGTAAGCCTTTCGAGGAACTTACATCGACAGAGTGGAACAGCGAAGAAAACGGTTTAATTTATTTCTATCGTCCTAGTTCGCAATGGGCTGAGGAAGAGCTTGAGGCGCCTAGTTATTACATAAACGATGAGTTGGTGTTTAACTTGCGTAGTGGAAGCTGGACTGTTGTAGAGCTTCCTGAAGGGAGTTATGACTTTGCGGTGCGTAAGAGCTTTTTGCCATTGATTGGCTTTGAGTCTTTCGATGATAAGTTGATGATGGCCTTCGATATGAACTTGCAGGCCGATGTGGGATTAGAGATCGACCCAGGGAAAATAATGTATGTTCGACACTCTGAGGTGGCGTTGCCGAAAACGTTGCATCCAGAGCTAGCGCCTGATGATGAAATGGCGTCGGCTGATGTTCAGCTAGTGAGTTACGAGTTGGCGAAGGAAGAAATGCCCCATACTCGTTATTTAGAACCGTCATTTTGGACTTCGTCAGACGCTGCTGAAGCGGAAGAACTATTAAATGGAACCTTGCAAGACTATGGTTGGTTTTCCGTGATTTGGCCGTGGTCAGACAACTTTTTATGGGGTTTCCCGATTTGGTATGTGCCGAGTGATATGTATCGCGAGCTTAAGGGTGAGGACGATATTACGCTAGAGCAGGAACTGTATTTTTACCATGAAGATGTGGATCAATATCTGGCAAAAATCGAAGAGTTGCGCGAAGCTCACGTGAATTGGTTGGCGCCTTGGCGCGAACCAAGGCGAGAATTGTCGTTGAATGATGAGTTGCTGTTAGAGCGGCTTGAAACCGCTGCAAGGGCGGGTAATATAGCGCCGGCTCCATACAGCGCAAATTATGCAGAAGGCGTTGACGCGGAAGAGTTCTTTTGGTTTTGGACTTTTGATAAAGAATTGCCCGGAGTCAAAAATTTGCCGAGACCACAACAAATTGCTTCGGATGAACGTGAAGCAGAAAGGCAGCGTATTTTGCAGCAGTTAAACTAAGAAATATTTGAGCGCTTATTGATCAGATTGGACGTTATTTCACGAAGGATTCAATTGTTTCTGAAAAATGATAGAAATGTGATTGACAGTCTAATAGAAATCGTTAAAATGCGCTTCTCGATTTGAGCAGGGTGGTTAGCTCAGCTGGGAGAGCATCGCCCTTACAAGGCGAGGGTCACAGGTTCGATCCCTGTACCACCCACCAAACCGCTCAATCGAGAAATTCAGCTTTCTGTAAAGTTGAGATGCGGACCGGTAGTTCAGCTGGTTAGAATACCGGCCTGTCACGCCGGGGGTCGCGGGTTCGAGTCCCGTCCGGTCCGCCACTTTTTTTACAGTACTGAATGTGCTTTAGCACCCAGATGGGTGGTTAGCTCAGCTGGGAGAGCATCGCCCTTACAAGGCGAGGGTCACAGGTTCGATCCCTGTACCACCCACCAAATCCTTTGAATTCTTTTTAGAATCTAAAGGTAGAAGTTTTAGAGATGCGGACCGGTAGTTCAGCTGGTTAGAATACCGGCCTGTCACGCCGGGGGTCGCGGGTTCGAGTCCCGTCCGGTCCGCCACTTTAAACTTTCACTTCCTGTTTTTACCTCAATCTATTTATTCTTGACCGTTGTGTTTCTTTAGCTCATTTTTCTGCACGCAGTTTCCGATAATCTCCAGGGCTAAAACTTGTCCAGCGTTTGAATGCGCGTTGAAATGCCGATGGTGACGAAAACCCAAGCAGGAATGCTATTTCTGTAAAGTTGTGCTGCGAGTCTTTTACGTAGGTTTGTGCAAGAGCGCTACGAGTGTTGTCTAGTAAGTCCTGAAATTTTATATTTTCGTCCGCCAAACGCCTCCTAAGCGTCCATCCAGCTATGCCTAGTTGTCGTGCAACGTCTTCTATTTGTGGTGGTGAACCTGATAATTGAGCGCTGATCAAATCGATTACTAAATCGCTGGTTGTTTTTCCTGCAATGATTTGTTGCTTTTCGTTGTGACATAACTCACTCATTTGAGCGAATGTAGAGACGCTTGCGTGCGTCATTGGGAGTAGCTGATGCTCGCGTTTTAAAATAAGGGCGTTGCGTTGAGCCCCATAATAAACCGGGCAGTCGAAGAGTTTTTCGTAATAATGCTGATAGCGTTGGTTTTCGTACTCAATCTCAATATGGTGGCATTTTGGTTGACCTGCCGCATACGTCTTGATGAACTTCCACCAAGTGCTAAGTGCATTATCGACGACAAAATAGTTAAATGCGTTATAGGGGCTGATTGAGTAAAACTGACATACGGCCCTTCCATCTTCGATTATATAGCGAGAGCGGCCTCTACTGTTTCTGCTGTTTAAGGATTCCATGTCAATTAAGAAGGCGAGTGCATCGCCGAGAGTTGGTGCGGTTATTGCACTTAACCCTGCCAGTGCGATGTCTGCGATGTCTGTGTTCTGTCCTGCAATTAAACCCAGTTCAGCTTTATGCGTCGCACGAATTGCGTCATGCCCTATTCGCATGTACTTGGGGATGCTGATTCGCGCACCCGGTGTATT
>JAWUYI010000083.1:0-9989 GCA_034110885.1 Oleiphilaceae bacterium
AGTGACCTTCCCTCAACTACAAGAAATGACGGACGCGATTAATAAATTATATCGGGATAAAGGTGTCTACACCGCTAAAGCAGCCTTACCGCAGCAGCGGATCGAAGATGGTATCGTTATGATTCAGCTTATCGAGGGTAAGCTTGGCGAACTGAAATTTGAAGGATACACATACACAGACGAAGACAACCTTAGGGAATGGGTAGACTTACAAAGTGATAGCACCGTCATTGATGTTCAAGCATTGGAATCGAACCTTCTTAGATATAACCGTATTAATGACCAATTGCTGCAAGCGGAACTGCGTGCCGGAGACGCCTTTGGCTTAACCGACATTGTGATTCAAGTGCAAGAGCGCGCGAGAAATCGAGTCGAAGTCGGCTTCGACAACTATGGTTTTGAAACCAACGGCGAAGAAGAGCTCAGCTTACTTTATATGCGCCACAAACTGCTAACCTCTGGAGATCGGGGCTTAGGCTATCTGCTCTATGCCGAAGGCTCTCAATCAGTCAGTTTGGGCTATAACGCTCCTATAGGGACTAGCCTTTTTCGCTTAGGCGCTAGCTTGCTATATAGCCAAACCAAGGTCGTAGAAGGTGATTTCAAAGATCTTAACGTTGAGGGCGATAGCTCCAGAGCAAGTATCGATATGAGCTACCTTGCCTACTCTACACCATCGTTTTGGGTAAACGGCCTAGCAACCCTCAATACTGCTACCTCAGAGACGGACGTGTCTAGCTTTGCCTTGAGTAAGTACGAAACTCATCAGGCACAAGCCGGTGTTGAATTAAACTGGATGTCGGCTCAATGGCAACTGTTTGGTCGACAACTATTTAGTTACGTGCGCTCAGATGACCGACTGCTTAGTAACGACCAAAGTTACAACATTTCAAACTCTTTATTCACAGCTATCTATAGTTTCGACGCGCCGTTTTATTTCTTATATGACCTAGAGGGTCAATATACCTCTACAGAATCGATCAATGGCTCGCAGGCATTTTCCTTAGGTGGACCAAGTACGATTCGTGGCTATAAACCTGGTTTCATAAGCGGCGATCATGGCTGGTATCAGCAAATTGAAGCGCACTATACCGGAATATGGGGGCAGTCTAGCTCCTCGGACTTATTCTTATTTTACGATTACGGCCAGGTCAATTCGGTTAACCCGCTACAGCACCTTGCGTCTGCGGGCGCCGGCATGAACTTGCAGTCTAATTCTGGCTTCAAGACCGAGTTCTCGTTAGCAAAAGCACTCAAAAACATACTACCCAAGCAGGATGACTGGACAGCATTCGTACGTTTCACTATGCAATTCAACAAGTAAGTTTATACGCTTATGAATACTAAAAAAGTACGTCTCATTGTTATCGCGATCGCGGTCGCAGTATTTGTTTTATTGTGGCAAAAACAGCCCTCTGAACGCCTTGCAGATGGAGGCGATCAAAGCGAGCCTTCCTTGCCAGAGAACCTAGACAACATTGAGCCTTTAGTTCAACCAGAAAGGCTCGGCCAAGAACAGCAAAAACCTGAACAGGAAGTACCAGAACAAGTTCAATCTGAGACAGATGTTGCTCCCGCACTCTCCGACACAGAGCGCCTCAATCAGGCACGAGAAGAACTTGATCAAAGCTGGGCTGAATGGAGCAAGCTGCTCGTGGCGGCGAATACCAAGATAGGTAAGCACGCCTTAATCGCCTCACCAATATTCGCGTCTCTAGTGGCTCAAAACCCTAGTGAATTACTACCGAGCAGTGCCGCCAAAGACCTCGCGCTTATTGAGTCTCAAAATCAGCAGCTTCAACAAAGTATCAAAACCTTAAGCAAACTCTATCCAAGCATAGCAACGTGGCAGAAAGCGAAAGAGCAGTACGATAGGCAGCTTCCTTTGTGGAATGCGTTCAAACGGAAATTCCAGGTTGACCTTACCCCGTCCGAGACGGATAAGGTTGCCTATCTAGAAAACAAAATCACGCAAGGCTTAAAGACAGAGGACTATGGTGTGGCTGCTCGCTCTGCAGACCTTATCCGAAACACCTATCAGAGCTGGGCCGAAAAATACAAGCAGGCACTAGTAGCACAAGCACTGCCAAAAATGATCGCTATTGCTGGCGGCGAATTTGTAATGGGCGATCTAAATGACCAAGGTCAAAAAGATGAATTACCTGCGCTTACTCGCCAAGTTGCTCCGTTCAAAATAAGCGAAACGGAAATTACGTTTGCCCAATATGACGCCTACCTAATCTATCAAGTTCTCGACTTGAACGAAGATTCTAGCTGGGGAAGAGGCGCACGACCTGCAATAAACGTGAGCCACACAGAAGCAGCTAACTTTGCCACGTGGCTGTCAGAGGTCACGCAACGCCAATTTGCGCTGCCAACAGAAGAGCAATGGGAATATGCGGCACGCGCCAACACCAGCACGCCTTTTGCTTTTGGGAAAAGTCTGACACACAATGCTCGCTGTGAAGGCTGTGATGCGTGGGGGCAAACTCAGTCACTTGAGGTCAAACAATTCGAGCCGAACCAATTTGGCTTATACGACATGCACGGCAACGTATGGGAGTGGACGAGAAGTTGCCACACATCATCTTATGATCCCGCTGAAATAGTCCCCGACGAAACGTGTGAAAAGCGTGTCGCTCGTGGCGGCGGTTGGCGCGACTTACCCGTTGGGCTGCGCTCAGCGAACCGAAATCCGGTAAGACCCGAGGCTAAGAGTAATCAACTTGGGTTTCGCCTCATAGAGATTCAGTGATCTGATCACATGAGTATGTATTTGAAAACAATGGATTAGAAATGAGGTTGCGCCGTGAGAGCACAAGCAAAAATCCTCGATAAGTACATGAGCACGGCTGCAAAAGGAGTCGTTCAGTGGATTGGCGTTCGGCCCGAGCGTAAGGGTTTGGTTAAACCCCTCAGTTCTGTCAAAGTCGTCGAAAACCGAGGTCTCGAGGGCGACCATAGCTTTGTGAAAGCGAATGGTTCAGCAAGGCAAGTAACACTCATTAATGCGGAAGATATTGACGCTCTAGCTCGTTTCCTAAACTACAGCCAAATTGACCCCGCTATACTCCGACGCAACATTGTGATTTCAGGCTTGAACCTTAAAGCAATGCGCTATCAAACCTTGCTACTGGGCACAGCGGTAATCGAGATTGGCGCACACTGCCATCCCTGCTCCCGCATGGAAAGAGCACTAGGAAAAGGCGCATTATTGGCTATGTATGGATATGGCGGTTACTGTGCAAAAGTTGTTAAAAGTGGGGCGTTAAACGTGGGTGATGAAGTGCGACGCATTCAGGCTAACAACGACATTGAAAACACACAAATGATGCTCAAAATTTAAGCACTGCTAAACATCCCTAACACATCCATCTAATGCTTGATTGAATAGACTCAACATTTCTGGGTTTGCGTTTAAAAAGCTATTCCCAAAATAAACGCCAAGGGGGTTTTTCGATTGTGCCCTAAAGTTAAATTTAGCTCTATCAAAACTATTTGCGTCCATCATATGCTCGTGCATCGCATCCGTCATCAAAACGGCATCGACTCGCCCTGCCTCTAACAACTCAATAAGGCTTTGCTCATCGCTCTTTGTGACGACATTCTTATAGTTTTTCGACAACCAAGAATGCATATTGGTGCCAAAGATGCTCCCAACTCTGCCGTTTTTTCTAAACTCTTCTGCGTCTGGATCAAAATCAAAGCCCTGCCTAAACACCCACGATCTTAGACCAGAAAAAAGAGGTGCGGAGGCTTTCGCATAGCGATCACGCTCGTCATTTCTAGATGCGACGAAGAACGCATCGTGATGACCCATCTCTACGTTCTTTTGAGCGCGCGCCCAAGGCAAGACATCTACGGTATATTCTGTCTTGAGCACGTTCATGGCACAGCTAATTATTGGCGGAGCAAGACCGCCCAATTGTTCTTTCTCATCAAGAATTTGATAGGGCTCAATTAAACCGGTGGCAAACTTCACACGAACGCCATCAAGCTCGTCGGAGAAAGATTCCTGAACGTTAAGGACAGCGGTCATCGAAACGAGCGCTGCTAAGATTCTTTTTATATATTGGCTCTTCAAAAAACTACCACAACCAAGCTGGTTAAATCTTAATCAGAATAGGCGATAAATCCATCAACTTCAAGAAAATCGATACCCGATGACTTAGTTACAAATAGATGGTTTAGAACCTGAGGAAGGCCTGATCGCAACAAATTCTTACCGCGAGCCTTCCTATTCACTCGTTTTCACTCAAAAGTCATCAACTAACTCACAACCGGATTAGCAATGCTTCGAAGTCCGTCTTGGGCACTTACCGCAGAACGAGGTAACACAGCAAGCACTTCAGTTTCACACAGTAAGTCTGGCCGACATACTTCTGCATGAACGAAAACACTAGGGAACCCTTCAAAACCAGCTTCTTCAAACTTGTCACGAAGCAACTGCTCATTCACCGGATCCTTAAGATAGTTATAGGCATACATAATATCGCCAAAACCTGCTCCCTGATTTTCCAAAAGCGTTTTGATATTAAGAATCATACGGTCAATTTGAGCGGCAATATCATCAATATTTGCGGTTAAACCCTTTTCGTCGATACTCGCGGTACCCGACACATGCAAAGCAACTTTATTTGCTTCAACCATTCGCATACCGCGCGTAAAGTCAGCGCCATACTCACCGGCTTCGTTGAGTGTCGGTGTTGTCATCACGGTACGCATTAAAGGCTTGCCTGATTTAACGGCATAAAAGCCCATGCAGATGTCGTGTTTATTGCTGACCATGCCGCCTTCGATACCCGTACTTGCAGGAACAGGGTCGATACCACGAGAGTCAAAAAATTCGCGACGCGCCTTATTTAGGCCCGGGTAGTAATCGCGTTCCATTTCTCGCAGATAAATCCATGTGCGAACAACATCGGTGAATTCCATGCCAGCTTCATGCAGCAGCTTTTCCGCAAGTTCAAACATACTTTGTGTTTGCTCGTAAGCATTGTCGCCATCGCCACATATTGCACCAGACATAAGACGCTGTTCATCGCCCATCGTTAGAAGTAGGGCGGTAGAGGTATCACACTCGCCACAGGTGCAACCAGAACTTGCGCAGACTTGCTGCTTTTTCACATCTACCGTGCTTGGAAGCATTGCTTGAATAGCCAGCTCTACATTCGCGTTAGTGTCGAGAGGTGGCTGTTGAATCGCTGTAATAGCAGGAATGCATTCTTGCTCGTTGCCAACAACAGACGTTCTCGCTTCGCGCACTGACTCAATGTCTGATGCCATGTCGCGCATAAAAATAGTTTCAGAAACGATGGTGTTTAGATCGCCACCTTCTGTTTGCAGTAGTTCCTTTGCCGCCTCATACATTGCTTTCGCTTGTTCGGCCGCACTTCCATTTTGTTTGGTCGGTGCGCAGCTAAAGAAAAGCTCCGTGGCATTTGGGCCTTCAGCGCGACGAAGTGTAATTAGACAATCCTTTGCGTTTACTTCCTCTGCCATTGACGCTTCAGTCGCAATCGATGGCGCAACTGCATGTAATTTACTTTGGTTTGTAGGAGACATAATACACTCTCTTTTTTCTTGTTTTGTCTAAAGTACCCGAGCCTATGCTTAATCGCTAGGGGCGAACAAAGGCTCGGGTTCTAGGCTTTAATTCAACAAACTAACAACCGTCAGTTGGAAGAATTCCACCATCCGCAACGGCTGAGATCGTGTATGATCCATCGTCGCTGAAGTTGTCTTGGAAGCAATTACCGCCAGAGAACTCAACAAGGCCCTGTAAGTCAGGAACGTTGAAGTAGGTTAGATCTGCAGCTAGGAATTCAAAATCTCCCAAGATGCCCAAGCCTGCCCATATACCGTTGTTATTCACGTTGTTGTTAGCAATCAGGTTATTGCTTGCTGACGCATCAAGAACAGTATTATCAGGATCGTTGAATGGAGGATCGACTAGAACAAGTTCGCCAGTCTGCGGATTGATACTGAAACATGAGTTCTGCGTGCCAAATGTAGCCGAGCACCAACCCATTACCGCGATACCTGTTAGGCCATGGTCTTCTATACGATTGTTTTGAACCGTATGATCACTTACACCCAAAAGAAGTACACCGCCACCTGGAGGAAGCGCTGACTGGAAGGTACCTGGAACAGCAAAGTTAGGCGTGTTGTTATTGTAGATTTCGTTATCTTCAATAACCCAATTTGCCATCTCTGGAAGTGCAGGGTTACCCGCGCCGTTCGGGTGGAACAGACCAACACCTACGGTGTTGTTGTGAACTTCGTTATTACGGAATTCCACACCATTGGATACCGTGATCTCGAAACCAATAACGCTGCCATAAAGCTCGTTACCAACAACGCGAACATTTTCAGAACCGGCAACCCACATAGCGGTATCAAGCGAACCGTATGATGTATTGTTACGAACCAAGCCGTTTGCTGAAAGCGTTGGATAGATACCATTGTTTAGGTTATTCGCTGACTCATTACGAATCATCTCAAAACCATCTACAAAGCGAGTCTGAATTCCGTTTACCCCAAAGCCTTCTACCGTAAAGCCACGCACATAGAAGTCTTTCAGGTCTGGCGCATTACACTCATCACGACCGAAGTTATACTCACAGCCAGCTGGTGCAGCATAGATGCCCGTTCCCGCTTCGGTTTGAATTCCCGTTGCAACGAGGCGAACCTTGCCTTCCTCGCCTTGCCCTTTGCGGACTTTACCAATAAGACGGATGTTGTCTTGAGTAATACGTAAACCATAAATGCCAGCGGCAGTTTCTTCGTAGGTTCCAGGCTCAACCAGAACGGTATCACCAGAGACAGCCGCATTGATCGCGGCTTGAATGGACTCACCAGGTGAGACTTTGTGCACAGCAGCTTGCGCTGCCGAAACGGACACCAGAGCGGTGGCCGCAAGAAGGGTCTTTATACTTCGCTTGTCAATCTTCATTATTTTTCTCCAAGCACATCATTGTGAATATTAAGTTTTTTATTCTAATCGTCTATTTAAATGTTCTAGACCGGCTAGAACCCTACTACACATACTCCAATCCTCCTTTCTTGGTAGTGTGCAAAACGGCCATCGCGCTATTGCTGTGGTGTTAATTGGGATAAGCTTCACATCAGGGGCGTTTAGAGCCTTATCATCATTGACCGCGCGCACCATGAGCTGATATTAACTAGTGGTAAGTATAAAAATAAGCGTCTGATGTAATAGCCACGCTCCCGTTACCGCATCAGCGCCTCCCAAATAAAAACAAATAGGACAGGTGCGAAAGTGTTAGATAAGCATTACTCGTTTGGTCACCAAGCCAAAACTCTTAAAGGATTCACCCATTTTCTCGCAACGCTAATTGCGTTTTCTGCCTTAAGCGCGTGTAAAACTGACGCGATATCAAGTGCTCCAGAAGCGGTAATTGGTCAGCTTTCTATCGAATATCCTTTAGACGAAACCTTGTTCCCGCCTGACATTGTTTCTCCTAAAATCATTTGGGAAGATGCAACACCTGACGTTAAGTCCTGGAAAGTCGTCGTTCGCTTTCAAGATAAAGAACAAGACTTAGGCACCACAACGCAAGAAACCAACTGGCAGCCAAGCGAGGCCCTGTGGAGCCAAATCAAAACTCGTTCACTCGAAGGTAAGGCCACACTTGGAGTAATCGGGATGAATTCGTCCGGCGACATCATTTCTTCCAATGCCGTGAGTATTTCAACCTCAACTGACCCTGTTGGCGACTCAATTTTTTATCGCGAAGTACCTCTTCCGTTTATTGAGGCAGTTCAAGATCCATCCCGAATTCGTTGGCGGTTTGGCTCGGTCGACTCTATTGAGCGGCCGCGCATCGTCCTCGAAAAACTCCCAGTATGCGGAAACTGCCACTCATTTTCAGGAGATGGAAAAACGCTTGGTTTAGACGTTGACTACGGAAACGATAAAGGTGGCTACGCCATACTCGACGTTCAGAAAGACATGGTTCTCAACGACGAGAAGATCATTACTTGGAGCGACTACAAGCGTGAAGACGAAGAGCAAACATTCGGTCTACTTTCACAAGTTTCGCCGGATGGCCGTTATGTCATTAGCACGGTAAAAGATCGAGCGGTATTTGTTGCGACCCCAGGCATTGAATACTCACAACTGTTTTTCCCTATCAAAGGAATCTTAGTTGTCTACGACCGAGAAAAAGAAACCTACACACCACTAACCGGTGCCGATGATCCTGCGTATGTGCAGAGCAACCCGACGTGGAGCCCTGACGGAAAATATATCGTTTTCTCACGCGCTGAGACTTATGAGAAACCATCTATCGCAAACGCGACAAGCGTATTGTTGAGTGACAAAGACGTTCCGGAGTTCACGGAAGACGGCGAGCCATACAAATACGATCTATATCGCGTCCCATTTAATGACGGCAAAGGCGGCGAAGCAGAGCCTTTAAAAGGCGCTTCACACAACAACAAGAGTAACTTCTTTGCAAAATACTCTCCCGATGGAAAATGGATCGTGTATACCCAAGCAGAGAACTATATGCTGCTGATGCCAGACAGCGAGCTATTCATCATTCCGGCTGAAGGCGGAGACGCTCGTCGCTTACGTGCAAACACCTCGAATATGAATTCTTGGCATAGTTTCTCTTCGAACAGTCGTTGGTTGGTATTTTCATCAAAGGAAAATACGCCATATACGCAGCTATTCCTGACTCACATAGATGAAGAAGGTAACTCGACGCCACCAGTAGTACTTGACCGTTTCACAGGTGAAGACAGAGCTGCGAACATACCAGAGTTCGTTCCACTGCCGGCAGATAGCATTGCACAGATCGACGAGCGGTTCTTAGATGCCTACTCATTCCTTAGAGCTGGTATGGCGAACGAACGCTCAGGCAACTATGTTGACGCGGTGCAATCTTATATTAAAGGTTTAGACGCTGAGCCCGAAAACGTTGAGCTACTAAATGCGATGGGCTTCGCTCTCTTTCAACAAGGAAAGAGTGAAGAAGCCGTTGCTCCGCTCGAGAAAGCCCTTAAGCTTGATCCTAAGCACTATAAAGCCCATAACAATATGGCGTTGGTCTCGATCGATCTGGGTGAACTAGAGCTTGCAGAAGCACACTACCGGGAGTCATTGAAGGTAGAGCCACAAGCGTCAATATATAACGACTTAGGTTACGTATTAGAACGGCAAGGCATGGTAGATGAAGCGATTGAAGCATACCAAGATGCGCTGAAAATTGATCCTGAGTCTGCCACTAGCCATTATAATTTAGCGACACACCTTGCTCGCGAAGAAAAATACACTGAGGCAGAAACTCATCTGCGCACAGCTCTAAAAACCCGACAAGATGCGCAGCTCTATGCCGGTTTAGGTGCTGTGCTTTGGCAACAAGGAAAGGCAGACGAAGCAATCGAAACCCTTGAATTGGCTGTTGCGGCAGAGCCCGGAAATACCGCGGCGTCAGATACTTTAGGCAAGATCTTTTCGGCTCAGGGCAAGCATGAGCAAGCCGCATCGACCTACCATCTATTGGCGCAGCACCAACCAAGCGCATTAGCCTATAATGGGGAAGCCCAAGCGCTAAACCAAATGGGCAAAACAAAAGAAGCAAACAAAGCGCTCGAGAAAGCAAAAGCGCTCGAAAAGAACTAAGTAAAAAACGCCTTTGCATACCCACAATATACCGTGGGTATGCAAAGGCCATTTTAGGCGCCATACAACCACCTCGAATTAAGCTCTCTTGGCAAGAATGGATATTACCTTTTGCATTTCCTGCCTTCTATATGTCTAAATAAACTCTCAGGGACGGCGATTCCATTGCGCTTAACCCCCTCCTTACTTATAAGCTAAAACTATGAAAAAAGTCATTATCACGGGCGCGTCCTCCGGTATCGGCGAAGACATTGCCATTGAATATGCAAACAAAGGCTATGCCCTCGGACTAATCGCCCGTCGACTAGATAGACTCGAAGCCCTAAAAAACAAGCTG
>JAWUYI010000084.1:0-14715 GCA_034110885.1 Oleiphilaceae bacterium
GATTCACGAAATGATGAAAAAAATGCTAGAAGGCATGAGCAAGGGCAAAGTTTAATTGACGGAGGCTTGGCCTCTATACAGCAACATCATTCACGGCTTCGGTGTGCGGGTCGAGATGCACCAGTACATCGATGTCATGAAACTTTTTCTTAATATCTTTCTCTATTCGGTCGGCCACTTGGTGAGCAATTAACAGGCTCGTCGATCCGTGCATTACAACATGCATCTGCACAAATTTTGTTCGTCCTGATTGCCGTGTCCGTAAGTCATGCACTTCTAAAACATCTTCAGGTTCATTGGCAATGGCGAGTATTTCGTCTTGTTCTTCAGAAGGCAGTTCTCGGTCTAGCAGGTGATGCAGGGCCTCATCTCCAATTTCATAAGCAGACTTTAAAATATACAGCGCAATGAACAGCGCAATAATTGGGTCGGCTTGAATAACACCATTCTGATAGAGCACCAAACCGACCAAAATTCCGGTATTGCTCAGCAGGTCGGATGCGTAATGCAAAGAGTCTGCTTTAATAGCCAGTGAGCCTGTTTTATGGGCGACATATCGCTGAAACATAACCAAGATAAAGGTCAGAATGATCGATGCGCCGATAACTAAAGAGCCTAACTCGAGAGATCTCACTTCACTCGGGTTTACTAAGCGTTCAATAGAATATACGACTAGAAATAAAGCGGAACCCGATATAAAAAAGGCTTGGCCCAGACCGGCCAGTGACTCGGCTTTACCGTGACCAAAACGATGCTCGTCGTCAGCGGGAATCATTGCATATCTAATTGCGAACATGTTGATGAGCGATGCGAGTAGATCGAGTAATGAATCCACTAACGAGGCAAGAACACCGATCGAGCCAGTTGAAAACCAAGCAAATATTTTTAAACAGAGTAGGGCAATCGCTACGACGACAGAGGCCCAACTAGCGAGTAGAATGAGTTTTTCGAGTGGGCTGTAGGTCTTGTTGCTAAATAGCGGCATATGATTTTATATGGTATATCAATGAGGGTGGTTCACAGAGTACGGATGGGTATTGAGGCACGGCAGAACCACGCTTACTCGCCTCAAAAGATATTAAAAGATACTAAAGCCCTATACTACGCGATTAGGGAAATAACATAAAACCTTTTGAGCTTCCTTGGCCGAGATTTGAGCATTTTTAAAATGCTTGCGCTTCTCGAATACAGAGCGCTTCGCGTGCTAGACTCTCGTTGAACATGCTGGGCGAAACGCTAAGAAATCTAGGCCGTAACGGGCGTAGCGTAGTCAATTTTAGGTGAAAATATGGACCTGTGGGTAAAACGTTCTATCGATCTTGTGCTCGCAGAAATGCAGCGTTCCTCCGACACGCACCTTTTCCAAGTTCCGCTTCCCGCAGCGCTTCAAGGTATTCAGCTTTATTTAAAAGATGAGTCTACGCACCCTACGGGAAGCCTAAAGCATCGCCTCGCACGTTCTTTGTTTCTCTATGCCCTGTGCAATGGCGACATTGATGAAAACACTGTCGTAATTGAGGCCTCTTCAGGAAGTACAGCCATTTCCGAAGCATATTTCGCCCGCCTTTTAGGTTTGCGTTTTATTGCGGTCATGCCTGAAACGACCGCAAAGCGAAAATGCGAACAGATAGAATTTTATGATGGCGAGTGCCATTTAGTAAAGGGGGCTGACATATACGCCGAAGCGGAGACCTTAGCGAAGCAATTGAATGGCCATTATATGGATCAGTTCACCTTTGCTGAGCGAGCGACCGATTGGCGAGGGAATAACAATGTAGCCGAGTCTATTTATAGGCAAATGAGCTTAGAGCCTAACCCTGAACCAAAATGGATTGTCGTGAGTGCTGGCACGGGCGGCACCTCTGCAACCATCGGGCGTTTTATTCGTTACAAGGGTCTCGAGACCAAACTTTGCGTTGCCGACCCCAGTTACTCCGTGTTTTACGATTACTTTAAGACCGGAGATAAAAGCCTCACTATGGCGCAAGGCTCCGCCATTGAAGGGATTGGTCGTCCGCGCGTTGAACCTTCATTTATGCGCAGCGTCATTGACGAGATGATAAAAGTCCCAGATGCTTCTGCACTAGCAACGATTCACTTTTTGCGTGGTATTCTGGGTATAAAAGCGGGCGCGTCTACAGGCACAAACGTTTATGCCGCTTTGAAGCTTATAGCAGAGATGCATCAGCGTGGAGAACAAGGTTCGGTAGTGACCATGCTTTGCGACGGCGGTGAGCGATACGAAGACACCTACTATAACCCGCAGTGGATAACCGACCGAGGGTATGCGCCTGAGATGGAAGTGACAAAAAAGCAGCTCGAGCAGTTTTATGAGAGTGGCGCCTGGTAGTGTCGTTTGTTAGTAGCGCTTAGATAGAAGAGCGTGATAGCTACGTTAACTTTTTTCTTTAAGGGTAAGTATGGACGTGATTTTGATCGCTGCGGTGGCCGCCACAGCAGTACTTTCGTTAGGCTTAGGTTTTTTGGTCGCCAAAGGAAAATACAAAGCTGCCACAGCGCTAGTCGAGTTAGACCTTGCGCAATTAACAAGCCAAGCCGAACATCTTGAAGAGCGCAATGCGGAGGCTCTCGAACGTATCGAAGCCCTGCAAAAAAACTTTGAAAAAGAGTTTAGCCAGCGCCATGAAGCAGAAAAAAACCTGCACAGGGTCGAGGTGCAGCACCAAGAAGCTGAGCGCAGGGCGTCAACGATTCAAACTGAAAAAAATGCCATTATTGAAAAACACGACAGCCTGCTAAAAGAGCATGCAGAGCTAACCGCACGTTTCACAAAGCTCGAAACGTCTCTCGATGAAAGACAGCAAAGCCATCAGCGCGAACTGGCAACCTTCAATAAACAAAAAGAAGACTTGAAGATTGAGTTCAAACAGCTGTCTAACGAAATACTAGAAAGCAAATCAAAAGCCCTTCAAGAAGTGAGTAAAACCAGCTTAAGTGCGACCATTAATCCCTTTAAAGAGTCGATAGAGTCGTTCAAAAAGCAGGTCGACGATAACTTCCACAAAGAGATTGCGCAACGTGCCGAACTGCGCAAAGAGCTAGAACAACTCAAAGAACTGAACCAACAAATCACCAAAGAAGCACATGACCTGTCTACTGCGCTAAAAGGACAGAAAAAGTTGCAAGGTAATTGGGGCGAGTTAGTCCTTGAGAACGTTCTAGATCGTTCAGGTCTGCAGTTAGGTAAAGACTACAAACGCGAAGTGTCTTTCACTACAGAGGAGGGTCGTCAGCGTCCAGACGCGGTGGTTTATCTGCCACAAGATAAGCACTTAATTATAGATGCTAAGGTTTCTCTTAATGCCTATACACGTTTTATCAATAGCGAAGACGAAATAGAGAGAAAGGTCGCGCTAGAAGAGCATGTCGCCGCCATGCGAGCACGTATTAATGAGCTCGCAGATCGCGACTATTACAAGCTTCCGGGAATGAACTCACCCGAAATCGTGTTCATGTTCGTGCCCATTGAGTCCGCATTTGTCGAAGCACTTAAAGCCGACGAAACCTTGTTTCAGTCCGCGATCGAAAACAACGTTTTGGTTGCCACGCCGACCACTCTGCTCACAAGCTTGAATATCGTGCGGCAGCTTTGGCGTTATGAGGACCAAAATAAACATACGGCCGCCTTGGCGCAAAAAGCGGAAGGCGTCTTTAAGAAACTAAACACATTTTTATCGAGTTTTGAAGGTGTTAAGAAAGGCCTAGAAAAAGCTTCCGAGGCCTATATGAAAGCCGAAAATCAGTTGGTGAGCGGCAAGGGTAACCTCGTAAAGCAGGTCGGCGAATTCAAAAACCTAGCGCCTGCAATCAAAGCTGAATTGCCAGAGTATTTTGTAGACAAATCGAGCCTAGAGATCGACTTTATTGCGGTCGATGAGCAGGAAGCATCGCAATAGTTTTTCTAGTATAAGGAGAGGGTGAATATCGCTTGGCTGTTGTGAATACAGTGCGCTCTCGTATGTGAACACTATTGTCTGCAGTTGCCGGTCTCAAGTAGCGCCGGTTTTACAAGAGAAATAATTACCTGACTTTCAAGTGATAGATAACTGAAGTTTTTCGTTGGTTAATAAGTAGACATGATTTTTGTGGCTATCGTGTAAACCCTAGCCTTCAGGCTAGGGTTTTAATCGTTGTTAGACTAACGATTAAGACTTACGATTACGACGACTAAATCCTAGTCCTGCCAAACCAAGGCCAAGAAGAGCTAAAGATCCTGGCTCTGGAACATTAATTGGTGCTCCTGGTACTAGGTTTGAGATTAGCTGAGCTTGTGTCTCATGACCCTCGAAATAGAAAAACTCAAATTGATAAGTGCCCGTTTGTCCAGCAAATGGATCGGTGTGCCACGCAGACCCAGGAGGCTGAAGTCCATCAAAGCTTGAGAGTATTTCACTATCTTCAAACACGCCATCGCGATCCAAGTCAAAACCAGCCTCGAAACCATCATCTGATGTGACTGATAAAATTTCGCCGTTCGTTAATAGAGCAGTACCTGTAAATCTCCACAATGACTCGCCCATATAATGGTCAAACCCTATACTATCACCAAGGTCGTTATCGACTCGATTAGTAATAGTTGCCGTCATTCCGGTCAAAAACTCATCAACAGTGCCGATATCATAGGTTGGATTGGCATTGGGACGGCCAAACTCCAACTTGTCTGTGTCAAATTCCAATTGCGGGCCACCTGAAATGGCTGCTTGGGCAGCTGCAAGTGTTGAAACGTTAGTTAGGTCATAGTACTCACCATGAATGGTAAAAGCCGAAGACGTTTCAACAGTGGCGGCCATAAAAATGACCGGATAGAGGATTTTCTTAAAAAAATGCATGGTGGTATTGCTCCCTAGGATTATTATGAATGATCGAATACTCGACTCACGCTATTGCAGCAGAACTTATGCCCAGAAGCCTTTCTATCTTTTGTATCAACAGCTTATAAGAAATCGAATGCTTTCTATTCTAATGAACTGTAAAAATTACTGACGGTCTATTCTGTAAAATATCAGGGCAAGGTCAATGGGACTTAGGGGGAAGATAGGAAAAGGAGTTGCATTGAATGGCACAGCCGTTATCACAGTGTTCTGCCGGCTTGTTATCCTGCGCGGATGTTATGGCATGGCGCGACATTTTTTTAGATCGCTGTGCTTACGGCTATAGGGGTTATCGCAGCCAAGAGGGGCGCTCGGTCTAGGAAGATTCATCCAATTTGTAGGTTTTTTCTTAATCAGAAGCCCTGCTTAAATTGCTTGTTACTGCATGTATTGAGCAAAATTAGCCAGGCTTACCATCTGGCCTTGGCGCTGAAAGATAAGGGATCACCGATAAGAATAATAAACTAAACGCGAGCACCCAAGCTCCCGCCGAAATGTTCAACCACAGCGTGTAATTCTCCGGCGCTAGAATCGGCAGGACGCTTCGAGTAAGTGCAGAGCCAAGGCACAGGGCGATGGCGGCAGGAAGTAAGGCTGGGATTTCCTTAAGGTTGCGTCCTGTGTGCCCGATGCTTACGCGAGCCATCATGGCGATTGTCATTCCCCCGACACCTCCAATCGCAAAGGCATGTAAAGCTAAGTAAGGTGACAGAGACAACCAATGTTGAATGATAAAAAGCGCAAACCCGAGATTAATCAGGCATAAGGCTAGATATAGCCCCCATAGCAAGGGAGTTTTCCATATGCCTGGCGTATGCCAGCCTATTAGTCTAATTGTAGTAATGCAGAACATTAGCCCTGCGAGCGTCACGGATAGCAGGGGTAGGTCTAAAAATAGCTCACTGATAAAGAAACCTAGAAATACTAGCATGCTTGAAATATCTAGCGGTTTCGAATTCCAAAGCGTTACCGGGTAGCCGACTCCGCGCTCAATGAAAAACGGAATAACGCGACGGCCGATAGTGAGAATTAGGCCAATAATGAGGTAGAGCGCGCCGTAGATGGAAAGCTGAAGAAAGGCATCATTACCAGTGATGGCTCCCCAATAAAACAGCATGTTTCCAGCGCCTAATAGTAACAACTTCGAAAGGATTGCCAGTTGTCGCCATTGCTTAACTTGTATGATGGGTTTGGCGATGACGAATAGAAGTACCAGGTGGAACGCAAGATCGAAAAACGCGGCAGCACTTAGTAAGCCATCGCCCATCATGAAGAACAAACGCGCCCCAGCCCATAACGAAAATAAGGCGGCCAGGCCATAGCCGGCGAGCGTTTGCTTTCCGGTCCAGTTACGCACAGATGTGAGCAAAAATCCTGCAATGACGGCCATTGCGTAGCCATACAGCATTTCATGGGAATGCCATTGCAGAGGGCTTATGGTTAAGAGTTCAACGCTAATACTATTGTTGAGGTACAGCACCCACATAGAAATGCTCGCAATGGCTAACACCGAGGCACCAGAGAAAAACGCCCTAAAGCCCAAGTTAAAAATGGCGGGGTGTGTCATTTCGATATCCTTAATGTGTTTTTAGCAGCAGGGCACTTTAGTGAAGTGTTTTTGCTTAGCGGTTCGTGTTTACGAGCGTTGATAAAGTACTAATTAGTAAGGCAATGTCAGGTTGGAGGTTTGATTTGCTTTGATGAAGTTTATTGAGAATGCTTAATTTGTCCATAAGAATAGACTCTATTTGGTCATAATGATTTGCGGTGTTGTCTAAGGCCTTCATGCGCCACGAGGGGAAATGGCGTTCTGTAATATTTTGATGGAGCATTTCAGTGCTAACGGTGTGGCGCGGATCGTTTCGAATATTAGACATCAGTTGCTCGAGCTCGAGCTCCTCGCCTTCAATATACTGCATGATCTGTTGGTTTGTGTAATACAAATAGCCAGTAATGCCATGTTTTTGGTTCATTTCAGAGGAGGTGCTAGCGAGTACATCTATGTCGCTTTTATTACAAGGTTCTTTTGTTCTACTTAAATAGATTAGACCATTTAACATTCTGAATTACCGCGCAGCTAGCGTTCTTGCATTAAGTTTAGATCAAAGCATCTTAGCTCAATAGCTAGCGCTAAACACCTACTTTTTATGAGTGATTGGTGAATAAAAATACAAGCGCTGATCGAAATTGAATATTTTTTCAGTCAGGGTGTAGAGCCCGCCATCTAGCGTCCAGCAGATCGCTTCGCCCTGCGGTTCGCTTTGTGTAGGGATGCGAAAGTAGTTTGAGTTACTCAATGTTTCGCTCGCACCGCTTGCATTACCCACCATAGCGGGCCAATAGTATATTTGGTCGTATGTGCGCAGCACGATTTCACCACTAGGGTTCATGTCGCCAGCGGTAATGCTGGTGAGTGGAATACGGGCTTTTGCGTTGAGGGTTTGCGTGGTTTTAGGCGTGAACGTGAACTGGTAAATATAGTTCTCTGTTTCGCGCTTTGTAACGATGACCAGTTCGTTGTTGGGCGCGGTCATGAGCGTCTCTGCATCCCGAGCGCCCTCGGTGTATTGCAGGCGCATCGTCTCAATGTCGCGGCTAGGAATCACGATTTCTGCAATTCCTTCAAAGGTGGGCTCTCTTATCTGGTGCAGGGCGAGATTATCACGGCGACCAAAGTTATCACCAATATCTCCAATCACAAGATATGTAAGGTTATCGACAGTTCGCTGCGTGATGTCTTCAAAATCGACATTTTTGATGCCATCTAAGCGAACTTGCATCTTTAATGCACCGTCTTTTGGGTCAATCAAAAACAGTCTTGCAATATCGCCGCTGTCGTTGTGTGTCCAAAGCCAGCCTTTGTTGTTAACACTTCGAACCAAGCCAGACGCTTCGTCAATTTTATTGGTTTTAAGAACGACAGGTTTCTGTTTGCTGGATACAGGAAAAGCGAAGCGGTCGCTCAGAGTTGGCGTTGAGGTATCTGGCGCACTTATTACAGAACACGATGTTAGAGCTAGCTGCAGAATAAGTAACGAAGAAATGCGCATAGTTTAACGACTCAAAAACCTCATAAGTAAACGAGATAAAAAGGTGGGCGAGATAGCCGATATGTAGTGTAGCACAGCGTAGTTAAAGCCCACTGGGCGGTGTACTTTAGGCGATTCCACTTGCTTAGCTATGGTTCGCACTACATCTTCTGCAACAAGGTGCGCGCCCATTCGGTTAAGCGCTTTTGAGGTCACTTTCTGAGAGTCGAGCATGTGTGTATTTACGAAGGGCGGCACAACATCGCACACGAAAATGCCATATTTTTCCCACTCTATGTTCAGCGCCTCGGTCATTGCTTTAACTGCAAACTTTGACGCCGAATAACTCGAAAGTTCTGGCACGCCATAGTTTGAACTAGCAGATGAAATATTAACAACGCGAGCGCCATCAGCGTGTTTTAAATGCGGGAAGGCGGCATGCGTGCAATTGATCAAACCGGTAACATTCACATCAATGGTGAATTTATGCTGTTCAATGCTTAAGTCTTCAAAGTTACCCACCTCTAGAACGCCCGCATTATTTATGAGTACATCTAGCTTTTGATGATGGCTACCGCAAAACTCAGCCAAAGCGCTCTTGACTGCGGCATGGTCACGCACATCTAGTTCAAAACAGGCAATGCGATTCACATCTTTACCTAGAGCATACTCGTCTAGGGCGTGTATGTTTTTATCGGCAAGGCCAAGGCTCCATCCTTCATTATAAAAATGCTCTGCTGTAGCCCGACCAATGCCCATTGCCGCACCTGTTATGAACATGGTTTTCATGCTATCGCGTCCCTTTTATGGTTTGTTTTATTTTTTATCAGCTAAGCGGCTTGTTCGCTTTTATCCTTTGGGTCAACACTAGAGGTGATCATGTCTGAAAAGTCGGGTGTTTTCATTTCTTTTACCCATTGGGCCCACGTATAAGGCCAAAGTATCGGGTTACCATCGGGGTCTAAGTACCAACTTTGGCAACCGCCCACCCATGCTGTCTTGCTCAGGCCTTCTTTTACATAGGCGTTAAACGCGTCAACGGCTTCCGGTTTTGCCTCGACTTCGTCATACCGCTTAGCACGCCACTCATCGATCATCTTGATGATGTATTCGCCCTGAACCTCGCTCATAGCGATAACCGAGAAGTTTCCGATGGGTGTGTTGGGCCCAAGCATCAAGAAGAAATTAGGGTAATTGGGCAGCATCATTGAACGATAGGCTTTGATGTTCTTTGCCCATGCCTCATCAATATGCAGCGCTTCGCGGCCAATCAGGTTCATCGGTCGCATAAAGTTAAAAGGATTAAAGCCAGTCGAAAGCACGAGTACATCAAGTTCATGCAGTTTGCCGTCTTTTGTCAGCACGCCTTTTTCGGTAATTCGCTCAATGCCTTCGGTTATTAAGTTAGAATTTTGCTTTTGAATGCCTTTATAAAACGTGTGATTAACAATAACGCGTTTACAACCTACTTGATAATCCGGGCGCAGTTTGGCGCGAAGGGCTTTGTCTCTTACTGACAATAAAAGGTTGAGCTTACAGAAAAATGCTAACAGTTTTTTCTGTACATAATGGCCGGTTACCGCCTTCGTGAAAAAGTGCTCCATGAAGAAAATGGAAAACCGTCTAAAGAGCTTAGTAAGAGGCGGGAATTTGTTTAGCAGCTTCTTCGTCACCTTAGAGTAGCTGTAGTTTGGTAGCGGAAGAACCCATTGTGCAGTGCGCATAAACACTGACACATCCGCCCCAGAATCAACTAGCTCTGGAATGGCTTGCGCCGCAGTCGACCCCGTTCCAATCACGCCAACTCGTGTGCCTTTTCCTATCTCAATATCATGGTTCCATTCAGCGGTATGGAACATCTCACCCTTGAACTCATCTAAACCTTCAATGTCAGGAAACGCAGGGTGGTGCAAGATGCCCGTGGCACACACGATAAAATCGGACTCATAGGTTTCATTTTTGCTGGAGCGAACAATCCACTTTCCATCTTTGTAACGCGCGTCAGTCACGGCTTCATTGAAGCGAATACTTCGGTTTACATCGTACTTGTTTGCAACGTGTTCAAAGTACTCTTGAATTTCATCGCCATGCGCAAAAAAGTGACTCCAATTCGGATTAGGTTCGAAGGAGTAGGTGTACATATGCGCAGGGACATCGCACGCAACGCCGGGATAGGTGTTTTCACGCCATGTGCCGCCAATACGGTCTTTTTTCTCAAGTACTGTAATGTCTGTGATGCCAGCTTTTCGAAGCTTTATCACCATCAAAATACCAGTCATACCGGCACCGATGATTAGCACAGAAGGATTGCGAGGAGTAGACGTCATTGATTAGTCTCTTTCTTATTTGTTATGCGCACATTCTAGTAAGCGAGCAAGTGATCGGCCATGCTTTAATGAGTGCACGAGTTGTTATTTTCAGACAGTGTACTCGAAGTACTCTATGGGCTTAAGTCGAGGTCTTGGTGGAACCGTAAAGGCAGTTCATAGTAAAGTCTAAGCCCTTAATGATAATGAGCGTGCGAGTTTTAATCTTGGACCTAAACAGTAAGACCCACGCCGAAGCCCTTGTTCTGAAGGTAAGTGGCGCAATTTTGATCAATTCAATGCAAGCGGTGCAAACACTTTGGAGCGGTTACGGGCAGATTAGTCGTTACCAACTTGAGGGTGGAACGCGCGCCAGCGTTATCGTAAAACATGTTAAGTTGCCGGATGACATCGCGCACCCTCGGGGCTGGAATACGAACAAGTCCCATCAACGCAAAGTGAAGTCTTATCAAGTCGAAAGTACTTGGTACCGCGACTACAGTGCTCTTTGTGATGACTCCTGTCGCGTGCCGCAGTGCTTAGCGATTGAGCCCAGTGACGACGAGTTTTTGATCGTTATGGAAGACCTTGATGCGGCTGGGTTTCCGGCGCGTAAAAGCAGCGTAAACCTAGACGAAATGCGCCTTTGTTTAGACTGGCTCGCACATTTTCATGCTCGGTTTATGGGTCGAGTACCAAACGACCTTTGGCACATTGGCACGTATTGGCATCTAGATACGAGACCAGATGAGCTTGAGGTTCTGGATGATCACGCGCTTAAGTCGTCGGCAAAAGAAATAGATGCTCTTTTAAGTGCATGCCCCTATCAAACCCTTGTGCATGGCGATGCAAAACTTGCTAACTTTTGTTTTTCGAAAGATGGCAAGCGCGTCGCAGCGGTCGATTTTCAGTATGTAGGTGGCGGCTGTGGTATGAAAGACGTGGCCTATTTTATTGGTAGTTGTTTAGACGACAGCCGCTGTGCTGAGCATGAGCAGACCTTATTAGATTCATATTTTAGCAGTTTGAAAATGGCGCTTGCTGGCGGTGAATCTAAGGTCGACTTCGAGGCCTTAGAAGCCGCTTGGCGGCCAATGTTCGCTGTGGCGTGGACTGACTTTCACCGCTTTCTTAAAGGTTGGAGCCCTGGGCATTGGAAGATTCATAGCTACAGTGAACGTGTCGCACAAAACGTTATTTCTCAATTAAAAAACGAGCCTTCTTAAGTACAGCAAACCTCGCTCAAAAAATACTTTTTTTATACAGCCAGACAGCTAAATTCAAAACAAAATGGAGCAAACTCGAACATGAAACTTAGCCCAGAAGACTTGCGAATATTGCATGACGAAGCCTGCGCCATAGCGCGTGATGCGGGTGAGCTTATTGCGAGTTACGCTCAGCAGGGTTTTGCTGTTTCATATAAAGAAGGAGGCTGCAGTCTCGCCTCACAAGTGGTGACTGAGGTTGACCATAAAAGTGACGAGCTCATTATCGATCGCTTGCAAGAGAACATGAGTCGTTATGATATTGGTTTGCTAACGGAAGAGCGCGAAGATGATGGCTCGCGTTTTGAAAAAGACTATTTTTGGTGTATCGACCCCTTAGATGGCACGCTTGCTTTTACACGATCGGTAGCCGGTTATGCGGTTTCGATTGCCTTAGTTTCAAAGGACGGCGAATCGCAAATTGGCGTGGTTTATGATCCGCTAGCCGAGGTTATGTACTCTGCGGTCATAGGGCAGGGCGCATGGCGCAATGCATGTGCTTGGCAGTTACCTGAGAACGAAAGCATCGATGAACTTACTGTGCCCGTTGATCATAGTTTAGATGAGCGTGCAGACTTTTCGGACATTTTCGCCAGTGTGCGTAAATGGGCCAAACGGCAGGGCTATCGCGACCTTCGCCGCATCGACGACGCCGGCTCTGTTATGAGCGCTATTTGGGTTTTGGATAGCGGCCTAGGGTGTTATTTCAAATTCCCGAAAGCAAAGCAGGGTGGCGGAAGTATTTGGGATTTTGCGGCGACCGCGTGTATCTATAAAGAGCTTGAAGCGCACGTGACAGACTCGCACGGCCAAGCCTTAGTGCTCAACCCGACTGACACCACATTTATGAATGAGAAAGGCGTGCTGTTTTCAACGGATGTAAATGCGAACGCACTTATTCAGACCCTTATTGACAGTCATTCTGAAGGTGAGACATAGCGTTCTGCTGTCTCTGGATCTTTTTCAGTAACTTCTCCGTGTCCTAACGGTTCGTCCCTTTAGTACAGCTTCTCATATTGATTCTTTTTGTCATCTCTGACCGCCAAAGCCTAGTTTTTGTCCTGTCTGGTTATGTGTACGCTTTGCATTGGGTGTTACTGTTTTGGGTGCTCAACAAGCAATGGTTGCCGTGACCAAAGCGTTAAATTTAGCATTAGTTAGGGTGGGCTTAGGGCATTTTAAAGTGAATGTTGCTAAGGCTTCTTTATTAGAAGGGACAAATTTGAGTGTTGCGGCGGTTAGTTTTTCGTACCAAAAAATATAAATATAAAGGTTCTGTTATGAAGAAGAAACGTTTGAATGGGAAGCTGTTAGCCATCCCGCTAGTGATGAGTATGGGGTTTGCAAGCCCGGCTCATGCGGGTTGGTTTGATGATGCAATCGACTGGGTTGAAGGTGCTGCAGAAGACACCGTTGATTGGGTTGAAGGCGCGGTCGAAACTGTCGAAGATACCTACGAAGATTTTGTTAACACCCTCGACACCATTGGCACTTGGTTTACCGGTGAAGAGAATGTGCTTGGGTATTACCCTAGCGCCGGCGAAAACCCAGTGCATAGTTTGGCACAACAGTGTTTTTCTATTCAGTCTCCCGTTACCGGCAAGTACTTCCGTTTGAATTACACCGGTGGTGTTATTGATGACGGTATGAGTTATGCGTCTGACGCTTTGACCAAAGAAGACGCAGCACGGTTTTTCTTCAAGCCTAGCAGCTTGGGTCACTATATGATGCGTGATGCCGAAGGCAGATACCTTGCAGGTATTATTCCTGGAGAAATGACCGCAGGCACTTATGCTGGTAAATTCGCTGAGTTCGATACCACAGCGCACGAACAGGCAGATGGCACCTACCTTTACCGCTTTCATATGATTGGCTTAGACCAGGTTATGCGCAATAACTACAGCCAAGACAAGCCTTACTTTATCGATCCAATCAATCCAGGCGATGCTAACAGCGAGCCATACTTTAAGCTCATTTCGAACACTGGTTGTGCTGATTTCCCTGAAATCACTACAAACGTAGCGGGTAGCACTGATGTATTGAAGGGTGATGCTAGTGAGCCAGTGCGTGGTTTTGTTGACCCGCATACGCACATAACGTCTTATGAGTTCATGGGCGGAAAGTTCATGCACGGTAAGCCATTTAGCCGTTGGGGTGTTGAAGACGCGCTGAAAGATTCTGAAATTGTGCACGGTCCAGATGGTTCGCTTGATATCATCGGCAATCTGCAAGCCTATGGCGACGTTAACTTCCGCTACGATACAGCGGGTTATCCTGACTTCCCGTTTTGGCCAAACGCAAAACAACTTAGCCACATGGGTTATTACCACAAGTGGATGGAACGCGCTTGGTTGGGTGGACAACGTATTGTTGTGACTCACCTTGTTGAGAACGAAGTGCTATGTAACTTGCAGAAAACGGTTAACCCAGCAAGCTGGATTAACCCGAACAGCTGTAACACCATGGACAGTATTCGCCTGCAAATAAACCGTATGCGTGAAATGGAAGAATACATCGACGCGCAAGCAGGTGGTCGTGGCAAAGGTTTCTTCCGCGTTGTGGCATCGCCTGAAGATGCGCGTGAAGTCATTGCTGACGGTAAGCTTGCAGTCATTATGGGTGTCGAAGCGTCAGAGGTGTTTAACTGTGGCGAGAAAGATAGCTGCACCTACACCGATGTTGATCGACAGTTGAACGAGCTTCATGGCCTAGGTATTCGTGCTTTGTTCCCAGCACACAAGTTCGACAACCGTCTTAGTGGTTCTGTCGTAGAAGATGGCTTGATGAACATTGGCGAATGGCTGAGTACGGGTCACTTCTTCCATACAGGAGAGTGTGATGCTGAAACCAGCGGTGAGCATATGACATCTGGCTTCCCTGAGCTAGGTAGCGAGCCTGTAATCGGAGACGTTATTAATGCGCTAGTGCCAAATACGCCGACTTATGACCCTAGTATCGAGCATTGCAATAGCAAAGGTTTGACGGACTTAGGTCGTTATTTAGTTGAGCGAATGATCAACAAAGGTATGCTGATCGAAATGGACCATATGTCTGATAAAGCAGCCACAACTGTTTTAGATATCGCAGAAGCGCATGGTTATAGCGGTTTAGTTTCATCACATAGTTGGATGCCTGGTAGCAAGACTGGTGAGCTTCACTACAACATGAAACGTGTTATTCAAGCGGGTGGTTTTGTCTCTCCATACAACAGTGACGCGAACTC
>JAWUYI010000085.1:0-16170 GCA_034110885.1 Oleiphilaceae bacterium
CCGAAAACATCTGGCGGTGTTTTGTCAGATCCATCGCCGCACTACGAGAGTTCGCACATGCATACACGTGTCGTGTTTTGATGATCAGTTGATAGACTAGGCCGACAAGGGCCAAATGAGCTAGCATGTTGATTATAAACATTTCGCGCTTCCGTCATTAACTCAGTGCTTCTGTAATAGCACATGTTATTGCGCGCGTTCCGGAACTAAATGATTTCTAATGTTGCGTTAATGAAGCCATCCTTTCGGAGGCTTCATTCTTTTTGTGGGCTATTCGGGTGTTGCACATTCGCTCGCGGTCGGATTATCAGAGCAACGGATCTTCCATAGCAATCTAAGTGCTTTCGGATCCATCGTCCCTTCGGCTTTGAGTGCAAGTCGAACGTCTCTGCTCAGCTTAATGAGTTCGGCTTTAGTTTGGTCGCTCGTTTTGATCCAGTATTTCGATGGAATCTCAGCTTCAGCATCCGCGACGAGCTTATTGATATCTTTCAGTCTGCTTATTACGTAACTTCTCATTTTTTGCCCAAAATCCTCGGGAAACTCGGCTTTTTTAGTAATGGTTTGAAGCATGCCATAGTACATTCGATGATCGAGTATCCCGCCCTTATCTCCTAATCCGTGGTAAAGCTCAAAGGTGTTGTACGCCAAGGCAGGCATAAATAGGATGTCTATATTCCCATTATTGAACTGCCCCGAAAATGTCGCGAGTGAGGTGCCAACCGGCGATGCGCCAACCAAATTTGAAAGTTTATGAGCTTGCGGGTCTTCGTTTAGTACAGAAATTTTCTTACCACTAAACTTTGCGACTGAATTAATGTTTTTATCACTTACAAAAGTAAACATCGCACCTACAGGGAAGGAAGCAACGGCCTCATAAGGCCCGTGAGATAGTATCTTTCCTGCGTTCGGACTAGCCATCGTCGCTATGACTTTTGCGAGGCCCTCGTCAGAAACAATTCCTCCGATCGCATCTAGGGTGCCAGCAAATGGTACGAACTGACGGGATAGGATTGCACTTAGGTGTACCGCCTCGCAGATTCCAGCTTTAAAATCATTTGCAGCGACTTTTTCATCGGTGTATGCGACCAGTTCGATGTCTAAGCCCCAAGATATCGCTTTAGGTTTTAAGCCAGAATAGAATTCCATCACAGGTCCATTCTTTCCGACAGGATCCCAAGTGCAGATTTTCTTGCTCTCGATCGCTGTTGCGGTTGAGCAAAAACCGATAACTAAACATGTGGTTATAAGTGTTCGAAGTTTCATCATGATCCCCTAGGCTCGTATTATTTTTGTATTATGAGCTCTAATTCTGATTAAAAATCTTGGCTTCCGCAATTACGTTAGTGCGTGTTCTTAATACAGATCACTTGCGCCGCATGAAAGCCATAATTCTTTGTTTTTGGCTTGGCAAACCAAGCCCAGCTGTTTATAGTTTAGGGTACGAGAAAATCTTAAATTCTTACTTGGATATTGCGCTCGATACGGTCATAACGAACAAGTTGCCAGTCAAGTGCGCTACTACTTACTTTGATACGGTAGTTGTCGCTGCGACGCCAAATACACTGCTTTCTACTCCTGCCGTTACGCAAATATCCTCGGTTTTCAGCGTTCTTATTATTTTAATTTAGATTCAAGTTTTAGGAGTAGGGCGTATGTCCGGCAACAACCAATTAATTATATTTGATACCACATTGCGTGATGGTGAACAGAGTCCCGGCGCGTCAATGACTAAGGCAGAAAAACTCCGGATCGCGAAGTCACTTGAAAAAATGCGAGTTGATGTAATAGAGGCGGGCTTTGCGATTGCAAGTCCTGGAGATTTTGATGCTGTGAAAGCTATAGCGAATACTATCAAGGACTCAAGAATATGCAGTCTCTCTAGGGCGCTTGATAAAGATATAGACCGCGCGGCCGAAGCTCTGCGCGGCGCAAATGCATCTCGAATTCACACATTTATTGCTACATCGCCTATTCATATGAAGTATAAGCTTCAGATGGATCCGGAAGATGTAATTAAGCAGGCTATTCATGCCGTCAAGCGCGCAAGGTCGCATACCGATGATGTCGAGTTTTCTTGTGAGGATGCGGGAAGGTCCGAAATTGATTTTCTATGTCGGATTATAGAGGCTGCAATCAATGCTGGAGCTCGTACTATAAATATTCCTGACACTGTAGGCTACGCAATCCCAGACCAGTTTGGCGAAACAATTAGGGCCTTGATCGAGAGAATCCCAAACTCGGATAGAGCTATTTTCTCGGTCCATTGCCACAACGATCTAGGACTAGCAGTTGCGAATTCTTTGTCGGCAGTGAGGCATGGTGCGCGTCAAGTAGAGTGCACCATTAACGGCTTGGGTGAGCGTGCAGGTAATGCTTCTTTAGAAGAAATAGTCATGGCTGTAAAAACAAGATCCGATTGGTTTGATATGACGACCAATATCGATACGACTCAGATCGTACCAGTGTCTCGTTTAGTCTCGACGGTGACAGGTTTTGCGGTCCAGCCGAACAAAGCCATTGTTGGAGCGAATGCTTTTGCCCACGAATCAGGGATTCATCAAGACGGTATCTTAAAGCATAGGGAAACATATGAGATTATGAAGGCTCAGGATGTCGGTTGGCATACTAATAGCCTTGTGCTTGGCAAGCATTCGGGTCGTAATGCATTTCGTTCTAGGATCGAAGAGCTAGGGATCGCTTTAGAAACTGAATCTGAATTGAATGCTGCTTTCGCTGCATTTAAAGAGTTGGCTGATAAGAAACACGAGATTTTCGATGAGGATCTGCATGCTTTGGTCAGTACAAATATGTCTTCTCTCTCAAAAGATCGTTATGAACTGGTGTGCATGTCTGCGAGTTCAGAAACGGGAGTTACGCCGGTGTCAAAAGTAACTCTTTTGCTGGACGGTGTAGAACAAACAGCGGAAGCTTCGGGAAGTGGGCCTGTAGATGCGGCCTTCTCTGCAATTGAGGCTCTCGTTGAGTCTGGAGTTAATTTGCAACTGTACTCAGTTAATAATATTACAAGCGGGACTGATTCCCAAGGCGAAGTGACCGTGCGGGTTGAGCGCGGTGGTCGCATTGTAAATGGGCTCGGGGCGGATACTGATATTGTTATTGCTTCTGCAAAGGCGTATCTACGCGCCTTAAACCTTATGGAAGCGAAAGATGATCGACAGCACCCTCAAGGTGAAGTTTGATTCATTCAGAGTTGGCTAGTCCCTTAGGTCTGCACAAGTTATATCTCTCTGAAATGGGAGTTGGGTCTTGGTATGGGCGCTATTCTCTTTCCGGTACGTGCAGGACGGTTAATTATGACCGCATGGCGGACGAGCAGGTCTCTGAAAGCAAGAGATACCTCTCATCGCTTAAGCCTGAAAGCCTTTCCCGGTCAGCCTTGCGGGCCCATGTGCCTGTAAGTTTGCAAACAGCTCCATCTGAACCGATACGGGCGCGTGTCGAGACTCATCCTCTAGCAGGGTTACTCAAGGGGCCGGTGGGTCAAAGCGACGACCTTAGTAACCTTAAGTTAGATGAAACGCCTCATTCTTCTAAGCAGTCAGTAAATCCCGAATTCTGCGTCCGTTTGTACGTATGCGACGACCTCTTGATTCTAATGGACAGCTCGGACGATGCGTCTTTAAGCAAAGAAAGAAGGTTGCTCGAGAATGTTTTAGTCGCTGCATTTTCGAAAAGTGTTATAGCGGAGTACTTAGCGCAGTGTGTTTGGCCTTTGTTTGACTTTCAAAACTCTGATCAGAAGGATGAGGCTCCGTTGCGCGAAAATATTCTGAGGCGCTTTTTTGATTTAGCATCTGCTCATAAACATAAAAAGTTCTTCTATTTTGGGAGCGTTTTTGACCGAAACGCCTTGGTCGCTATTCAGGCGGGTGAATCAAGATCAGAGTCAAGTTTGAGTATGTTTCCGGTTTCGATTTTCGACTGTATGAATGATGCGTCGAGTAAAAGGTTGTTATGGGCAGCCTTGCGTCCTGACCACAAAGTCTGATGCCGATTGAAATTAGGCCTATGTTGATATCAGATCTCGACCTTGTGATGGAGGTTGAGCGGGCGGCTTACCCTATTCCTTGGACCCGAAAGGTGTTCGAAGAATGTATTGCTGGGCGAGATGAGTGTTGGGTGTTTTGTGCGGATGGTGGGCAAGTGGGCCATGGGGTTATTTCTCATATTTTAGACGAGACGCATCTGCTTAATGTGTGTATCGATCCCCGTTATTCTCGTCAGGGTCTAGGACGCACCTTCTTAAGAAAACTAATTGATATCGCTGTTCAGCGCAAAAGTACGGTTTTCTATCTAGAGGTTCGTGTGAGTAATGGGGTGGCTGTTAAACTTTATCACTCGGAAGGCTTTAATGAGGTCGGGGTGCGCCCAAATTACTATCCATCGTCGTCTGGTCGAGAAGATGCGATGTTAATGACTCTCGATTTATCCTTTGATCACTATATATAATTATATTCCGCTATAATTCCTATCAAATTTTCAGACAGTGAATTCATTTAATGAGTAGCTTTAAGCAAGAAATCGAAAAACGGCGCACCTTCGCTATTATCTCCCACCCTGATGCGGGTAAGACAACGATTACAGAAAAGGTTTTATTGTTTGGGGCTGCGATTCAAAAAGCAGGAACTGTAAAGGGAAAAAAAAGCGGGCAGCATGCTAAGTCAGATTGGATGGAAATGGAGAAGGAGAGGGGGATATCTGTAACGACCTCCGTGATGCAGTTTCCGTTTGATGGTTGCTTAGTGAACCTCTTAGACACTCCAGGGCACGAAGATTTTTCGGAAGACACTTACCGGACCCTTACAGCTGTTGATTCTTGTTTGATGGTTATAGACTCGGCAAAAGGTGTTGAGGCAAGAACAATTAAGTTGATGGAAGTTACTCGTCTGCGGGACACGCCTATAGTTACATTCATGAATAAGCTCGATCGCGATATTAGAGACCCTGTCGATCTGATGGATGAGGTGGAAGATGTTTTAAAAATAGCATGCGCACCGATTACATGGCCTATAGGCTCGGGCAAAGAGTTTAAGGGTGTTTACCACATCTATGAAGATAAAACCGTCTTGTATCAAACTGGCCAAGGGCATCGAATACAAGAGTCAGTTGTGATTGAGGGTCTAGATAATCCTGAACTTGATCATGCCCTAGGTGCCTATGCTGCCCAGTTGCGAGAGGAAATGGAGTTAGTCAAAGGGGCTTCTCATGAATTTGATCGTGAGTTGTTTTTGGCGGGCGAATTGACGCCTGTTTATTTTGGCACAGCGTTAGGGAATTTCGGTGTAGATCATGTGCTTCAAGGCCTGACGGAATGGGCGCCCAGTCCACAGCCTAGGCTCACGGACCAAAGGGTTGTTGACCCTTTAGAGGAAAAGTTCTCGGGGTTTGTTTTTAAAATCCAGGCGAATATGGATCCTCAACATCGTGATCGTATTGCCTTTATGAGAATCTGCTCTGGCAAGTATACAAAGGCAATGAAGTTTCGCCATGTTCGAATTGGAAAGGATATTCGTGTGTCCGATGCAGTGACGTTTATGGCGGGAGATCGAGAAAACGCAGAGCTTGCGTATGCCGGTGACATTATAGGCTTGCACAATCACGGGACGATCCAGATAGGGGATACATTTACTGAGGGTGAGGTGGTCCGATTTACCGGGATACCCAATTTTGCTCCGGAGATGTTTCGACGCATAAGGTTGAGAGACCCTTTAAAAGGGAAGCAGCTTAATAAGGGGCTTATCCAGTTGTCGGAGGAAGGTGCTGTTCAAGTGTTTCGTCCGCTCGCCAATAATGATTTAATTGTGGGCGCCGTAGGCGTATTGCAGTTTGATGTGGTCGTTCATCGCTTAAAGTCTGAGTACAAAGTTGATGCAATCTATGAGTCTATTGCTGTTGCCACAGCTCGTTGGGTGGAAAGCGACGACTCAAGTGCTTTTGAAAAGTTTAAGAAAAAATCTTACGACAATCTAGCGCTTGATGGTGGAGACAATCTGACTTACATCGCGCCGACTATGGTAAACCTGCAGTTAGCGAAAGAGCGTCATCCCGAGGTTGAATTCAATAAAACGCGCGAGCACTAGTTAGGTGCGGCGCGTTTTTACCGATACGCACTGCCACCTAGATTCTCATGTATTTAAAGAATGTTTACCATTTGTATTGGGCTCCGCTCGAGCAAAGGGTGTAGAGCGCTTCATAGTTCCCAGTGTGTCACGAGATGCATGGGGGGGAGTGTTAGCTCTTTCTAAAAACATTGGAGGCGTCACATTTGCGCTGGGCCTTCATCCAGTGTTTCTTGCTCAACATCGCTTGCAACATTTGTTGGAGTTAGAGCGCTTGTTGGCGTTGAGTTCCGGGTCTTGTGTTGCGGTGGGCGAAATTGGGCTCGACGCTCGCATTGGCGAATTAGCTTCCCAGCATGAATATTTCGCTGAGCAATTGTCAATTGCGGTGCGTTTTGATTTGCCAGTAATTGTTCACTCTGTTCGTTCTCATGCCGCAGTGCTCAAGGCCTTAAAGGTCGGAGGGAATTCTAGAGGCGTGATTCATGCGTTTTCAGGGAGTTATGCAGAAGCTAAAGCGTTTGTTGATCAAGGGTTTCATTTAGGTGTTGGCTCTGTAATCTGTCGCTCACGCACCGGTAAAACCTACGAGGCGATCAGGAAGCTACCTGTCGACGCATTGTTGTTAGAGACTGATTCGCCGGACATGTATCTGCCGACCAGTCCATCTAAGTTAGGGTCACCTTTAGATATTATCCAAATATACAGTCGCTTGTGTGAGATTAAAGAGTTAAATCGCGAGGAGTTATCTTTTCAAATTGAGTGCAATGTCGATTCGCTTTTCTTTTCGTAGTGAGTCAAGTTTGGAGTATCTCAAAAACATCGTAAATTAGCGCTGGTAATTTGTTTTGGAATCGTATTATAATGCGCGCCCTCAAATTGTCGGTACGTATGCGAGTCAGCCCCGTCTCAATATCGTCCCGTAAACTGATTATTGAATCTCGATTCCTGTGTGTTATGCGGGTCTCGGGCGTATTTTGCTCGAAAGAGTCATAAAGGCGGATTAAATGAAAACGTTAAGTGCAAAGCCAGAAACGGTAAAGCGTGACTGGTATGTAGTTGATGCTACAGGCAAAACACTAGGTCGATTGTCGACCGAGATCGCGAGCCGTTTAAGGGGCAAGCACAAACCAGAATTCACTCCACATGTCGATACTGGTGATTACATCGTTGTAGTAAACGCAGAAAAAGTGACGGTTACTGGTAAGAAGGCAAGTGATAAGATTTATCACAGGCATACAGGTTATATCGGCGGTCTGAAATCAATTAGTTTTGAAAAGTTAATTGATAAGGCTCCTGAGCGTGTTATTGAAGGCGCTGTGAAAGGTATGCTGCCTCGTGGTCCACTTGGGCGTGCGATGTTTAAGAAGTTGAAAGTGTATGCGGGTACAGAGCATCCTCATACGGCTCAACAACCAAAAGATTTAGATATTTAGGAAGACGATTATGTCAACTGCATATAATTACGGTACAGGTCGTCGTAAAACATCGGCGGCTCGAGTATTTTTAAAGTCAGGTAGTGGTCAGATTGAAGTGAATGGTCGTCCGCTAGATGAGTTTTTCGGTCGTAAAACGGCTCAGATGGTTGTTCGTCAGCCTTTAGAGTTGCTTGAAATGGCTGATAAGTTTGATCTTAAAATCACTGTGAAAGGTGGTGGTACAACTGGTCAGGCTGGTGCGATTCGTCACGGTATTGCGCGCGCATTGATGGAATATGATGAGACCTTGCGTGGGCCTTTGCGTCAAGCTGGTTGGGTTACTCGTGATGCGAGAGCGGTAGAGCGTAAGAAAGTTGGTTTACGTAAAGCGCGTAAGCGTCCACAGTTCTCGAAGCGATAATCGTTTCTCGGATTGCAAGCGCCTGCAGGGAATCCTGTCAGGCGTTTTTTTTGTTTAAAAAAACGCATCTCTATGTTTTTAAGCTCAACTTGGTTGAAACTGGCTAAAGTTGTTGATGCGGTACTGTAATTTAATTACTATTTGGGGCTTTTGGGTGCTAGGCAAAATAGTATGCTTAGCCATAGTTAAACTCTATTAAGAAGACGTTGCGTTCAATATATGATTAATACGTTAAAAACAATAACTAAGAGTCCTAAGAATTTTAATTGGGGGAAGCCTGTATGAGTGATGGCGACGTGAATGCGAGCCGACGCAGATTTTTGATAGGTGCGACCTCTGTGGTTGGTGGTGTGGGAGCAATTGGTGCGGCAGTACCGTTCGTTGCCTCCTGGAATCCAAGCGCAAAGGCAAAAGCGGCGGGTGCGCCTGTGAAAGCGTCTATTGGTAAATTAGAGCCCGGTCAGAGAATGACTGTAGAGTGGCGAGGTAAACCAGTTTGGGTTCTTCGTCGTACCCAAGAGATGTTAGATAATCTTGATAAGCTTAACGATAAGCTAAGAGACCCTCAGTCAATAGAGCCTCAGCAGCCAGCTTATGTAGAAAGCGTTTATCGCTCTACCAAGCCCGAGTATGTTGTTTTGGTCGGTATTTGCACCCACTTAGGTTGCTCCCCTCAGTTTGTTCCTGAAGTTGAGCCCCAGGAGTTCGATGCTGATTGGTTGGGAGGTTTCTTCTGTCCTTGTCATGGCTCCCGTTTCGACTTGGCTGGCAGGGTGTATCAAGGTGTCCCGGCACCTAAAAACCTTCAGGTGCCTCCGTACAAGTATTTGGATGACGAAACGCTAATGATTGGTGTTGATGAGGAGACAGCGTAATGCAAAAGCTAATTGCATGGATTGATGACCGTCTTCCAGTTGTGGAAGCATTCGAAAAGCATATGAGTAAATACTATGCGCCGAAGAATTTTAACGTGTTTTATTTCTTCGGGGTATTGTCTTTTGTGGTATTGGCTAATCAGTTACTAACTGGTATTTGGTTGACCATGAGCTATAACCCTTCGGCTGAGGCGGCATTTGCATCCGTTGAATATATTATGCGCGACGTAGAATATGGATGGTTGCTTCGGTATCTTCACTCTACCGGTGCTTCAGCGTTCTTTGTCGTCGTTTATATGCATATGTTCCGTGGATTACTCTACGGGTCATACAAAAAGCCTAGGGAGTTGGTCTGGATTTTTGGAATGACCATATACTTGGCACTTATGGCGGAAGCGTTCATGGGGTATTTGCTTCCATGGGGCCAGATGTCTTACTGGGGTGCTCAGGTTATTGTGAATCTTTTTGGCGCGATTCCTGGTATCGGGGAAGACTTAGCTCTGTGGATTCGTGGTGACTATCTTATTTCAGGTATTACACTTAATCGCTTTTTTGCTCTCCATGTAGTTGCGTTGCCTATCGTAATCTTGGCTTTAGTGGTGCTGCACGTTTTGGCGTTGCACGAAGTGGGTTCAAACAACCCCGATGGTGTAGAAATTAAGAAAAACAAAGATGAAAACGGTATTCCAAAAGATGGCATTCCATTTCACCCTTACTACACAGTCCACGACTTGGTAGGTATTGTTGTCTTCCTTTTTGTTTTTTGTGCAGTTGTGTTTTTCTTCCCTGAAATGGGTGGTTACTTTATAGAGAAGCCGAACTTTGAGCCTGCGAATCCGCTCAAAACACCTGATCATATAGCGCCGGTTTGGTACTTTACGCCGTTCTATGCGATTTTGAGAGCTGTTCCGGATGCATTCCTAGGTGTTGTGGCAATGGGTGGCGCGATTGCTGTGTTGTTTGTAATGCCTTGGTTAGACCGCAGTCCAGTGAAATCGATGCGCTATAAAGGAAACTTAAGTAAGATTGCTTTAGCGTTGTTTGTCATTGCATTTTGTATCTTAGGTTATTTGGGCGTCGTGATCGCGACGCCAGAGAGAACCTTCTGGGCTCGCGTGTTGACTGGGGTTTACTTTGCCTACTTTATACTAATGCCATGGTACACAAGCGTTGAGAAGACTAAGCCAGTTCCAGAAAGGGTGACAATGCGATGAAAACAATAATCTTTGCGCTATTTTTATCCGTTTTCTCAGGTGCAGTATTTTCCGCAGGAGGCCATGCGCCTCCAATGGATAGCATCGACACAGATGTTTCGGATCAGGAGTCACTGCAGAGAGGTCTTGCTCTGTTTACGAATTACTGTTTTGCTTGTCATTCGCTAGAGCATGCTCGGTATGAGCGCGGCGCTAATGACCTTGGGATTCCGAATGAGATCTATGAAGAGAATTTGATTTTTGGTGATGCAAAAATCGGCGAGCTGATGACTATTTCAATGTCGAAGGAGCAGGCAAGCACTTGGTTTGGTAGTGCTCCACCTGATTTGACTTTGTCTGCTCGCTTGAGAGGGCCTGAGTGGCTTTATAATTACCTTCGAGGCTTCTATGCTGACTCTAAGCGTCCTTACGGCGTGAACAACGTAATCTTTAAGGATGTGGGTATGCCACATGTTTTGGCTGACTTGCAGGGGGTGTGCGCTAAACCGCCAGAGTTAGGGGTTGAGCCTGAAGTAGATCCGCTTTCTGGCAATATCGTGAAAAGTAGTGGTTGTGAAGAGTACCTTGTTGAAGGTTCATTGAGCCCTGCGGAATACGATGAGGCTATTTACGATTTGGTGAACTTCATGACGTATATTGGAGAGCCTTCTCGTTTGCAAAGCGAGAGCTTGGGTCGCTATGTTCTGATCTTCTTGGCGTTTTTGTTTGTGTTCGTTTACTTCTTGAATAAAGAGTATTGGCGGGGCATTCACTAGGCGCGAGCGGTTTGTAAAAGGCTGTTGGTGTACTCCAATAGCCTTTTTTGTGGCTAAGCGAAAATCTTGGTCTCGCTTAAGCGTTGAATCGTGTATAATTTCGGCGATTTTCTAGTTCATTGAAGCTAGTTGACGCATATTTAACTCCAAATGAGGTAAACCTATGGGCGTTGTGACCAAAAGGTCGTCAATGACATTTTTTTCGGATGGTGGTAGTCATTACAGCCATCGGGTTCGTGTTGTTCTGGCAGAGAAAGGTGTTGCGGTAGATATCATTGATGTAGATCCTTCAAACAAACCTGCAGAACTGTCGGACCACAACCCATATAATGAGTTGCCGACGCTTGTGGACAGGGATTTGGTTTTGTATGAAGCCGATATTATGATGGAATACCTTGATGAAAGGTTTCCACATCCGCCTTTGCTTCCGGTTTATCCCGTTGCGCGTGCGCAGAGTCGTTTAATGATGTATCGCATTCGCAAGGACTGGTGTCGACTGGTTGATGGTATTCTTGCTGATCCTTCAGGTAAGGGTGCTGACGCCTTGCGCAAAGAGTTTAAAGAGAGCTTGTTGTCGACAGCCCCCATTTTTGCAGAGAAGCCTTACTTTATGAGCGATGAGTTCACGATTGTGGACTGCTGTGTAGCTGCATTGTTGTGGCGATTGCCTGTGCTGGGTATCGAGCTATCTGAGCCTGCAGCAAAACCTATTTTGCGCTATATGGAAACCATTTTTGAACGAGAGTCGTTCAAAGAGAGTTTGTCTGAAGTAGAAATTGAGATGCGTCATTAAGACGCATTTAAGTCACCATGTTGATTGCTGAGGGGAAGCGGCATGACGCCTAGTCGGCCATATCTAGTGAGAGCCTTGAACGAGTGGATCGTTGATAACGGTTTTACTCCGTATCTGGTTGTCGATGCTGGTATACAGGGTGTCCATGTGCCCGAAGACTACGTAACAAATGGGCAAATTATTCTTAATGTATGCCCTGGTGCGGTAAGCGACTTGACGATTGAAGATGAAGCAATCGAATTTAAGGCTCGTTTTGGCGGTGTTCCGATGCAGGTCTACATCCCAGTGATTGCTGTCATGGCCATCTACGCGAAAGAAAATGGCCAGGGCATGGTTTTCGGCGCTGAACCAGGTGCTCCAGAGCCCCCTCCTTTTGATGAAGTGCCTCCGTCAAGTAAGAGCGCTAGCTCTTCTGTGCATAAACCGTCCTTAAAAATTGTAAAATAGCTATTCGCTCTGAGCCTTCATCGCTATTCTAGGGGGATGCCAAATAGTTGCGACTCAATCTTTCTGCAAAGTGCATTAACTGTTAGTAGCATTAGCTCCATTGTGTTGGTTAAAGACTTCGCGTTTAGATTGACCCCTCTGTCGTCTCCCTTTATCTTTTCTGCTAGTTTTGCGTTCGCGAGGCCATTAATGCTTGCGACGTTGATATTTTTCTCATGTGCGCTCTCCACAGCCTGGATGAGGTTACTGCAATTTCCATCCGTTGATAGTGTTATGAGGCAGTCGCCTTCTCGGCCAATCGCTCTGATCTGTCTGCTATAGACGACTTGTGGACTAGTGTTGTTGGCTATCGCTGAAATTGTGGTTGCATCCAAGCTTAAATTTATCGCGGGTAAACTTGGCCGTTCAAAGGCCTGCTGATGCATCAAGCTTGTGGTAAGTATTTCCCCAAATGGAGATGCATAGCCATTGCTGCAAATCAGCAGTTTTCCGTCATTTAGCAGGGTGTTGACTATTAGTTCGCTAACGCCTTCAATCTGACTCGAAATAGAGTCAATGTTGATGGCGAGGTCATCGACAGATCTACACATTAAGTTGGCCAGCGCAGATAGTTTGTTCATATTTTTCCTGTGTGCTCAAAAGCGGATTTAATCCAGTTTATTGAAAGAGGGTCAGTCTTCTTATGTGACGGCTCGATCGCGACGACGTCGTATCGAATGTTGCAATTCCATCTACTCTTCGAGTTCAAATACGCTGCGGCTGCTTTGCAGATCTTTTGTTGTTTCGCGTAAGTGACGCTTTCAGCAGCACTTCCGTATTTTGGGGATTTTCGATAACGAACTTCGATGAAGACCAGGCAGGAGTCTTGATTCATGATTAGGTCGATTTCGCCCATCCTACAATGGTAGTTTCGCTCCTCTAATGCTAGCCCTTGCTTGAGCAAAAACTTGAGGGCAATGCCTTCGTATTTTAAACCTTTTTTTAACATAAGCATCCTTGTTTATGTTCAGCGATTAGGGCGCGGTTAATTGAGTATCTTAACGGAGCCTCTTGAAAATTTAGCCCATTGAAGTGTCCGCTTTATCTTGCCTTGTTCGCCCATGGAAAGAGTTCCGGTATAGCCCTGAACGAAGGAGTTGCTGATTTCAGTCATGAGCACTAGGCGTGGAGCTAATGTAAACGCATCTGCTCCGAGTGCGTAGAAACGAGCATAACGTTCAGCGTCTACGCCAATATTTTCTTCGATCTTACTGCGCAGAGGGCTCGTTTTCGACAGCATCCATGGTATGTCTAAGAACCGAACCCCATTTAAGTCACTATTCTCATCTTGAGTAAAAGGGTCGTGTGTTTGAGATATTGCGTAAACGGGTATGTCTCTAGCAAAGTTAAAGGCCAGCATTGGCTTTATTTGCTTTGCGGTTTTATTGTCAGCAAGCATAAAAATTGCGTCGATATCCTGACGGCGTCTAGGTTCAGTCTCAAGCCGCTGGCGAGTGATTCTCATCATATTTCTTGCGCGGTCTTTGCTTTCTTTGGTAGCAAGTAGAACTGCAACGCTGTTTGCGAGGTCCCTTTGGTCTTCATAGAAGCTGGTTTTTACGACGTGACCGCCGAATCGCTGTAGCTGGTCTGAGAAGGATGTATTTAGCCGTTTACCCCAGTCAGAGTTAGGCGCGATCACTGCAACGCGCAGAAGTTTAGAGTCGCGCATACTTTGTGCGCTTTGTAATGTTTCATCGCTTGGATCGAGCCCAAACAAGTTCAGTAAGGGGTGCGGCTGAATGTCTTTTGAGTAATTGAGTGCGAGTGTCGGTGTTGTAAGGTAGTCTGAATCGGCGATCTCTTCGATGCTTTTCTTGCCCAAGGGTCCAACGATGAGTGCGTTTCGCCCTAGTATTTGGTTTTTTTCAAGAGACTTATAGAGTGTCGCTATTGGGCTCTCGTTCGTGTCAAATAGTTTGACTTCGATGGGGTGCTCTTGTGTCTTACTTGCAAAGTAGTTGGCAAGAAATCCATCACTAACGGCTTGGCCTACATTTGCGTAAGGGCCGCTTAAAGGCAGGGCTAATATAATTTGCTTTGGGCTTGTTGCGGGTAACTGGGCCAGAAGTTCGAGCTCTAAAGGTGGGTTGCTCGTTGCGGGGTGGTTTGGATGGATCTTCATCCAGCTAATAAGGGCAGCATATTGCTGATCCAGGCTCGCTTGCGTGAGCTTAATGTTCTTAGCTAGCTCGAGCCATGCAATGACATTAGGGTTTTTCCCCGTGTATGAATATTGCATCAAAGTGTCGGTTTTGGCTTGTTGTAGTAAAAGCCATATTCTTTCGTTCATGAAACTGACGCTGTCGTTAGTAAAAATCCCCTCATACTCGGCAAGAAGGATTGCTGCTTTCGTGGGTTCGTCGACCCGCTCGTAACTCGCAGCTAGCAACTTGATTAGTTTTTGTTGCTCGCTGATAGGCGACATCAACATCTGGTCGAGGCGAATGTCGTCGACTTTGCTTTTAAGTCTGGCGTTATCACTGCTAGCTAGAGCTAGCTCGAGTGACAGTATTTGGTATTGATTCAGGGCGACGCCGAGTAAGAAAAGCGGGTCTATCTCGGTAAAAATATAGCTGGCTTGTGCATCGAGTCCATTGCCTAAAAGGGATTGGGCGGCCTCAAGTAGCCGTTCTGATCGAAGCTTTGCATCTTTTGTTGTTCTGGCTTTGTTAATTAGTGCTTCATATTCGCTTTGCACTGGAGCAGCGACGGATGAGGCTGCTCGATCTTGGGTCTTGTTTGCTGCACAGCCGGAGATAAGCAAGGCTGCGATCAGTGTGTGTGCAAGATATAAAAGATTGGTTCGTTTCATTGAATTGTTTAATGCGCTTGTGGATGGCTGCTATGATGTCTTCATTCTATAGTGAGGATGAAAGAATTGGAACGCGGAATTTACGTAGTGGCCACGCCTATTGGTAATCTGGGTGATATAACGCATAGGGCCGTAAAGGTGCTCTCTGATGCAGACTATATTGCTGCGGAAGATACGCGGCAGACGCGAAAGCTCTTAGATCATCTAGGTATTGATACCAAGATGATTGCATTGCATGAGCATAATGAACGCGAAAAGGCCAATTACTTGGTCGGCTTGGTGGCAGATGGTGCGTGCGTAGCCTTGGTTTCTGATGCGGGGACGCCTCTCATATCAGATCCAGGTCATCACTTGGTTCAGTGTGCTAGAGCAAATGATGCGCCATTGTTTACCATACCGGGGCCTTGCGCTGTGATTGCGGCGCTCTCTATTTCTGGTATCGCATGCGGGAGCTTTATCTTTGAGGGTTTCTTGCCTTCTAAGTCGGGGGCGAGACGGCTAAGATTTGAAGGTTTAAGTGAGGAGTCTCGGACGGTAGTTTATTATGAATCCCCGCATCGAATACTTGAGACCTTGGCGCTTCTTGCAGAGATTTATCCGGAGCGCCTGATCGCTGTCGCGCGGGAATTGACGAAGACCTTTGAAACGGTTTTGTCTGGCGCAAGTTCGGATGTTTATGCGCGAGTCGCCGATGACCCAAATCAGCGAAAAGGCGAGTTCGTGTTGGTGATCTCGGGCGCTCAGGTTGAAGAGAGTCAGGGTTCTCTTTCACCTGATGATAAGCGTTTGGCAAAGCGTATTTCGGCTGACTTGCCGCCAAAGAAAGCCGCTGCGTTAACCGCTGATTTGTATGGTTTGAATAAGAAATCGGTATATGAGTTTTTGGTAAAGGGCGTCTAGGTCGAGACTTGTGAAATAACGTCAAATAGTGCAAAATATAAGCAGTTGAATGATCTTTATTGGTGAGTCTATGGATAGGATGTACCGCAGAGTTAGTGTTTTTTGTCGAGCGATTTTGATGTCGATTGCTTTGCTATGCTCCTCGTTCAGCTACGCATTCGAACTTTTGTCAGAGGGCGCTATGGATTCGGTGTCTGCTGTGTCGGTTGAGTCGGCTGAAGATATTATTAACATTGCAGGGTCGCCTGCGGCTGGACTTACCGTTGATGGGTTTGAGGCGCTACCGTTTCGCTCTAGAGTTTCAGTAGGACCTGATGAAACGGATGAGGTTGTAGAAGAGTTAGATTATGCCTTAGTTCAGGAAGTTGAAGCATGGGCTGACGATTTACGGGTTCGTGTTGGTTCCGGGT